>CAMNVD010000138.1 GCA_946562005.1 uncultured Clostridia bacterium | reverse complement strand
CAATTGTGGCCATTGTGGGCCGCCCAAATGTAGGCAAATCTACATTGTTTAATCGCTTAGCTGGCGGACGTCATGCCATTGTAGAAGATAAGCCGGGTGTTACGCGCGACCGGTTATATCGTGACGCTACCTGGCTAGATTATGATTTTACGATCATTGATACCGGCGGCATTGAGTTTAATACGCCGGATGGATTAATCCCTCACCAGGTAAAAGCCCAAGCAGAAATCGCCATAGAAGAAGCCAATGTGGTTATCTTCGTGGTGGATGGGCAAAGCGGTCTTACTGATGATGACGAAGAAGCCGCTCATCTTTTGCGGAAATGCGGCAAGCCTGTGGTGTTGGCTGTAAATAAGCTGGATAACTTTGATGATGAATCCCTGATTTATGAGTTTTATAATTTAGGGTTAGGCGACCCAGTCGGTATTTCCGCCGGTCACGGTATGAATATCGGAGATTTATTAGACGAGGTGGTAAAGTATTTTCCTGATGAAGACTATGAAGACTATGACCCTGACACCATTAAAATTGCTGTAATTGGCCGACCCAACGTAGGAAAATCCTCTTTGGTCAATAAAATCTTAGGCTCGGAACGGGTAATTGTCTCTAATATTCCTGGGACGACCAGAGACGCCATTGACACTGTCTTTCAGCGGGAAGGGCAGGAGTATGTGATTATTGATACTGCTGGGATGCGCCGGCGTGGCAAAGTCAATGAACCGACAGAAAAATACAGTGTTGCTCGCTCTATGAAGGCCATCGACCGTTGTGATGTAGTGCTCATGGTTTTAGACGCCGTAGACGGCATTACCGAGCAGGATAAACATATCGCAGGCTATGCTCACGATGCAGGCAAGGGTATGCTTATTGTGGTGAATAAATGGGATTTGCCGGTCAAAGATGACAAGACCATGAATAAGTTTGAAAAGAAAATCAAAGAGGAAATGGCCTTTTTAGACTATGCTCTTTCTATTTTTGTTTCGGCTAAAACTGGACAGCGGGTAGATAAGATTCTTCCTATTGTCAACTTCATTACCGAGCAGCAAAATCATCGGGTCCCTACAGCAAGAATCAATGAGCTTTTAGTGGAGGCGGCGATGCTCAATCCACCTCCTCAAGATAAAGGAAAGCGGCTGAAGCTATTATATGGCACCCAGGTAGGGGTAAAGCCGCCCAAATTTGTGATTTTTGTCAATGAGCCGGAAGCCATGCATTTTTCCTATGAACGGTATCTTGTCAATCAAATCCGGGAAAATTTTGGCTTTGCAGGAACGCCGGTATGGCTTTTAATACGGAAGCGGGAAAAGGAGGAATAAGGCTCTGATGGATATTTTCTGGGGATTGATTTCCATTCTGATTGGTTATTTTCTTGGTTCTGTTCCTTTTGGTTTGCTTATTGGTAAATATGTAAAGGGTATTGATATCCGGGAGCATGGCAGCGGTAATGTGGGAGCGACCAATGTCACTCGTGTGCTGGGGAAAGAATGGGGCATTGCTGTCTTTTGCCTAGATGCACTCAAGGGTTTTCTTGCTGCTGAGATTGGTCTTAAGTTAGGCGGACCCATGTGCGGTCTTGCCAGCGGTGTAGCGGCGGTTGCCGGGCATATGCTACCTGTTTGGCTTAATTTCAAAGGCGGTAAGGGGATTGCCACAGGCTTTGGTTTCCTTATGGCATTGATGCCGGTAACGGGGCTTGTAGGCATCGGTACCTGGGCTATTGTGACTTTCCTTAGCAGTTATGTTTCTTTAGGTAGTATTGCTGCTGTAATAGTCGTTTTTTTCTTTGCCTTGTTTTATGAAAAATATTTTGTCTATAAACTGCTGCTTTTTATTTTTGTAGCATTTATCATTTACAAGCATCGTTCTAATATTCAGCGGATTTTAGACCACACCGAAAGCAAAATCAATCGTAAAAAATTCTTTGATATTTAGTGCTTCATTTGCTTACATATGAAAAGAAAATAGTTTTATCGCAGACAGAGAGGGGTAAAGGAAGGGCTTATGAAAAAAATCACGATTTTAGGGGCAGGTAGCTGGGGTACTGCTTTGTATTTATTGCTGCAAGATAATGGTTATCAGGTGCGGTTATGGACTTGGCAGTCAGAACACGCAGCAGAAGTATTGGCGGAACAGGAAAACAAACAGTTCTTACCTGGGGTAGCCTTGCCTGCTGATGTAGAAATCAGCAGTGATATGGCGTTAGCATTGTCCGGAGCTGAAGTGGTTGTTTTTGCCGTACCTTCTCATGTGGTGCGTTCTGTGGCACGGCAGGCAGCGCCGTTTATTCCGCAAGGGGCAATCATTGTCAATGTGGCGAAGGGGTTTGAAAAAGATACATTATTGCGGCTCTCACAAGTATTAGCAGAGGAATTGCCTAGCCATGATATTGTAGTGCTTTCCGGGCCTAGCCATGCAGAGGAAGTAGCAAAAAAACTACCTACTACTGTGGTTGTGTCTTCTCTTGCAATGGAAGCGGCAAAAGAAATCCAAACGGTGTTTATGTCTGATTATTTCCGTGTCTATACCAATGATGATGTGATTGGGGTAGAGCTAGGTGGCGCACTAAAAAATATCATTGCTTTAGGTGCAGGCGTTGTAGATGGCTTAGGTCTGGGGGATAATACCAAGGCAGCGCTTATGACGAGAGGTCTTGCAGAAATGGCTCGTCTAGGCGAAGCTATGGG
>CAMNVD010000137.1 GCA_946562005.1 uncultured Clostridia bacterium | reverse complement strand
AAGACTGCCGAATATTAAAGTGACAGCAGGAGTTATCATAATATCTACTTTGGTTTCTTTGGAAATGGCTTTGCCAAACTCACTGCCCACAGCGGCGGCTGCGAAGGCGCCGGCAGGACCGCCTAAGTCTGCGCCCAAAGCGCCTGTAATAGCAGAGGCGAAAAGTACCAGCGGCGGGGCATTGAGTCCATAGGCCACGCTAACGCCGACAGCTGCGCCCATCATAGCCATGGCCTTGCCGCCGATGGATACCAAAAAGGCAGAGATGGTATTCTCTCCCCAGAGGAGAATGGTCTGCTCTCCGATGGTTTTGAGGATGAGTCCAATAAGAAGAGAAGCAAAAAGCCCTAATGCCATAGCGGATAATGCGTCTTGAATATAGCGTTTGAAGGTAAAACGAATATCTTTTTTTACTAAAAAGTCTTTGATTGCCATGATAGAAAATCCTCCTTTTGGGATATGCCCTTAATCTTTTACAACAGGCTCTTTGCCTGAAATATGTAAATTAACAGCAATTATAGCAGAAATAGAGGATGGACACAATAAAAAATTGATAGAATTTTTCAGAAAGAAGCAGAAAAGCTTAAATTCCCCATTGCGAAATCAGTTGGTGAAGGTTATAATTTTTAGTGTATAAATCTTTTTAGATATATTAGGCTGTATCTGGAAAGAGCTTATAAAAATGTTAAAATGTAAAACGGAAGAAAGAAGGAAGGATTTAACATGAAAACAAAAAAACTATTAACGATGTTTCTTGCTGGTACTATGATGGTAGGAATGCTTGCTGGCTGTGGTAATGGTGATGCAGATAAAAAGCCAGATGGCAATGGCGGCGACGGTGATAAAGTTTATACCATCGGGATTTTGCAACAATTAGAACACCCTGCTTTAGACGAAGCGACTAGAGGTTTTAAAGAAGGGGCTATCGCAAAATTCGGTGAAGCTAATGTAAAATTTGATGTGAAAAATGGCCAAAATGAACAGGCTAATTGTGCAACTATTGCCAATAGCTTTGTTTCTTCCAATGTAGATTTGATTTTAGCCAATGCGACCACTGCTTTGCAGTCTTCTGCTGCAGCTACTAATACCATCCCGATTTTAGGAACTTCTATCACAGATTATGCTACTGCTTTGGATATTAAGGATTGGTCGGGCGCTACCGGTACTAATATTTCTGGTACTAGTGACTTGGCTCCTATTAACGAACAGGAAGCAGTGCTCAAAGAATTGTTCCCTGATGTGAAAAAAGTAGGGATTGTATATTGCTCTGGTGAACCAAACTCTAAATATCAAGCAGACCTTTTCAAGTTAGCTCTTGACCAGGATGGTATTGCTTATGCAGAATTTACCGCTGCTGATTCTAATGAAATCCAATCTGTGGTAACTGCGGCTATCGCTGATTGTGACGTACTTTATATCCCTACTGATAACACCATGGCTGACGCTACTGAAATTATCAACAATATCTGTGAACCGGCAAAAGTTCCGATTATTGCTGGGGAAGAAAATATCTGCCGTGGTTGCGGGGTAGCAACTCTTTCTATTAGCTACTATGATATTGGTTATAAAGCAGGGGAAATGGCTTACGACGTATTGGTAAATGGTGCTGATATTGCAACCATGAACATTGAATACGCACCGCAAGTAACTAAAAAATACAATGCAAAACTTTGCGATTCTTTAGGTATTACTATTCCGGAAGGTTATGAACCAATCGCTGACGCTGAATAGTCTGGGGTTCTACTGAGAAAAGCAAATAGAGGAATCCGAAAAAGGTTCTTCGGTATTTCATACCTCAGAATGACAATGGGGAACATTTTGTTTTATCTTGTTGTCAGGCGTGATATTACTGGAGAATCTTTTTCCATCATCAAAGTAAAGGATTGGTTTTCATATGCTATTAGAATATTTTGCATCGTTGGACCCTATGGCATTGGTACGGGCTTTGCCAGGTAGTGTGGCGCAGGGGTTGATTTGGGGCGTGATGGCGCTAGGTGTTTTTATCACGTTTCGTCTGTTAGATTTTGCAGATTTGACGGTAGATGGCTCTCTTGCTACTGGTGGGGCTGTGGCTGTTATGCTCATTCGTAGCGGTATGCATCCGGTGAATGCATTAATTTTTGCATTTCTTGCCGGTATGCTTGCAGGGATGATTACGGGAATGTTGCATACGGCATTAGGGATTCCTGGAATCTTAGCCAGCATTTTGACGCAGATTTCCCTATACTCGGTGAATCTGGGCATTATGGGAAAATCTAACCAGGGGATTAATGTGGACCAGTATCCCTTAGTTGCATCTTTGCGCTATGTAACGGGGGATGCGGCAACACGGGCTAGTTTTTTCTCCTTTCTGATTCTGGGTTCCTTGATTCTCATCGCTGTGCTTTATTGGTTCTTTGGCACAGAGCTGGGGGCTGCTATCCGTACGACTGGTTGTAATCTCCATATGTCCCGTGCCCAGGGTATTAATACCAATGGCATGAAGGTACTGGCATTGATGCTTTCTAATGGCTTAGTGGGGCTTTCCGGCGGTATTTATGCCCAATATCAAGGCTCGGCAGATGTGAATATGGGGCGGGGCGCTATCGTTATCGGCCTTGCTGCTGTGATTATCGGTGAAGTTCTTTTTGCTCGGTTTTGTGCAGGGAAAAAGCTATCCTTTGCTTACACGATGATGTCTGTAGCTGTGGGGGCTATTTTATATTAT
>CAMNVD010000136.1 GCA_946562005.1 uncultured Clostridia bacterium | reverse complement strand
CAGGGAACGGATCGCGCCAAACCGCTGTACCATGCTTTCCAAATCGCCGTCATACATCAAATGGCCCGAGTCAATTACCACCACCCGGGAACAGAGCTTTTCTATGTCCCCCATATCATGGGTGGTAAGCAAAACAGTAGTGCCCTTTTCCCGATTCACCTCGGAAATGAAATCCTGAAGATACTTTTTTGATACAACATCCACACCTATCGTAGGCTCGTCCAAAAATAAAATCTTAGGGTCATGAAGAAGGGCTGCGCAGATATCCGACTTCACCCGTTGCCCTAAACTCATTTGACGTACCGGTTTATTGATTACTTCCTCCAGCCCCAGCATGGGTATATATCTTTCAAGATTTTTCTGGTAAGTTATATTATCGATTCTGTATATTTCCCGCAGCAGGCGATAGCTTTCTATCAGAGGCACATCCCACCAAAGCTGTGTTTTTTGGCCGAATACCACTCCGATCTGCCTGGCATTTTCCATCCGCTGCTCAAAGGGCCTTATCCCATCTACCGTCACGCTTCCCGCGCTTGGCTTCAAAATGCCGGACAGCATCTTTATGGTGGTGGATTTCCCCGCTCCGTTTTTTCCAATAAATCCTACAATCTCTCCGTTCCCAACGCAAAAGCTGATATCATCCACCGCCCGCTTAATAGTATATTCGCTTGAAAACAGGTTTCGAACGGCTGCAAATCTGCCTTTTTTCTGTACAGGTATTTTAAATTCCTTTTTTAAATGCTTTACCTCTATCAAGTTCCCCCTCCTGTAAAACCGCAATCATCCCTTTACAATACTTTTTCATTTTACTACGTTCCTTACTATAGCATAATCGTAAATGCGATGACAAGAGCGCAGTTTCCTTTATATTCAGTATACGGCATACCGGATTTCTGCTTCCGGTTCCCGCAAAGCCGCTGCCCCGTTTCTTTATTTACAGAAAAACAAAAAATGTACTATAGAACGGACATATGAACAGCGTGTGAAAAGTAAATGTCCCCAATTTTCATGGTAAAGAAAATGAAATTGCACTTGGAAAAATACATTGTCTCATGTATAATAGGAAAGGTAGAATTTTTTTTACGCGGGAAGAATGCCTTGAAAAAACGCCTTAAAAGGCGGGTATTCTTCGTTTGGATTTGTGCCCTTTGGCACAAATTTTCAGACCGAGAAAGGAGCATGGTTATTAACATGAAAAGTCAAAACAAATGGGTGAGAGCTGCAATCCCCGCACTGTTACTTCACTGCAGCATAGGTACCGTTTACTGCTGGTCTATTTTTAGCCAGGAAATAGCTGATTACATAGGCTTCTCCAAAAGTGCTACTGAATGGGCGTTCAGTTTTGCCATCTTTTTCCTGGGTATGTCGGCCGCTTTCCTTGGAAATATTGTGGAGAAGGATATCCACAAATCGTCCCTGATTGCCGCTATCTGCTTTGCATCAGGTATGGCTGGTACCGGCTTTTTTATCTGGTATGGCGGAGCACATCCCGGAAGTATTGTTGCACTGCTTGGCATTTACGTTTGTTATGGTTTTATTATGGGTGTGGGACTTGGTACCGGTTATCTCTCCCCTGTAAAAACGCTGATGCTCTGGTTTGAGGACCGTAAGGGTCTGGCAACCGGACTGGCTGTAGCTGGTTTTGGCGCTGCTAAGGCAATTGCAAGCCCGATTATGCAGGCGCTGTTAGATTCTTTGGGAGAAGGCGGCATTTATAAGATGTTCCTGATCCTGGCAGTAGTTTATTTTGCTATGATGTTCGTAGGACACCTGCTTTTAGCAAAGCCGGCCGGCTGGCATGAACCTGCCTCTACCGAAAAGGGCGCCCGCGCAATTGATGTTATCAAAGCAAAACCGACTACTTTCATTGGTATCTGGATTATGTTCTACCTGAATATCACCTGCGGACTTGCTTTAATTTCCCAGGAAAAAATGATTGTTAAGTGTATCGGATTAGTGGGAATTGTAGGTATTCTCTCTTCCGTTACTGCAGTATTCAATGCCGGCGGCCGTCTTGGTTTTTCCGCATGGGCAGATACCTTTAAAGACAGAAATACCATTTACAAAATCATCTTTGTCCTTTCTATTGTTGCAACCGGATTGGTAATTTTAACACGTGGTATCACAAATATGGGACAAAATACTTTCCTGATGGTTCTGGTACTGATTCTGCTGTTTGTTGTAAATGCCGGATACGGCGGCGGCTTTAGCAATGTGCCCACCCTGCTTTCTGATCACTATGGGATGCAGAACATCAGCGCAATCCACGGCATTACCCTTTCCGCATGGGCCTTTGCAGGTCTTACCGGAAACCAGATGGCTTCTTTCATCGTAAACAAATTCGGAACAGAGGTTGAGCTGACACATGCTTTAGCCGATGGCACCACAGAAGTGATTATGGTTAATCCTACCGGATATCAGACCGTGCTTTATGTGACCATTGTTCTTTATATTGTTGCGGCTGTTGTCTGCTTTACAATGGTAGGTAATAAATCTGAAAAGAAAAAATAAAGTTCGGGCAACAGCAGTCAGCTGCTTTTTGCTGGATGCAAATAATGCCGCATTTATGGTTTCATCGCCATAAATGCGGCATTATTTCATGAGTGATTTATTGGCCATGTACTATATCTTGTGTGTTGATATGGCTCCCAAGTTTTAAGAAAGCAGGCAGGAAGATTGACAGTGACGGAACAGATAGACCAGAAACATCAGGAAGATTTACAG
>CAMNVD010000135.1 GCA_946562005.1 uncultured Clostridia bacterium | reverse complement strand
AATTCCCCGCGCTTTGGACATTATTCTTCATCAATATTTTTTGCGGCATCGCCATCCTCTCCATCGCCTCCCCGATGGCACAGGAAATGGCTGGTATGACGGCAGCTCAAGCCGCCGCTATGGTTGGTATCGTCGGCTTATTTAACGGCGCCGGCCGTATTGCTTGGTCTTCCTTTTCGGACTTCTTTGGCAGAGCCAATACTTATGTATTATTCTTTGTCATTGAAATTATTGGTTATTATCTTTTAGTGTCCCTTACCGGCAATGCTTTCGTGGGCATGGTATATCTCCTCATCACCTGTTACGGCGGCGGCTTCTCCTGTATGCCGGCATACCTCAGTGATATTTTCGGTGTGAAGCAGCTCAGTATGATTCATGGCCATATCCTCACCGCTTGGGGCATTGCAGGCCTCTTGGCTCCGATGTTTATTGCTTATTGCAAACAAGCCTACAATGGCTATACCGTTGTACTTTATGCTTTCGTGGCGCTCTTTATTATCGCGCTGATATTGTCTCTCTTGTTACGATTCAAGTCCAGCTTTGCCTATGCGCCTAAGAAAAATAATATTCCCCAAAAGACCGCAGAATAATTCTCTATCATGAAAATAAAAAATACCTATTACTCCTACAGTAAGATTATCTGTAAGAAGTAATAGGTATTTTTTTGTACTTCGTGGCAAGTTTTTATTCCATTTTTCTGATTTCTTTATGGAGCCGCTTGATTATCCGTTTTTCTAAGCGGGAAATATAGGACTGAGAAATGCCCAAAAGCTCTGCTACTTCCTTCTGGGTCCGTTCCGTATAGCCGTTTAAGCCAAAACGTAAAAACATAATCCTCTTTTCTCTGCCATTTAGTTTTTCCATAGCCAACCGGAGAAGCTTTTTATCTACTTCTTCCTCAATTTCTTTGTAAATAATATCACTGTCAGTGCCTAATACATCAGAAAGTAATAATTCATTGCCATCCCAGTCGGTATTCAGCGGCTCGTCAAAGGATACTTCTGTTTTCAGCTTGTTGCTCCGCCGCAGGTGCATGAGGATTTCATTTTCTATACAGCGGGAAGCATAGGTAGCTAATTTAATCTTCTTTAAGGGGTCAAAGGTATTTACTGCTTTGATGAGGCCGATGGTACCGATAGAAATCAAATCTTCTATGCCAACGCTGGTATTTTCAAATTTTCGGGCAATATAAACAACCAACCGCAGATTACGCTCGATTAAAGTTTCTCGGACGCTTTTATCCCCTTCGGTAAGTCTTGCAAGCAAAGCCTGCTCCTCCTCTGCCGATAAAGGCGGCGGCAAGGCCTCGCCGCTGCCTACATAATAAATACCACCGGACTCTGACGGCTTTTCCCGATAAAACCACCGTATCGCTTTACGAATAAACAAGATTAGGGATTCTTTCCCTGTCTGCAATAGGTATAAGTATTTCTGCCATTTCATAATGATACGACCTCCCTTAAGCTATCCTCCATGGCTAATATATCTGTATTGGCTATGCCCTGATAGCCCCTGTTTCCCAGAGAATAAGGACTAATGGCGATGATAACATCCTTCGTTACCACGTCTTCCTTACTATGTATGATAATTCTGTCCGGCTGCAACCCCAACAACATTCCATGCTGTTTTCCCAAAGACTGAAAGGGTATTAGTTTTAGTCGCTTCATCCATTCTCTATCCTTGCAGGCAGTAAGAATCTCCGTCACATCCGTTCCAATATACTGCTCTATAAGAGCCTGCATATGGATAGGAAACAATTTTGCGATTACGCCATATTCCAGGACTAAAACCGGCGCTTTGGTCAGTGGGTCTTGTAATTCATTGCCCGTGTCTAGTAATGCAGTCAATCGCACTCGTTTCCCCTTCAGATAAACATCCACCGGCGCTAAGAAATTTTGTCGGTGCCAATTTTTCCGCACATAACGAATCCCCACAATGCCTAATCCGACGGCAACCACAGCAGCAAAGATTAATACCGCACCAGAAAGTCCCGTGAGGGCGCCAGCGCCTGCCATCACCGGAATATGCCGTTCTAAAAGAGCGCTGCCGCCTAAAGCCGCACCTCCCATGGCAAATCCTATCACATAAAAATAGGCGATGCATTGGGTCAGACGTTTCATCCCCATAGGCCCAAAAGCTACCAATAACAAAAGCAAAGGAAAGGATAATTTATAATAAATCTGATAAGCGCCAGTCCACTCCGGGATAACCATCCCCACACCATAGATAGCACCGATAAAAGCAGCAGCGCATAACCGCACAAAGCTAGTAGCATATTTACCAAACCGCGCTGTTGCCCATAATAATAGAAAATCCATCAGGAAGTTTACCAGAAATAATACATCACCATAAACAACAATATGGTTCATCGCTCTCCCCCTTTTCCTTGCTTTATTTCTATCAGTTCTTATTTATATGTTTTTTCTTTTCTTTCATAACTGAAATCATAATAGCATTATAAAAAATTTCATTTAAAAAAACGGTCGGAATGGGCGGAAGAATTTTTTTATTTTTCGTCAAAAACATAATAAAAATTTTGCCACATAAACAAATAGCTACTTTGTGAAATATATTTCACAAAGTAGCTATTTGTTTTCAACATCCATAAAAATATACTTTACTGTCACCCAGAACAGCAGAAAGCTATAGTTTATTGCTCTCCTAGTTAATCATCCTGAGCACAAGATTCTTCGTCATTGCATTCCTCAGAATGACAGCAAGATATAAGCTGTACAATACTAAATGTCGGTATCCTC
>CAMNVD010000134.1 GCA_946562005.1 uncultured Clostridia bacterium | reverse complement strand
TTGTAAACACCCAAAGAGAACAATTTAAACGGGTAGGGGTGCGGGCTGACTGGGACGAGCCTTATATTACCTTATTACCAAAATATGAAGCTGAACAAGTGAAAGCTTTCGGTGAAATGTGTAAAAAGGGATATGTTTATAAGGGGTTAAAACCTGTTTATTGGTGTATGGAATGTGAAACAGCCCTCGCTGAAGCTGAAATCGAATATGCCGACCATACTTCTCCTTCTATTTATGTGAAATTCCCTGTAAAAGATGGCAAAGGTGTGGTTCCAGAGGACGCCTGCTTTGTGATTTGGACCACTACACCTTGGACGATTCCAGCTAACGTTGGGGTGTGCTTAAATGAAAGTTTTACTTATTGTTTGGCAGAGATTGCCGGTAGTAAATTGGTAGTGGCCAAAGATTTGTTGGAACAGTTTGCAAAGGCTATTGAAGCGGAAGATTATCAAGTCTTAGCAGAATACCAAGGGAAAGATTTGGAACGGATTGTCTGCAAACATCCTTTGTTTGATAGAGACTCCCTGGTTATCTTAGGAGACCATGTTACTTTAGAAGCTGGTACTGGCTGCGTTCACACTGCTCCCGGCCATGGTGTAGATGACTTTATGGTTGGGAAGAAATACGACTTGCCGGTAATTGCTCCTGTAGATGATAAAGGTTGTTTCACAGCAGAAGCGGGGCCTTTTGCCGGACTAAAAACCATCACTGACGGGAATAAAGCGGTTCTTGCGGCGCTCGAGGAAGCGGGTGCTCTCTTAAAAACAGAGCATATCCGTCACCAGTATCCGCACTGCTGGCGGTGTAAGCATCCTATTATTTTCCGGGCGACAGAACAATGGTTTGCTTCTATTGACGGTTTCAGAGAAAAGGCTTTAGAAGAAATCGATAAGGTGAAATTTATTCCTGCTTGGGGCCATGACCGCATCTATAATATGGTGCGGGATAGAGGTGACTGGTGCATCTCTCGTCAACGGAGTTGGGGGGTGCCGATTCCTATTTTCTACTGCGATAAATGCGGCAAAGATATTATTAATGATGAAACAATTAAAAAAACAGCAGAACTTTTCGCTGAGTATGGCTCTAATATCTGGTATGAAAAAGAAGCTGATGAATTAGTACCGGAGGGCTTCGTTTGTCCGGAATGCGGCCATAATCACTTCCGGAAAGAAATGGATATCATGGATGTGTGGTTTGACTCTGGTTCTAGTAGCTTTAGCGTCCTGGAACAACGTCCAGAGCTTGCGGTGCCGGCTGACCTCTACTTAGAAGGCAGCGACCAGCACAGAGGCTGGTTTAACTCTTCTTTGTCTATTTCTACAGCAGTGCGTGGCTATGCACCATATCGTCAAGTATTAACCCACGGTTTCCTAGTGGACGAAAAGGGCCGAAAAATGTCTAAATCCTTGGGCAATTTTGTTGACCCGTTAGAAACCATCGAGCAAATGGGTGCTGACGTCCTACGACTTTGGGTAGCTTCGGCTGATTATCGCAATGACTTGGCGGTATCCCCTGGCATTATGAAGCAGGTAGGGGAAGCCTATCGGAAAATTCGTAATACCGTTCGCTTCTTAATGGGGAATACCCATGATTATGATAACAAAACCAATCGGGTGGCTTATGCTGATTTAATGGAAATTGACCGCTTGGCAGAGCATAAATTACAGTTGCTCATAGAAAAAGTGTTAGAGGCTTATCGCAATTATGAATTCCATGTGGTTTATCATGCCATTCATAAATTCTGCGTAGTAGATATGAGCGCTTCTTATTTAGATATTGTCAAAGACCGCTTGTATGTGGAATGCGCTGATGATGTAAAGCGCCGTTCTGCACAAACTGTGATGTATGATATTCTCCAGGTGCTATTACGGCTCATTACGCCAATCCTTGCCTTTACCTCGGAAGAAATTTATTCCTTCTTGCCAAAGGAAGCTAACGCACCAAAAAGCGTACAGATGCTTTCCATGCCACAGGTAAAAGATGACTATAAAGATGAAGCATTGGCTAGCAAATGGGATACTATCTTTGCTGTAAAAGAAGCGGTTGCTAAAGAGTTGGAAACTGCAAGAAATGCTAAAATTATTGGCCATTCGTTAGATGCGGCTGTTAGCATTTATTGCGATGATAGTGTTTATGATGTTTGTGCATCTCTTGGCGACTATTTGCCGTATGTGCTTATTGTCAGCCAGGCAAGACTGAGGAAACTTAGTGATATGCCTGGTGATTTGACTGTAGAAGACGGCATTGCTGTAAAGGTAGAAGCCGCTGCTGGTATCAAATGTACCAGATGCTGGATTTACAGTGAAACAGTAGGAGAGAATGCTACCCATCCGGCGCTGTGTCACCGCTGTGCTACTGTCATGGAAAAATTAAATCAATAAAACCAAAAGACCTGTTCCTTTTGAGAACAGGTCTTTTTTGCAAGAGAGAATAGGAAAAGTAAGAAAAGGGAATTGGCAATAATTGACGAATAATAGAAAAAGATTATCAAGAAAACATGGAAGCTTAGAATTCAATGTAAAAAAGGAGTTTTTTACGATGGGAAAATTTTACAGCAAAAAGCCCACTACAGCAGAAGCGAAAGGCTTTTTAGGGAAAGATATATTGACTTCTTATCAATTTACCAAGGAAGAATTAGAAATCATCATGCATACAGCGGCCTATTATGAAGAGGCCTTGACTGAAAAACGCCGGCTTTATGATATGGATGGAAAGATTATGGCTTCCCGATTCTTTGAGCCTAGTACGCGGACCAGGCTTTCTTTT
>CAMNVD010000133.1 GCA_946562005.1 uncultured Clostridia bacterium | reverse complement strand
CGATAGAAAGAGCCCGTAACAAATCTGCAAAAAAAACTACTGCACCTTTAAGCACACAAACCAAAAGCACATCCATATTCTTATAATCCTGACTGATTGCAACACCTAAAGATGTGACCTTATCAGCAATTTCCGATGCAGAAAGATACTTATTTATTATGCCCATAAAAAGCTCCTTTGTTATAATTTATCTTTCCTTTTATCTTACCTGAAAAAATTTCCTTTGACCATCCTTTTTATTGAAAATAACGCATAAAATAAGAAAACAACTCGTAAATATGAAAAAAGAAAAGAACAAATCAGCCCTTCGGCTGCTAAAGGAGCTTTCATTATGAAAAAACCAACTATCCGTCTCCCCCATCTGCCCCGCTTTACGAAGGAAAAACCATACACTGGGGCACCAACACCTCCAACACAAAAAAAACATAGCAGATTGTTTTTAGGACTTTTTCTCCTTCTACTAATTCTTATCGGCACCGCCGCTGCTTTTTTCTTACGGAGTTATTTTGCCACTGTTCATATATCGCCAGAGACACGGGTAAACCAAGGTATCACTAATAGCGTTAATGCAGAAAGCTACCGTTTCACCCTTACCTCCAAGCTCACTGTTAACGGAGAGGAAAAACTTTTTAGCCTTATTCAGGGAGAAAAAAGCAAAGACAATGCTTACCACATCCAAGGCACTATACTGGGTACAACCGTAAATATTTATCAGATCGGAGATGTTACCTACCGCCAAGACCCCATCGACCAAAAATGGACTGTCATAGAAAAAACGAATATGGAAAAAGAATCCCTATTGATTTCAGAGTTAAATCCCATCGCAAATTTTTATTTTAATGAAATCGGACCGATTACACCGCTAGAGAAAAACAAAAACAATAAAGAAGAAAAGAAGCTGGGTATGAAATATGCCCTCACCCCAGAGCTTGCTAACCATTGGCTGGAGGCCTATTTTACAGATATGACCTATGAAATCTATATAAGCAGAAAAGAACCTTACTACCTGGAAAAAGCAGTCATTACAGCCGCCAGCAAGACCAACAAAGAAAATCGTCTTTCTATAGAGATTACCTTTTCAGATTTTAACAATCCCATCACTATCAATCAGCCGGTGCTAAAATAAAAGAAAAACCGTTGGATGTTTTCCAACGGTTTTCTTTTATTTTAAGTTGTTGTACCAGTCATCATTTACCGGTTCCAGCCATTCATTACCGGTATCTTCGCCTGGACATTCCACTGCTAAATGGGAAAACCAGCTATTCCGCTTTGCGCCATGCCAGTGCTTTACATTAGCGGGAATAGTCACCACATCCCCTGGTTTTAGGCTTTGGGCAGGTTTCCCCTCCTCCTGATACCAGCCTTCCCCTTCCACACAAAGGAGCAGCTGTCCGCCGCCTTTTGCCGCATGATGGATATGCCAGTTATTGCGGCAGCCCGGTTCAAAGGTCACATTAGCGATAAACACCGTCTCCTTCGGATTGGTCAACGGCTTTAAGTAACTATCACCGATAAAATACTGGGCAAAGGCAGTATTGGGCTCGCCCATGCCAAAAAGGCTGCCATGAGCATTACCAACTTCATCCTTCTCTGCAAATACCTCTTTTGCCATGCGAAAAGCCGCCCAGACGTTAGGCCAGCCAGCATAAAATGCTAAATGGGTAAGAATCTCTGCCATTTCTTCTTTGGTTACCCCATTAGCTTTTGCAAATTCCAAGTGATGTTGAAAAGAGCTATCAATCAGTCCTTTGCTGACAAGAGCTGTTACCGTTAAAATTGACCGGGTTTTCAAGGAAAGCTTATCCTCTCTTGACCATACTTCACCAAAAAGCACATCATCGTTAAGCTCGGCAAATTTCGGTGCAAATTCGCCCAAGCTATCTCTGCCTGCCGTTTGTTTTACCATCGCTTTTCACTCCTTTTTTGTCGCTTAGTCTAAGGAAATGGTCACAGATACATTGCCATCGCCTAAGATGCGTTTTAATTCTGCTTGGGTAATATTGTTGATTTTACCTAAGGGCGTGAAATCCCAAGTATTGGTATCATAATAAATCACAAAAGAATTTCCCTGATAAAGAATTAAATCTCCAAAGGTCGTCGTAGTCTGCACATCATTGCGAGGCAGCGTCGTTCCTAAAGAACCTACTTTTTCCATAGAAGCATAGTCATGCATGTCAATGGTAACCGGACTCTTTGCCAAAAACTCCTTAAGCGCCGTCACAGAGGAATTGTCCCGCAAGGTTGCCGTTAAGGTGGTGTTACCCACTTGGATTTTTAAGGTATTGCTGGCAGCGTTTGTTTGGTTGGTAAAACCATTTTGCGTCAGCCAACTTGCAATCTGGCTTTCGGTAGTAGCGCCTGTACCCCGGAAGCCATCTGTCACAGTGCTATCAGGCGCTAATTCCCGGATTTTCCCCAAGCTACCGTTAATACCGCTAGAACCGCTGGTGCAGAAGGGCATAATGGTTTTCCCGGATAAATCGGTACTCGCCAAGAATGTTCTCACCACTGGCGGACATTGCCCCCACCAAATAGGATAGCCAAGAATCACCGTATCGTATTGGGTAAAATCCACATCAAGAGACTGGATAGCCGGTCTTTCATCACCGTTAATCTCCCGGTTTGCTCGGCTGTTATCATCGTTATAATTCAAATCTGCACTGGTATAGGCCGTTTCCGGTAAGATTTCAAAGCTGTCAGCATTAGCAGCAACAGCAATCTTCTCTGCTAAAGTTTCTGTATTCCCCGTAGCAGAGAAATAAATCACTACTGCTCGGGAACGGTTATTTTCATTTGGTTGTGTCGGCACATTATTCGCTCATTC
>CAMNVD010000132.1 GCA_946562005.1 uncultured Clostridia bacterium | reverse complement strand
CCTCCTTATATCAAAAGCATACTATTAACGAGAATACAATTCTACGATAAGCATTTCATCTACAGGAACATCAATCTGGTCTCTAGTAGGGAGTGCTTTTACAGTGCCGGACAATGCTTCTTTGTTGGCTTCCAGCCAAGCCGGAATCCCTCTGTGACCGGTAACTGCTAAAACATCTTGATATCTTTGAGAGGATTTGAATTTTTCCCGTACTTCGATAACATCGCCAGCTTTTACTAAGTAAGAAGGAATGTTGACTGTTTTACCGTTGACACTGATATGTTTATGGTCAACAATCTGTCTTGCTTCATTCCGAGTTCTAGCAAAACCCAAACGGAAGATAACGTTATCCAGTCTGCTTTCCAGCATAATCATTAAGTTTTCACCGGATTGGCCCTTCATGCGGCTAGCTTTTTCGAAGTAGTTGCGGAAAGGTTTTTCCAGTACACCATAAATGAATTTTGCTTTTTGTTTTTCTTGAAGTTGCAGACCATATTCGCTCTTTTTGCGATTGCCTCTAACAGTCTGTCTGTTAGATTTTTTGTCAATTCCGAGATAAACGGGATCAAGTCCCAGGCTTCTGCATCTTTTTAAAATTGGAACCATATCTCTTGCCATATCCAACTAACCTCCTATTAGACTCTTCTTCTTTTCGGTGGTCTGCATCCGTTGTGCGGGATAGGAGTGACGTCTTTAATCATGCTGATTTCCAACCCTGCAGCTTGCAGAGAACGGATAGCAGCTTCTCTGCCAGCGCCTGGTCCCTTCACCAAACATTCCACTTGTTTCATACCATGTTCCATTGCTTCTTTTGCGCAGGTATCAGCTGCCAGTTGCGCAGCAAAAGGAGTGCTTTTACGAGAACCTTTAAAACCAGAACCGCCAGCGCTTGCCCAAGCTACTGCATTACCGGCTTTGTCTGTAATAGTAATAATGGTATTGTTGAAAGTAGATTGAATATGTGCAACACCTTGCTCAATATTTTTTCTATCTTTTTTTCTCCGGGTTTGTTTCCGTGCCAATTAAAAGACCCCCTTTCACTATTTTTTCTTCTTACCGCTAATTGTCCGTTTTGGACCTTTCCGTGTGCGAGCATTGGTTTTAGTCCGTTGTCCGCGTACAGGAAGACCTCTGCGGTGACGAATACCACGATAGCAGCCAATTTCATTCAATCTCTTAATATTTAATGCGATTTCCCGGCGAAGGTCGCCTTCTACCTGATAAGTTTCAGCGATAATATCACGGATTTTATCAGTTTCTGCTTCGGTCAAATCCTTTACTCTTGTGTCAGGATTTACACCTGCAGCAACTAAGATTTTTTGAGAAGTCTTTAAGCCGATGCCGAAAATGTAGGTTAAAGCAATCTCAATTCTTTTATCGCGGGGTAAATCGATACCAGCAATACGTGCCATCTAGTGTATACACCTCCATTAAACAAATATTTCTCTCTTAGCCTTGAACTTGTTTATGCTTGGTATTTTGGCAAATCACCATAACTTTGCCACGTCTTTTAATTACCTTGCATTTTTCGCAAATTGGTTTTACGGAAGCTCTTACTTTCACTTAACTTCCCCTCCTTTTAACAGCTACATTATTTGTATCTGTACGTAATCCGGCCACGTTTCAAATCATAAGGTGAAAGTTCCACCGTAACTTTATCTCCTGGTAAAATCCGGATATAGTTCATTCTGATTTTGCCGGATACATGAGCTAATACTTTATGACCATTCACTAATTCCACGGTAAACATTGCATTTGGCAGCGGTTCTAACACGATGCCATCTACTTCGATGCCGTCTTGCTTAGACATTCTCACCGACCTCCTTGTCTACTCATTACCTGCTGTTCTCAGGCAATTCTTTAAAACTAAATCTGATTTCTTCATTTGTTACTGTCTTTTGCTGCTCCAGCTTTTCTTTGAGCAGAGGCGCTATGTAATGCACCATCTGCACATGACGGCAATTTTTTATCTTTGGCTTTTCTATGGGACGTTTTCGTCCATCAGCCAAGAACAATCTAGCGCCGTCTCCGCTTTTCCCGCAAACAAAATAATAGGCTCCCTTATCCCGACCTGTTTTAGATTTTACTAATTGACCGAGAACAAAATTATCTACAGCCAAGTCACGCTCCATCTCAAAACACCTCAATCTAATTTGGTTAAGATTTCCGGTCCGGACGCTGTGATAGCCACCGTATGCTCAAAATGAGCAGCCCAACTACCATCCAGCGTAACCACAGTCCAATCATCAGATAGCGTTTTATTTTTATGTGAACCGGCAGTGACCATCGGTTCGATGGCAATGACCATACCCTTTGTCAGGCGAAGTCCTCTGCCAGCCACACCATAATTTGGCACATCAGGTTCCTCGTGCAAGTTTCGTCCTACACCATGACCAGTGTAGTTACGAACCACACCAAAACCAGCAGCTTCAATTATTTCTTGAATGCGGTGAGAAATATCTCCCATACGGTTTCCAGCTACAGCCTGCGCTAGACCTTCCTGCAAGCTCTCTTCTGTTACAGCCAAAAGCTTCTTGTTTTCGGCTGAGATTTCACCAACAGCGAACGTCTTAGCGCTATCGCTACAGAAACCGTCTTTTTCAACACCAGCATCAATGCTTACAATATCTCCCGGCAATAACTCCCTATCACCGGGGATGCCGTGAATGATTTCGTCATTAACCGAGCAACAGATGCTGGCAGGAAAACCGCCATATCCTTTAAAACAAGGTCTTCCCCCTGCCTTACGGATATATCTTTCGGCGATTTCATCTAGCTCCCTAGTAGTAACACCAGGTTTGATGTGCTCTCCTACCAAAGCAATTGTTTCTGCTAAGATACGCCCGGCATAACGCATTTTTTTGATATCATTATCTGTTTTTATTTCTATCAT
>CAMNVD010000131.1 GCA_946562005.1 uncultured Clostridia bacterium | reverse complement strand
TATTTATTCTGATTTAGAGACGACAGTAGATAGGCTTATGACTGGACTTAACGCTAGGGAATTGGATAGCCAGCTAGAGACAGTGCAGGCTTTTTCTTCTAACCTTCGTTTTTTGTTGCTGGTTTTTCTTTGTGGTGTTTCCATTCTTGGGTTCCCAGGAGCATTGTTCTTGGCTGCATATCGGGGCTATCTTTTGGGGGCAACGATGGCGATGATGATTGCGAAATATAATTGGTCTGGTTTTGGCTGGTTTTTTGGTGCAATTTTTCCGCAGAACATTTTGTTAGTGCCTATGGTGCTATTGGCTTCGGCATGGAGCGCTGATTTTTCACTATCCGTGCTTTTGGGTAGATGGGAGGGGCCGCTGATTATCAGAAAGGCATTGCGTCTTATAGCTGCATACGGCGGATTACTTCTGATTGCTTTGGGGGCCGCTATGTTACAAGGTTTTGCGGTACCTTATTTTATTACCCTGTTTGCTGATTTTTAGGTGGCCGATTTTTTAGGTAAAGGAGCGTATACCATGATTTTTATTACTTTGACCAAACCAAAACGGAAACTACGGATGGCAGCCCGCATTGGATTTGTGGCTGTATTATTAGGTGTTATCATCCCATTACTTTATTTGCTATTAACATATGCTGGTTCTATGGCGCAGTTTGTTTCCAAAGAAGATGGCATTCCCGGAGAACCTATTCGTGTGACAGCGCCGCCGCAAGATGGCTTTGTGGGCAATCTTTGGTTGGATGACTTATTAGAAACAATGAGCGAACCGGAGTCAAGGGAAATAAAAGAGTAAAACTTCAAGGAATTCGGGGAAATGCGGCGAATCTCTTACCATCTGAAAGAAGATGGTGAATATATGAAATCGCAACAAATAAACGATAAACAGCAGTTACTATCCAACTATCTGGACTATCTGCGGGTAGAAAAGGGCCTGGCTGAGAACACCGTTATCAACTATGAATATGATTTAACAGATTTTCTAGCCTATATAGACGCCCAGCATAAACCAGTAGACGCAGTAGACAGAGATATGATTATGGCTTATTTACTGCATATCCAAGAGGGGAAACAAGTCGCAACAGTTGCAAGAAAGATAACAGCAATTAAAAGTTTTTTTCGTTTTCTTGCTTTAGAAGAAATTCTTGCTCAAGATGCGGGGCAAAATTTAGAAACCCCAAAACTAGGTAAACGGTTTCCTCACATCCTGACAGTGGAGCAAATGGAAAAACTGCTCAGCTTGCCAGATACGGGGACCGCTATTGGCGCTCGGGATAAGGCAATGTTTGAGATATTATATGCAACAGGTATGCGTATCTCTGAGATGTTAAATCTGACCCTAAATGATGTGAATCTAGAAATGCACTTTATTCGTTGTTTCGGAAAGGGCGGAAAGGAGCGAATCGTTCCTATTGGGACGTATGCTTTAGCCGCCCTTACTGCCTATTTGCAAGAGGCTAGATGGGAGCTTTTAAGTCATAAAAAGTCCGGGGCCAGAACTGCTCGTGATATGGGAATAGTCTTTGTAAATGCCCATGGGAATCCACTATCCCGGCAGGGGTTTTGGAAAATATTAAAGCAATATGCAGCTTCCATTGGCTTAGAACAAGATGTAACGCCCCATACTTTTCGCCACTCTGTTGCGACCCATCTTCTTGAAAATGGTGCAGATTTGAGAGTTGTTCAAGAACTTCTTGGGCACGCAAACATTGCTACCACACAGCTCTATACTCACTTAACCCAAGGTAGACTGCGTACTGTTTATGAAGAAGCTCATCCTAGAGCAAAATAAGAATTGATTTTGTTTTTCAATTCTTGATAAAATTCTCGATTTTATTTGACAAGCTGTGACATTTTTGCTATCATCTATCTAGAAGGATTTGAAAAAAATTGTTTTTTATCGAGGAGGAATGCAAAAATGCCTGGTATCACAACTAAAATTAAAATAGCAATAGAAACTTTTATGGAACCGGGGAAAAACTACAGTTTGAAAGAGATTAGGGCACATATTGTAGAGAAGTTTGGTAATGATTTTAAAGATAGCCAATTAACTTGCGCAATTGACCAGTTGGTTAAAGCTGGTATAATAAAGCGGGTTAAATATGCAACCTATTGCATCAATCTGACTGCTTCAGAAAAAGCTTTAAGGCAAGAGCAAAGAGAACAAACAGGCGTAGTCGGCACTGGCCTTGCTTCTGATTTTGTAGATGTTTTGAAAAAAACAAAAAAGAATTTAATAGATTTAACGGAAAATAGGGTCTATCATCGATTAAGTGAGCTGGATTATATAGCGTTAGGTGAAATTTTATCATTAACGAAAGAGATAGATAAAATACGTAACGGCTTGAAAACGGCTTGAAATTATAATCTTTTCTAGATTTTCAGCAGAAAAAAGTGTTTTTCTCTTTTATCCTGATAGTTCTTTATTGTTGATTTTGTTATGCGCTTTTTGTTCTAAATTCTTATCTGTCACATACAATGCTACTAATGGAAGGGAGGCATTGTGTGTGAAAAGATTTGTTTCTATTTTTTTGCTGATAGGTTTGTTATTGTGGGCGCCTTGCGCTTTTGCTGAAGAGGCGGTAAGTGATGGCCCTGCCAATAGTAGCCCTGGGCTGGATATGAAGACCAAAGCTTGTATTTTGTTAGAAGGGACGACCGGCGCAGTTCTTTATGAAGAGAATGCAGATGAAAAACTCTATCCGGCTAGTGTGACCAAGATTATGACATTGGTCCTTGCCCTAGAGGCGGTAGAGTCTGGGGCGGTATCGCTAGATGATACTGTGACTACCAGTGAGTATGCGGCTAGTATGGGTGGTTCTCAGGTATTTCTCTATCCTGGTGAAACCAGAACCCTCCATGAAATGCTCATCGCCATTGCAGTTGGTTCCGGCAATGATGCAAGTGT
>CAMNVD010000130.1 GCA_946562005.1 uncultured Clostridia bacterium | reverse complement strand
ATAGATTTTTCTGATATAATGACAGATGAAATGCAAAAAGAAAAAGGATGTGTATTTCCATGGAACAATTTCATTTAGTATCCCCTGACGACCTACAAAGGAATCCATTTAAAACCATCGGTAAAGACTGGATGCTAGTGACAGCAGGAACACCAGAAAAGGTCAATACCATGACTGCCTCCTGGGGTGGTTTCGGCATTATGTGGGGCAAACCAGTAGCATTCATCGTGCTCCGTCCCCAACGCTATACCAAAGAATTTGTGGATAAAGAAGGCGCACTATCTCTCTCTATCTTGGGTAACGAATACCGAAAAACACTAAATTATCTGGGAACAGTTTCTGGTAGAGACGAAAGCAATAAAATAGAAAAATCTGGCTTAACCTTAGCTTTTGAAGAAAGTATTCCTTATTTCATCGAGAGCGAAACCGTTATCTTTGGCAAAGTATTATACAAACAAGAAATGACGCCTGATTCTCTCCTTGTCCAGGCATTAGATGAAAAATGGTATCCAAACAAAGATTACCACACCCTCTATATTGCAGAGATTACTAATATTTACAGCAAATAATAGACAGTCTTTAACATTCTAAGCATATTCGAAAAGTCAAAAAGGGACAGCTTATTTTAAGCTGTCCCTTTTCTTAGTTTAATTTTCCCAAAAACGGTTTTATATATTTCATCTGGTTAAGATATCGTTAATCAGTAAGGCCTAATTCTGCTATAGCGTCCTTACGAGAGAGTTTTACCTTCCCTTGGGCATCGATGGCCAATACTTTTACCGGCACTTGGTCGCCTTCTTTGAGCACATCCTCTACTTTTGCTACCCGACGGTCAGCTAGCTGAGAGATGTGTACCATACCGTCTCTGCCCGGTAAGTCCAAAACGCCCGGTAATATTTCTACAAAAGCACCAAAGTCCATGATTTTAATAACTTTCCCATAGTAGATTTTGCCCACTTCCGGTTCTGCAACAATGGCATTGATAATCTTTAACGCTTGTTCACCTTTTTCTGCGTCAGCACAAGCAATGTATACATGACCATCGTCTTCAATATCAATTTTCGCCCCAGTTTCATCTACAATTTTCTTAATGGTTTTCCCACCAGAACCAATGACTTCACGAATTTTATCAGGATGAATCGTTGTCTGTAAAATTCTTGGCGCATATTTAGAAAGCTCTGTACGAGGCTCATCAATGGCTTCTAACATCTTGCCGAGGATGAACATTCTGCCTTCTTTGGCTTGCGCTAACGCACGAGTGAGAATGGCTCTGTCAATGCCGGGGATTTTAATGTCCATTTGGATAGCAGTTACCCCTTTGGTGGTACCAGCCACTTTAAAGTCCATATCTCCCAGGAAGTCTTCCATGCCTTGAATATCAGTTAAGACTACCACATCATCTCCATCTTTAATAAGCCCCATAGCTACCCCAGACACAGGCGCTTTGATAGGTACACCTGCCGCCATTAAAGAAAGCGTGCTACCGCATACACTAGCCATAGAGGTAGAACCATTAGATTCAATGGCTTCGGAAACCAAACGAAGTGTATATGGGAATTCTTCTACAGGTGGAATTACCGGTTCCAGAGCACGCTCAGCAAGAGCCCCATGACCGATTTCCCGTCTGCCTGGTCCGCGCATAGGACGAGTTTCCCCTACACTAAATGGCGGGAAGTTATAATGATGCATATACCGCTTGGATTCTTCTGCGCCTAAACCATCTAAAATCTGTTCATCACCCAGCGCACCTAAGGTACAAGCGTTTAATACTTGGGTTTGTCCACGAGTAAACAAAGCAGAACCATGGGTACGAGCAAGTACGTCCACTTCACAGCTAATAGGACGGATTTCTGTAAGGGAACGACCGTCGATGCGTAACCCATCCCTCACAATCATTTGACGGAAGATTGCTTTTTCTAGTTTATAAAGAAGTCCATCCACTGTTTTATTAATTTCCGGGTCTTCAACACTCGCAAATTTTTCTTTAATACCATCTAAGATTTCATCCAAATATGCGTCTTTGGCTTCTTTGGACAGTTTATTTTTAGCGCAATAGCGTACCCCTTCTTCTAACAATGGGGTTGCATATGCGGTTACATCTGCTTCTAATTGCGCATCAATTTCTTCTGGAATAAATTCTACTTTTTCTTTAGCAAGGCCCATGGTCAATGCTTCTGCACGAAATTCTTCGATAAAAGCAACGATTTTTTTCACTTCCTCATGGGCAAACATAATCCCTTCTAAGACAATATCTTCTGGGATTTCTTTTACGCCTGCTTCTACCATCATCACAGCGTCAGCTGTCCCGGCTACAGAAAGATGCATTTGGCTTACTTCTTCCTGTTCTACAGTAGGATTGATGATAAATTTCCCGTCGATCATGCCGACAGTTACCCCTGCAATAGGTCCCTGGAAAGGAATCTTGGAGATGTGGAGCGCCGCAGAAGCACCAATCATGGCTACCATATCAGGCGCATTGTCTTGGTCCACAGACATAACGGTAGTGACGATTTGTACATCGTTACGATAACCTTTTGGGAATAAAGGACGGATGGGTCGGTCAATAATACGAGAACTTAAAATCGCTTTTTCACTAGCCCGACCTTCTCTTTTAATAAAGCCGCCAGGGATTTTCCCTACAGCATATAATTTTTCTTCATAATCAACCGTCAGCGGGAAAAAATCAATCCCGTCTCTTGGCGCATCAGAACAGCAAGCCGTACACAACACCATGGTATCGCCATAGCTTGCAAAGATAGCACCAGCAGCTTGTTTTGCCATTCTGCCGGTTTCCAGCGTCAGGGTACGTCCCCCGACTTCTATGCTTTTTCTTAAAACACTCATTTTCTTATTCCTCTCATCTTCATTTTCTTTTTAACCTAACTATCTTTCTACAAAAATATAAGATTTCCTGCACACACTGGTATTTTTTACATATTAAAAACCACTTCCCATTCTCCATAGGAAGTAGT
>CAMNVD010000129.1 GCA_946562005.1 uncultured Clostridia bacterium | reverse complement strand
TCGGAGCCTTCTTCTACTGGGGGTAGAGAGAATGTGAGGGAAGACGCTGTCATAATGACGCAATAAACCACTGCAAGAACGACAGGAACTAAAGGCAGAGGGATGTTATCAATCAATTTTTGAATGACTGGGCTGGCAACGAATGCCGCAAAGCCAAAGCCCATGATAGCGCAACCAGTAGCAAAGCCCCGATTATTGGGGAACCATTTTACTGTGGTGCTCACAGGGGTGATGTAGCCTACCCCTAGACCGATGCCGCCAATGACCCCATAAAATAAATAGAGCAATGGGATACTTTTCATCTGGATGGCAAGGCCAGTGCCTAGTAAGCCGACAGTATAGCAAAAAGTAGAGATAAGACCCGCTTTTTTCGAGCCGTATTTTTCTACGTATTTACCCAGGAAAGAGGCAGAAAAGCCTAAAAACAGAATCGCTAGGCTGAATGCGAACTGAACGGCTCCCAGTGAGCAGCCGAAATACTCCATAATCGGGGTAGTGAAAACAGACCAAGCGTATACAGAACCAATGGAAATGTGAATACCTACGGCCGCTAAAATAATAAACCATTTTTTGTTCATCATGTCTCCTCCTTAGTTTTTATTATTTTTTTGTCTTTGTAAATCAATATTATATATGAGAGCGTAATAAAAAAGCAATGCTTCCCTTGCATATTTTCCGGAAATCTAAAAAATTTCTCTAAAAAATGAGTTTTATCTATCTTTTACTGGAAAACCAAGGGGATATTTGTCAGGATTTGGCAATATTTCTTTGTTGGTCCTGCAGTATATTTGCTCCTGCACACGGCAATAATGCAAATAGAAAGGCACAAAGTGAGCGGAGGAAAGCGAATGCAAAAAGTTGAGTTGTGCGGTGTGAATACTTCCAAATTGCCGGTTTTGAAGCACGAAGAAATGCGGCGGTTATTTGCTGAATTGCGGGACGGGAATGAGGCTGCAAGGGAAATTATCGTTAGCGGCAATTTGCGGTTGGTTCTTAGTGTTGTACAACGGTTTCGTAACCGTGGGGAAAATATGGACGACCTTTTTCAGATTGGTTGTGTGGGCTTGATTAAGGCAGTGGATAATTTTGATTTGAGCCATGAAGTAAAATTTTCTAGCTATGCCGTGCCCATGATTATCGGGGAAATTCGCCGTTATCTCAGGGACAATAATCATATCCGTGTCAGCCGTTCTATGCGGGATTTAGCATATAAAGCATTGCAGGTTCGGGATGAACTAGCTGCCAAGCTGGATAGAGAACCATCCCTTCCAGAGATTGCCAAGGCCATGGATATGCCGTTAGAAGATATTGTGGTGGCATTAGAGGCCATTCAGGACCCTGTTTCTTTATTTGAGCCTATCTATAATGATGGCGGGGACCCTATCTATGTGATGGACCAAATTGGTGATGAAAAAAACACTGACGCTAACTGGTTGCAGGATTTGAGCATTAAGGAAGCGCTGGACAAGCTCTCTGAGCGGGAGCGGAAAATTGTGAATCTGCGTTTCTTTGCTGGTAAAACTCAAATGGAAGTTGCAGAAGAAATCGGTATTTCTCAAGCTCAGGTATCCCGGCTGGAAAAAGGTGCGCTCTATAGTCTGAAAAAACACGTGTAAATATGTGTTAATGTATAAGCAGAGAAGCGGGGGAGTGGTGATAATGAAAAAAATTTTAATATGTTGCCTGTTGGTGGCAGTGGGTTGGTTTGGTACAGCATATTATCAATATGAAAAAACAGTTTTTGCGGATAATGGGCTGATACGTCTGCATATTGTTGCCAACAGTGATGATATTTTTGATCAGCAAGTGAAGCTATTGATTCGTGACGCTATTATCGAGGAAATGGGAGAAACCTTGGGTAATGTGGAAAGTTCGGAAGAAGCCCAACACGTTGTTCAGGCAAATTTACCTCGTATCGAGGCGATCGCCAATGGTATTTTAGGACAATATACCAACTATACGGCCAAAGCGGAGTTGGGAGAATTTCAATTTCCCACTAAGAGCTATGGGGAATTTGCCTTGCCGGCCGGGGAATATACAGCCCTTCGGGTGGTGCTGGGAGAAGGAGAAGGCAAAAACTGGTGGTGTGTACTCTTTCCTCCTTTATGCTTTGTAGACCAGGCGGGGAATGTGGCTCAAAACCCTGATAGGGTAGAGCAGGTGGATAAAGATGCTGTGGCTGTTTCTACCGGAGAAGAAAAAGGCGGTATCGTGGTAAAATCAAAAATCCATGAAATCTTCAGTAAAAAAGAGGTGCAGGAAAAAGAAGCGGCTCTTCAGGAAGCACTAGACAATAAGGAACAGATAAAATGAGAAAAACCAATCAGATTGCCGGCTACCGCTCGGAAAGAAATTGCTTTCCGGGCGGTATTGTTTTATAATAAATCACAGGTAAAAAGTTTTTTGGAGAGGTGTTTCTGGTTGACTGATTTTTTTAATGAAGTGAGAATGTTGCAGTTTTTAAGTAGATGTTTGCCTGACGGTGAAACAATTATTGCAGGTATTCATGGCTTAGGGCTGGAAATGGAGATAAAACAGATTTTTGTGAAATGCATTCTTGAAGAGGATGTTGTTGTGCCGGATGAAAATGGTACCGTTCTTTTGGTAGATAAAAGCAAATATGCCAAGCATGATGTATATATTGGAATTAGTCAAAACTATTTACTATTGGCAGAATGTGAAGATTTCCGACATCTTTATGAAGTGACGGATCTTGTAGAGCTAGGCGATGAGACCTTTGACCAATTAATAGCTAGGGCAGCCCAGGAGCCGTTGCAGACACCTGTTTCTCTAGAGGAGATGGGGCGTTGTTTTCCTTTGTCTGCGATTAGCGACTGTGCAATAGAAAAAGCTTGGATGGGCGCCATCAAATGCACGATTGCTATGGACGACGGTAGCAGGCTAAAGATACTGTTGCCCAAACTTGGCGGACTGAGGAAAGGTATGCCTCATCATAAAGAATATCGGGATGCTATCATTGCTTGTTTGG
>CAMNVD010000128.1 GCA_946562005.1 uncultured Clostridia bacterium | reverse complement strand
CTTACAGTTCATCCATTATACTTCATTCACAACGAGAAACAACTATTCCTTGGCAGAGAAAATCTCAAGAATTTACCGTAAGCGATGCCCACCTAAAACCCTTGAGAAATACCTCTTTTATCTAAGTCAAGTATCTTACAATCTGTCTCTTTAGTCAAGTCTCTTTTCCTGCTTTTTCCATGATTTTGAGAAGATTTTTTCCTCTGCCGCAACGACTCTTTCCCTTCCCCCTTCTTCATAGTATAATAAGACTATGTGAGAAAAGGAGGCTACACTATGCTGCGTATTCGGGATATTAAGTTAATGCTAGATGAAGTAATCAACCCAGCCGGCCAGCAGATAGAAACACATAACCTGGAGAAACAAATCTGCCGGATACTGCGTCTAACATCTAACGACATTCAACAATTCAGGATTTATAAGAAATCCCTGGACGCACGGAAGAAACAGCTTTCTTTCATCTATACAGTCGATGTAACCCTAAAAAATCCCAACGAAGAAAAACGATTGAAAAAACTAAAATCATCAAAGATTACCAAGGCAGAACCATACTGCTACCACGTTTCTCCTTGCAACTTAGCGGGAACCAGTCTCCGTCCTATCATTATCGGTTGTGGACCGGCAGGGCTCCTTGCCGGTATCATCCTAGCAGAAGCAGGTCTTCGTCCTATCATCCTAGAGCGAGGCTACCCAGTAAACAAGCGTAAACAAGATATAACAACCTTCTGGCAGACAGGCAGACTAAATCCGAACTCTAACGTACAGTTTGGACAAGGGGGTGCTGGCGCCTTCTCTGACGGCAAACTCACCACCGGTACTAAGGACCCCCGCAACCGCAAAGTTTGCGAGGAATTTGTAACCGCCGGTGCGCCGGAAGAAATCCTTTACCTTGCAAAACCCCATATCGGCACGGATATTTTGCTTACCGTAGTGGAAAACCTAAGTAAGAAAATCATCGACCTAGGCGGCGAAATCCACTTCCAAACAAAAATGGAACAATTCATTATCGAAAACAACCAGATAACAGGTATTATTGCCACAGGGACATCTGGCAGACAGACATGGCAGACAAATCAAGTCATTTTAGCCATCGGCCACAGCGCCCGGGACACCTTTGCTGCTTTATATGAACAACAAATTGTTATGGAAGCAAAATCTTTTGCCATTGGTGCAAGAATAGAACATCCCCAAGATTATATCAACAAACTGCAATATGGCGACTATGCCGGCCACCCAGCGCTTGGCAGCGCTGATTACAAGGTGTTCACCCACCTACCCAACGGCAGAACCGTATATTCCTTCTGTATGTGTCCCGGCGGCTTAGTAGTTGCTGCCGCCTCTGAACCAGGCGGCATTGTTACCAATGGTATGAGCTATCACGCCCGAAATGGCAAAAATGCCAACAGTGCCATTCTTGTCAACATCACCCCAGCAGACTTCCCATCTACGCATCCCCTAGCCGGCATCCAGCTGCAACGTACCATAGAACAAAGGGCTTACCAGATGACAGGAAACACATATCAGGCCCCAGCCCAAGTTTTAAAAGACTTTTTGCAGAATCAACCATCAACTACACTGGGTACAGTAAGCCCCACCTACCAACCAGGTATAATCCTTACCAATTTAGCAGAACTATTCCCTCCAGAAATCACCAAAAGCTTACAGGAAGGCATCCGGGCTATCGATAAGCTTATGCCTGGTTTTGCCTACGAGGATGCGCTCCTCACAGCTCCAGAAACCAGAAGCTCATCCCCTGTCCGCATCCCCCGTGACGAAAGCTGCCAATGCAATATTAGCGGCCTATATCCTTGCGGTGAAGGACCGGGATATGCAGGCGGGATTATCTCTGCGGCAGTAGACGGCATCCGCTGCGCCGAACAAGTCATAAAAAAATATAGTTTACTACCTGCCTAGTTGTCACCTTGAGCATAGGCGAAGAGTCTTAAAGGATTCTTTGTCGCTTCGCTTCTCAGAATAACAAGCAAAGCTGAAGAACATTATAGCCGATTTTCCTATCAAATATATTTCCGGAGGCGTTCCCCATGATGCATAGAATGATAAAAAAGTACAAGAGCTATCCATTATTACTGCTTCTTTTCTGGGTTAGCGGCATGGTTATTTTTTGTAGTTGCAACCACGAACCCAACTCCCCGATAGAAGAAAATAACAACTTAAAGGGAGCGACAAAAGAAATTACACTTTTAGACTTGCCCCAAGAAACGGACCTGCTCTACCTAGGCAGAGAAGACGATTTTGATTATTTTATCGATCCCGTGCTACCCAATCAAGAAATCAAAGTAGCCGTGGATAAAAGAGCCTCCCAATTCTTGAACAAAATCCATCCCTTTACCATGCTACAGGTGATTTATGATGCTAACAATCCTCAAAGTATTCCCGAAATGCGGATTTATTCTTTATCCAGCATGAATACGCACTTTTTCTGCAACATCACCACACCACCCGGCGCAGATGATAGTACCATCTATGGTAAGGAATTTCTTGATAGTTTTCGCTTCACCCGTGTATTCCCTGCTCTTGCCATTAGTGATTACCAGCTACTAGAATGTACCCTAACCCCATTAGATGAAGAAAACCATATGTTCTCTCTTACACTCACGGCTAATCTCATTCCGGAAAAAACAGAGTTCCAAAAGCTAGGCTACAAATGGAGCAGCTATGCAGAACAAAATGACACCATTACCGAGCAAAAGCTTTCGACCATCCTCTACTATTACGGTGACAAATGGGGCTGTTATTACAACAATGAACACCATGTTCCGCTAACAGCAGGCTATAAAGAAAATCCCATCGTTCCTGAAATGCAATACACCTATACAGTGGAAGATAGCAATTTTGACGATGTGTATGACGGAAAACCAGTGCAGGCTGTTTTTTATGAAGATAGCATTTATTCTTACCTCACCCAGACTATTTTTGTTATCACTGAGAAATCCCAAGACGCATCTACCATAGAAAGCGGCTATTTTCGTACCCAACTATTGCAATATGAACGAGAAACAAACTACCAACGGGAGATGACC
>CAMNVD010000127.1 GCA_946562005.1 uncultured Clostridia bacterium | reverse complement strand
TTTTCGTTATAATTAAAAAATATTAGAAATTTTGATGTAAGGGCGGAAAGACTTCAGATGGCGCAAAAGTCATATGGCATTATCTGGGATATGGATAATACCATTTTACAATCTCATATTGATTTTTGTTTGTTGCACAAAAGGGTTTGTTCTTACCTGGCGGAGCACCATCTGCTGGTGCCTGACTATGCGCAGAAAACAACAGCGGAAGTTTTAATGGAAATAAAAAATTTTTCTCATTATGACCCAGCTCTGGAGCAGGCAGCCTGGAGTATTGTGCGAGATGTGGAAAAGATGGGTATGGAACATGCAAAACTAGAACCAGGTATCCGTGAAGTGCTTGCCACCTTATCTTCAGTAGCTTACCAGGTGGTGCTGACTAATAATTCTCAGATACCGGCAGAGATGGGACTAGCCGAAAATGGTATTATGGATTTGTTTGATGATATCTATGGCAGGGAGTCAGTGCCAGATTTGAAGCCGTCGTCATTAGGGGTGGCGCAGATTTTGCAGACCTATCCTTGGGTTGCAGTTGAAAATTGGCTGCTCATCGGTGATGCGGGCATTGACGCTCGGGCGGCCATAGGCGCCGGGGTTGCTTTTGGCGGTTATACCGGCAGCAGACAGGAGGATTTGACGGCTTATGCTCCGGTATTGCAGTTTGACTGTTGGAGCTTCCGGTGTGGTCAGGAGATATTGCGATTTTGGGATAAAGATTTAAAGTGATAGATGCGAATGTGTATGTTATAAATGATGATATATAGGAGGACGAATATGACAGCAAAAACTTTACCTTTTAGTGCGGAAAAAATCAAAGAAATCATAGCAGAATATGGTACGCCTTTTCATATTTATATTGAGAAAGATATGCGGGAAAATGCCCGTAACTTAGTGCGGGCCTTTAGCTGGGCACCGGAATTTAAAGAGTATTTCGCAGTGAAAGCGTTGCCTAATCCGTATATTATGAAAATATTAAAGGAAGAAGGTTTTGGCGGAGATTGCAGCTCTCTAGCGGAATTAATCCTCTGTGAAAAGGTTGGTATTACAGGAGAGAATATTTGTTTTACCTCTAATGATACCCCGGCAGAGGAATTTGCGAAGGCAAAAGAGTTAGGCGCTATTATTAATCTGGATGATATTACTCATATTGATTATTTGGCAAAGGAAGTAGGGCTTCCTGATTTATTAGCATTCCGCTATAATCCGGGCTCTCTCCGAGAAGGCGGCAACGAAATTATTGGTTACCCAGAAGAAGCCAAATATGGTATGACCAAGGAACAGATTTTTACTGCTATTGAAAAAGCAAAAGCCATGGGGGTGAAACGGTTTGGCCTCCATACTATGATTGTTTCCAATGAACTGAATGTGGATTATCTGATAGGCACAGCTACTATGATGTTTGAGTTGGCTGTTGAAGTAAAAGAAAAATTAGGTGTTGCAGTCGAATTCCTTAACCTAGGCGGCGGCATCGGCATTCCTTATTTACCAGAACAAGAACCAGTGGATTTGCTGGCCTTTGGACAAGGGGTAAAAGGGGAGTACGAGCGTATCTTAATCCCTGCGGGACTTGACCATATAAAGATTTGTTTAGAAAGCGGCAGAATGATTACCGGGCCTTATGGTTACATGGCAGCGACTGCCCTTCACGAAAAAAATATTTATAAGCACTATATTGGTTTAGACGCTTGCATGGCAAACTTGATGCGTCCTGCTTTATACGGTTCTTATCATCACATTACGGTAGTCGGTAAAGAAGATGCGCCTGCTGATACCAAATATGATATTACCGGGTCCCTTTGCGAGAATAATGATAAATTTGCCATTGATAGAATGTTGCCAAAAATTGATTTAGGGGATATCCTTGTCATCCATGATACGGGTGCGCACGGCTCTGCTATGGGATTTAACTATAACGGGAAATTGCGCTGCCAGGAATTGCTTTTAAAAGAAGATGGCAGTGTAGAACTGATTCGCCGGGCGGAAACTTTAGAGGATTACTTTGCTACACTGGACTTTTCTCGTTTATAAGCTTATAGGAAGCGGTGTGAATAAGATAAAAGGACGGAATGTATTGTTACATTTCGTCCTTTTATCTTATATTACGGACTTTGCTCCTCAGTGCAAAAGAAAATACTGATTACTTCCTAGGTGAACAGTAAGTACCGGAAGTAATAAGGACCTATCCCTTGGTACGAAGAAAATACGTATTACTTCCTATCTGAAGAGGTACGTGCCGGAAGTAGTAAGTATTTTTTTGTAGTATGTGGCGGGTATTGAGCTCCAGGGCGACGCCAACTTAACGCTGGTGGTGGACGGCACGTTCACTGTTACCGGCGGTAAAGCGGGGGATGGTGAGTATGCGAGAGCTGCAACTAGGGCAAAAGGCGGTGCTAGTGGGAAGGCTGCTATTTTTGTACCGACTGGTACTGTGTTAACCTTGTGTGGTAAAGGCACCGTCTATGCTTATGGCGGTGACGCTGGTGATGGTGGTAGCGCTGGTGTAGAAGGCGCTGGTAACCAGGGCGCTGCCGGCGGTGGTGGCGCCGGCGCTGGTATTGGTGGTAATGGTGGTACTGGTGGCCAAGGGGTTATAAATGACGCACGTCCTAATATCGATATTGGTGAACATGGCGGAGCTGGTGTTTCTGCCGGTACCATTGGCGTATACGAGACTGTTAAGGTTTATGCTTATGGTGGGAATGGCGGTTCTGGTGGGCTCTCTGTTGCCGGTAGAGGCACTGGTAGCATTACGTCTACTTCCGGCGCTGGCGGTGGTGGCGGTTATCCTGCCGCAGGGGTCGGTGGCGGTGGTGGTGCCGGTGGAGGCGCCGACCACGGTAATGGTGGCGGCGGCTTCTCCGGTGGCGCTGGTCAACAGATTTATGTTCGTGATGCCGTAAATGGTCAGGGCGGCGGTTCTCAGCAATTCTCTGGCGGCGGCGGTTATTTCAGCAAAGGGGATACTGGCGATTATGCTATGGGTACGCCTTCTGAAATGCCTGGCGGCGCCATTGGCGGCGGTTATGTGAATACTGTGGACT
>CAMNVD010000126.1 GCA_946562005.1 uncultured Clostridia bacterium | reverse complement strand
GTATTTGGAAATATGGTCACAAATAAAAAATAAATATGAGTTATTAAAATTTGTCTTGCAAACTTTTGAATCTGCTTTTGATAATGAAGATGTCACTAGCCATGATATTGCTGGCTATCGGGCGTATTATCTTTCTGTCGCATCGGATATTATTGATGAAGTTGCCCAGCGGAAAGATTTGATGGCCACCATTATCCAAAAAAATCAAGAGGAGTCCTTTTTAGCAGGTATTCGTTATCGTTTAACAGAAAAGATTTTAGAAAAACTGATGAAGTGTAATGATAATGGTATGATTTTACCGGTACCAGCAGAAGTATTAGCAAGGTTTTATGCTGGTGCCTGCATGAGTATTTTGGAATGGTGGATTGTTGACGGACAGGACATATCTAAGAAACAGCTGGTAGCATATTTGAATCGTCTTATTTTAAATGAGCAGCTTTCTTAGTCGTTTTTGTTGTATAAAAATAAATGGCGCATGAAAGGAGGCGGCTCGGTGAAGAAAAAAGAAAAAGTAAATTTAAAAGAAGAGCCTGTAGCACTTTCTTCTGAAGAATTGGAAAAATTATTTTACGAAACACCATTGACCATAGAGAAACTAGAAGCCATTGATACACAGCTAAATATAGTAGAAAAAAAATTATTATGGATTTTATCCTATCTGCAAAAGCTGAAACTACGAGACTATTTACTCCTGCTGGAGCGCCCGGTTTATCTGATGTGGATAAATTTTCTGGGCGGTATTGCTAGAGGGGTTGGCATTGCCATCGGTTTTACAGTGTTAGGGGCAGTTGCTGTGATTATCTTGCAGCGGATGGAAGTGTTAAATCTTCCTTTTATCGGGCACTTTATTTCCGAATTACTCACTTATATTGATGTTAATACGGGTATTAACGTGATTCGATAATAAAAATTGTAGTTTTTTCTTTGCTGAAAATATGGTAAAATATGCCCATATGAAATGCAGATTGCAAGAGAGGCGTGTGGAGGCTTTTGTTTGGCATGATAATGATAGCTGGCGTAGCATTAGACCAGCTCAGTAAATATTGGATAATGGGGCATTTTACTTATGGGCAGTCTCTGCCCATTATCCCTAATGTATTCCATCTTACTTATATCTTAAATACCGGAGCTGCATTTAGCATTTTATCGGAACATACGTGGCTCTTAGTGCTGATTTCTCTTTTTGCGCTGGCGGGTATTTTCTGGTATTATCATAAGACGCCAAAAGCGCAAACATTGAAACGATTTGCGCTCGCCTGTATTGCAAGCGGTGCTGTGGGGAACTTAATCGACCGGGTTTATTATGGGGCGGTAAGAGACTTTTTTGATTTCCGGGTTTGGCCTATTTTCAACATTGCAGATTGCTTTGTCGGTGTTGGGGTGGTATTGCTTATTGGTTGCCTGGTAAAAGAGATTTACTTGGAAGCCAAAGCAGAAAAAGAAGAGAAAAATATAGCAGGGAAAGAGTAACAGGTGGAATAGGATATGGTAGTTGACGAGAAATTGTTACAAGCAGACGATGAAGAGATGGACGCTTGGGAAGAAGTGGTAGCGGAGACAGCGGGGGAGCGGTTAGATAGTTATTTAGCCGGACTTCCCCTGGCATACAGTCGAGCCCGCTGGCAGAAGATGATAAAAGAGGAGCAGGTGCTTTGCAATGGGAAAAAGACCAAAGCTAGCGTTGTCCTACAAAAGGGCGATGTGATTGCCTATCAGATTCCGACAGTAGAGGCGCTGTCATTAACGCCGGAAGATATTCCGCTAGATATTGTCTATGAAGATAGTGATTTGCTGGTGGTGAATAAGCCTCAAGGGATGGTGGTCCATCCGGCGGCTGGTAACTATCATGGCACCCTGGTTAATGCGTTGCTTTATACGGTGCAGGATTTATCCGGTATCAATGGTGTTATCCGTCCTGGTATCGTTCACCGCATTGATAAGGACACGTCTGGATTATTGGTAGTAGCAAAAAATGATAAAGCTCATCTAGCTTTATCTGAACAGCTAAAAGACCATACCATGGCAAGGGTCTATTATGCTATCGTTCATGGTGTCATGGGGGAACCAGGCGGTGTCATTGACGCACCTATTGGCCGACACTCTGTGCAGCGAAAGAAAATGGCGGTGGACACCAAAAACGGCAAGTCGGCTATTACCCATTACCGGGTATTAGAACGGTTTTCCGACTATTCTCTCTTAGAATTAAAATTAGAAACAGGCAGAACTCACCAGATTCGTGTTCATCTTAGTTATCTGGGCAATCCTGTAGCTGGAGACCCTGTGTATGGGCCTAAGAAAAATCCTTTGCGCTTAGCAGGACAAGCCCTTCATGCGAAAGAAATTTCTTTTATTCATCCTACAAGTAATGAAAAAATGACGGTTACCTGCGATTTACCTGGATATTTCCGGGAAACCTTAGAACAGCTGCGAAAGGAACGGTAGTATTCCATGGAGCAGGAACGAAGATTACGAACAGAAAAGATTATTGGGACGGACGGTTGTGAAAAATTGTCCAGCGCAACTGTGGCTATTTGCGGTCTGGGGGGAGTCGGCTCCTATGTGGTAGAGGCTCTTGCTCGGGCTGGTGTGGGGAAGCTTATCCTAATTGATTTTGATACGGTATCGGTGAGCAATATTAACCGGCAAATAGAAGCGGTAACGGAGACTGTCGGCATGGCAAAAGCAGTTGCCTTAGCCATGCGAATTGCCTCTATTAACCCAGAGGCTAAGGTGGAAGTGCGACAAGAAAAATTAACGCCAGAAAACATTGAAGGCGTGGTTTTTGCTTCAACCATAGATTTCTTGGTAGATGCCATTGATGATGTACCTGCAAAAATCAGTTTGTTGGTGCAAGCAAAGGTAAAAAAAGTACCAGTTATTTCTGTGATGGGGACAGGCAATAAGCTCCATCCTGAACAGCTGGAAATCAGTGATATTTCGAAAACAGAAGTTTGTCCTTTGGCAAGAAAGGTGCGTAAAACCTTAAAAGAACAGGGAATGGTAAAGGGTATCCCCGTAGTCTATTCTAAAGAAATTCCTGTGCATAAAGAGACTGTTCCTGGAGAAACT
>CAMNVD010000125.1 GCA_946562005.1 uncultured Clostridia bacterium | reverse complement strand
TGAGCTAGGTATTGACGATTATGTGGTCAAGCCTTTTTCGCCCAAAGAGCTGATGTTGCGGGTGAAGGCGGTTATTAATCGCAGCAAAAGCGCTGCTATGAAAAATGAGAAAGAAATTTTGCAGGTAGCGGGGCTCACCATTGATTTTACAGGACGAATGGTTTATATCGATGGAGAGCTGGTAAATTTATCTCCCAAAGAGTATGATTTATTGTTTTACTTAGTGCGTAACCGGGGCATTGCGCTAACCAGAGAAAAACTTTTAAATGCTGTGTGGGGTTATGATTTTTTCGGGGATGACCGTACCTTGGATACCCATATTAAGCTATTAAGAAAAAGCTTGGGGCCTTATAGCAGCTGCATTACCATGTTGAGAGGAGTAGGATATCGTTTTGATGCAAATAGATAATCGACAATGGGGTGCAAAAATGCCGGTCAAATGGAAAATCTTTCGTTATTTGCTGGTGTTTGTAGGGTTTCTTTTGGTGCTTTTATGGCTGCTCCAGGTGGTGTTTTTAGATAGCATCTATAAAGAAATTAAAACCAAACAGATATTAGATGGCGCAAAATCTATTAGCGCCAATATCGACTATCCAGAGTTATCTACACTGTTAGATGGACTTTCAAAGCAGCATGGTATCTGTGTGCGTATCCTGGACCAAAATGGAGACGATTTGTACTCAGTAGGGGATATTCCCGAGTGCCTTATCCATAAAATGGACCGTCGGGACGTGATGAATTTTTATCATCAAGCCATGGCAGGAGATGGTACGGCATTTCGTTTTTTCTCTATTGATACCGGAGAAAATGTAAAAGAAAAAACAGACCGTATGCGGAGTGACGATAAACAAAGTGCGCAAGAGAAAAACAGCCTACGGGAAAATTTTCCACCCTTTCCTCGGCGAGCCATGATGGAGCAAATGGTCTATGCCCAGATTGTCAGCGGAGAACAGGGCCATTGCATGATACTGTTAAATGCGACTATTACACCGGTACAGGCTGTGGTAGAAACGTTACGCATTGAGTTATGGTGTGTTTCTGGTGTTTTAGTGGTGTTATCGGTTCTTTTGGCATTTCTTATGGCTAGGAAGATTTCCGCACCCATTATGAAAATGAATGCTTCAGCTAAAGAGCTGGCAAGGGGGAATTATGATACGGTCTTTTCTGGTGATGGTTACCTGGAAATCACAGAGTTAAACGATACGCTAAACTATACGGCCAAAGAATTAGCCAAGGTAGAGGGGTTACGTCGGGAGCTCATTGCTAATGTTTCTCACGACCTGCGGACTCCCCTGACTATGATAACGGGCTATGGGGAAGTGATGCGGGATATCCCTGGGGAAAATACGCCAGAAAATGTGCAGATTATCATTGATGAAGCAAAACGGCTGACCGATTTGGTTAACGATATGCTGGACCTTTCCCAACTGCAAGAGGGGGTTCATATGCTGCATAAAGAGACGTTCCGGCTGACTCAATGTATTCGGGAAATCTTAACTCGTTATGGGAAGCTGACAGAGCAGGATGGATATCAGATTATTTTTGAGCCGCAAGAGGAAGTTTGGGTTAGTGCAGATAAAGTAAAGATGGAACAGGTTATCTATAACCTGGTAAATAACGCCATTAACTACACTGGTGCTGATAAAAAAGTAGAAATCTCCCAAAGGGTAGCGGCTGGCTGGGTTCGTATTGATATTTTAGATAGTGGACAGGGGATTGCACCGGAACAGGTACCTTATATCTGGGAGCGGTATTACCGTACGGAGCATTCTCATCAGCGGGCTGTGGTTGGTACAGGGTTGGGGCTTTCTATCGTAAAAAATATCTTTGACCTGCATGGCATGGACTATGGTGTGGAAAACCGTGTAGAGGGCGGCTGTGATTTCTGGTTTGCTATAGAAGTGGCGCAAAAGGATCAGTAGTAACGGATGAAGAAAGGCGGCTAAATGATGGAGGAAGCAGGCATATTGATTACAAGCAGGGAACAGTTGGTAGCGCTCTTAGATACGGGAGAAGATTTATATGAGGGGTATACCTTCCAAGAAATTGATTTTAGTGGTACGATGTTACCGAAAACAGAGTTTTCTCATTGTGTTTTTTATAAGTGTAGATTTGTTGACATTCGTATGGAGCATTGCTTTTTCGTAGATACGGTTTTTCAGAAATGTGATTTCTCCAATGGACGAGCTGGCTTTTGCAGTTTGCAGCGTACTACTTTTGAAAATTGTAAAATGCTGGGGGCGGATTGGTCTGATGGCGTATTTCGTAATGTGCGCTTTCGAGACACGGTAGCAAGATATAGTAACTTTACCCACAGTAAATTTGAAGATAGCAGATTTACGCAATGTGACTTAATAGAGGCTGTTTTGGAACAATGTACTTTGAAGCGGTTTCATCTTAGTGAGTGTGTTTTGCAGGGAACAGCTTTCTTTCATACCACCTTAAAAAATATTGATTTGTCTACTTGCAGTATTGCCGGGATTCGTGTGGATTTATTAGATTTAAAAGGTGCTGTTATTGAGGCCAATCAGGTGTTTGATTTGGCAGCGTTGTTGGAAGTAAAAATAAAATAAAAAGATTCTTCGCCTGACGGCTCAGAATGACAATAATTTGCGGTTTATTGCGAAATCAAGGCTTGTTGCTTCCTGTGGGGTGTTTGCCTGTTGGAAGCAATTTGTAAGGCTTGGTACAATAGGCAATGTCTGTCATTCTGAGGGGCTGAAAGCCCCGAAGAATCTTTTGTTTTATTTCCAGGTTACTTTGATATCGATGTGGGGTAAGAGTTTTTTCCCTATGGTTCCTTGGATAGCGGGCGCTGCGACTAAATTTTTCCGTCGATAGACATTAAGGAAAATAGCCATCAAAACGATATCCAATACTAACATACTGCCGCCATAGGATATGAAGGGCAGGGAAATGCTGCTATAGGGGAACAGTGTGAGATTCATTAAGATATTACAGATAATCTGGGCGGCGAAAAAGCCTGTGATGCTATAGCAAAGGGCTTTGCCATAACTGTCCTGGATTTTTCGGGAGAGTTGTATCATCTTGCAGATGAGAACTGCCATGATGAAACACAAAGCTATTGCCACTCCCCAACCAAAGCGACCGATAATAT
>CAMNVD010000124.1 GCA_946562005.1 uncultured Clostridia bacterium | reverse complement strand
TATGGCGGCATTTGCAGGGCTTCCTGGGGTGACTGGTTTAGAAGCGATTTACTTTAAGGAGAACAGTCATTTTCCTAATGAAGCGGTCTTAGGTCGCATTAATGAGATGTTGACTGTTTATGGAGCGGAAATCAACCCGTTGTATCTGGAGGAAATCAACCGGTGTCTTGCGGAGGAAGGGTCGATACCTGCACATATTTATGGAGTGGGACCCCTTATCAGCAGTAAGCTAACTTTGTATGGCGACCAGACTCCCATTGACTGGGAAAAATTTAACAGTGGGGATTATGTGATAGTGGACCCTTTCCGTGTAGATGGAAATGGCGACTCTCTTTATTATGAAGTAGGGGAAAAGGTAACGCTGCAATTTGGCGACGGCAGAGAAAAGGAATATGAGGTGCTTGCTATCGGGACCGTGCCTTATGCAGTTTCTGTCCATCACGGTCACTATATCGAGCCAAACTTTATCTTGCCGGAGCAAGAGTTGCGGACGCAATATCCTGGGGTTCGTGGCCTGACAGCTATTCTTAATGTAGAGGAGCAATATATCTCGTCGACAGAGGAGTGGTTGACTGCTTATTGCGAAGCAGTAAATGACCAGTTGCAGTCCCGGAGCGCAAAAACCTATGAAGATGAGTTTCAAACCATGAAAATAATGTTTACAGTGGTCGGTGGGGCGCTGAGTGGCGTATTAGGCGTTATTGGGGTGCTCAATTTTGTTAATTCGATTATTACGGCAATGATTGCTCGACGGCGGGAGTTGGCGATGCTAGAGAGTATTGGCATGACGCAAAAGCAATTGCAAAAGATGTTGTGTCTGGAGGGATTGTATTATATCTTCTTCACCTTGGTAGTGACAATGACAATTGGCGCTATCTTCGTGCGGTTCCTGGCACAGCTATTGGGCCAACAGGTAGGTTTTTTTACTTATCACTTTACTGTGACGCCTGTGCTTTATTGTTTGCCTTGGCTGATTATCATTGCTATGCTGGTGCCTCTTATCAGTAATAGCCTTATGAATCGTCAGTCTGTGGTAGCACGGCTGCGGCAAGGAGAATAAAAACCTGCTATCTAGTATGTGGACAAAATTTGCTACTTTTTAAGCAATGTATAACTGTTAGAAGTAATGAGCTATTTAGGTATAGTGTAGCGTTGTACGGATTCTTCGCTGTGTGTAGAATGACAATGGTGGTAATAATTTCATAAAAAAACTTTACAAGTAGGTTCCTACCTGATATAATAACCATTATATCGTGTAGGAACCTACTTATTTGGTTTTGTTTTTATTTTGACGGTAAGGAGTGGTAGTTATGTGCAAGCAGGATATTGGTTTTTTATTGAAACAAATTGGTAATCGCTTAGAGAAAAATCGAAATTTGCGTTTGCGTGAATTTGATGTAACTGGTGCGCAAATGGATTTTTTGCTTTTTCTCTATCAGCATAGAGAGGGGCAAATTTCCCAAAAAGATATTAGCGACTATTTTGGTATTTGCCATACTAGCGTCATTGATATTATGAAAAACTTGGAGCGGAAAGGGTTTATCCGGCGGGAGGTTAATCCAGATAATGCCCGTTATCGTTGTGTTTCTTTGACGGAAAAAGGGGAAGCGGTAATTACCTCTTTGGGCACTTTAATTGATGAAGTAGAAGCGGCTTTGCTAGCCGGCTTTACCGCTGTGGAGATAGACGCATTATCCTGTTATTTGCAGCGGATTTATGAAAATGTAGAACGAATGATTGCAGAGTAGAGGTGACATACAATGAAAAAAGAAATGAATACAGATTTATTTGCGACAGGGTCTGTGGCGAAGGTTGTTCTTACTAATGTGGTGCCTTCTATTATCAGTATGATTATGGTGCTGGTGTATAACTTGGCAGATACCTTTTTTATCGGGCAAACCCATAACGATTACATGGTAGCGGCGGTATCAGTGGCAACGCCGGTGTTCCTTATCTTCATGGCATTAGGGATGCTCTTTGGGATAGGGGGAACATCGTTGATTTCTCGTACCTTAGGTGGTAATAATATTGCTAAAGCAAAAAATATTTCTTCTTTCTGTTTTTGGATTAGTTCTGGGGTGGGTATTGTTGGGATGCTCTTTATCTGGGTAGCCATGGATTGGATTTGTGATATGATAGGGGCAAGCCCTGATACCATTGATTATGTACGGCAGTATTTGGGTATCTTGGCTTTTGGTATTCCTTTTTTGGTGATTTCTAATGTATTTAGTAATATTCTGCGGACAGAAGGCCAGGCAAACCGTGCCATGGTCGGGATGATTTTAGGGAATATGCTCAATGTAGTCTTAGACCCGATTATGATTTTAACATTAGGCTGGAATGTAGCAGGGGCGGCTATTGCGACAGTTATTGGTAATGTGGTAGCGGCAATCTATTACTTAGCCTTTTATATTTCTGGTAAGTCTATGTTGTCTATTAGCTTAAAGGATTTTTCTTGTACTAATCGTATTCCTTTTGACGTCTTTGCCATTGGGGTGCCGGCATCTCTGAATAGTATGTTGATGAGCGTTTCAAATATTATCATTAACAAGGTAATGTTTGATTATGGTGATATGGCTATCGCAGCGTTGGGTGTGGCGATGAAGGTGAATATGATTGCCGTTATGCTCTTAATCGGTGTAGGAGTTGGCATTCAGCCAGTGTTAGGCTATTGTTATGGTGCAGGCAACCGTTCTCGTTTCATGGCGGTACTGAAGTTTTCTATGGCGTTTGCCATTGGCCTTAGTGTAGTGATGTCTGCTATTTGTTATTTTGGGGCTGCCGGATTAGTACAGGCATTCTTAGAGGATGATGCTGCATTGGATTTGGGTATGAAGTTTACTAAGGTCCTGATTATTTCTGGTCCTATTTTAGGAATCCTGTTCGTGCTTATTAATGCCATTCAAGCATTAGGGGCGGCATTACCTTCTCTTATTCTATCCGTTAGTCGGCAGGGGCTTATCTATTTGCCGTTACTTGTTATCATACAAGCTTTTGCGGATTCTCCAGAAATGATTGTTGCGGTGCAGCCTATTACAGATTATTTGGCAATCTTGCTTTCCTTTGTCTTATTCGTTTTTGCTTATCGTTCCCGTTTCCCTCAAAAGCAAATGGCAAGTGAGCCATCCCTTTTATCAGAGGAATCATTTTATAAAGGGCAATAGAATAGAAAAAGTATCTATGTGATAGTAGATGCTTTTTTTC
>CAMNVD010000123.1 GCA_946562005.1 uncultured Clostridia bacterium | reverse complement strand
GGTGCAGCGGGGCTTATGGCTGCCGGCTTTGTTGTGCGGTCTTTATTAGGGCTTGATTAGCGCAGCAAGGGTTAGACGGCAGATAAATAACTATAGGCAGAAAATAGGAAAAGAAAGTATTTGTAATTTCTGGAAAATCATATTAAAATAATATTGTTAAACGTGGCTAGATGAGAAATTGGAGTATTCCTTCAAGATTCTTCACGTTTATGCAGAAGTGCGAGACGTTAAATGATAAATAGAGGAGCGAATAAATATGGAATTATTAAATAAAGAAAATTTCAATGAGAAAGTATTAGAAAGTAAACAACCGGTATTGGTTGATTTCTTTGCGACTTGGTGCGGTCCTTGCAAAATGTTAGCGCCGGTTCTAGAAGATGTAGCGGCTTCTTATGCTGGCAAAGCAGAAGTGTATAAAGTAGACATCGATGAAAATGACGCCCTTACCAGCGCCTATGGCATTGAAGTAGTGCCGACTTTGATTTTATTCCACAATGGGGAAATCATTACCCGGACCAGTGGTTTCCGCTCTAAGGGTGATATCTGTAAAATGATAGACCAGGTTTTAGCGTAGAACCTTGTCAGAAAAGATAGGTAGTGGATTGTTATGGATTTATTTACACAGTCTCAAGATATGCAGATGAAAAAGGCGGCGCCGCTTGCCGCCCGTATGCGTCCGAGAAATCTTGATGAGTTTGTAGGGCAATCCCATATTATTGGCAAAGGAAAGTTGTTACGCCGTGCTATTGAGGCGGATCAGCTTTCCTCTGTTATTTTTTATGGGCCACCAGGCGTGGGGAAAACGACGCTTGCCCGTATTATTGCCCAAACAACCAAAAGTGAATTTTATCAGCTTTCTGCCATTACAGCAGGTGTTGGAGACATCCGTGATATTATCAAGAAATCCCAAGATAACCTGGGTTTTTATGGAAAAAAATCTGTTTTATTTATTGATGAAATTCACCGCTTTAATAAAGGTCAGCAGGACGCACTTTTACCGGCAGTAGAAGATGGCTTAGTGATTTTAATTGGTGCAACAACGGAAAATCCCTATTTCCAGGTGAATAGCGCTCTTCTTTCCCGGTCCCGTATTTTTCAGCTAAAGGAATTGACAGAAGACGATATTCTGTCCCTGCTTCGCATGGCACTGCTTGATAAAGAGCGGGGCTTAGGTAATTATCAGGTAGATATGACGGAAGAGGCATTGTTACATATTGCAGCTATGGCAAGTGGTGATGGTCGTAATGCGCTAAATGCCTTGGAACTTGCCGTTGTGACGACGCCTGTAGGGGAAGATGGTTTTCGTCATATTGATTTATCTGTGGCGGAGGATAGCATCCAACAAAAGGCTATTGCCTATGATAAAGATGGTGACCACCATTATGATGTGATTTCTGCTTTCATTAAAAGTATGAGAGGCAGTGACCCTGATGCAGTGCTTCATTGGTTGGCTCGGATGATAGAAGCGGGAGAAAAACCAGAATTTATCATGCGGCGCATTGTGATTTGTGCGGCGGAGGATGTAGGGCTTGCGGACCCGCAGTGCTTACAGGTGGCGGTAGCAGCTATGCAGGCGGCAAACTATGTAGGTTGGCCTGAGGCACGAATCCCCATTGCTATGGCGGCAGTCTATGTAGCGACAGCGCCAAAATCTAATGCGGCTTATATGGGGATTAATCAGGCAATCCATGATGTAAAGACAAAAAATTGCGGCAATGTGCCCATTCACTTGAAGGACGCTAATTATCCTGGCGCAAAAAACTTTGGCCATGGCAAAGGCTATCAATATCCCCATGAGTTTGGCGGCTATGTGCAGCAGCAATATCTACCGGATGAATTAAAAGATGTTTCTTATTATCAGCCGACGGGGCGTGGCTATGAAGAAAAAATTCAAGATTATTTGCTGTCTTTGGCTGAGAAAGGTAAAAATAAATAGGCAAGAGGGAAAAGATGATTATCAGAGATGAAACAGTTGCAGATTATGAGGATGTCTACCGTCTTATATTGGAGGCCTTTGCAGCTGCGGAACATACAGACGGGAATGAGCAAGATTTGGTTGTTGACTTAAGGAAGGGAAAGTGATTTATGCCAAGGAATTTGGCCTTTGATAAAAAATAGTGTTCTGAAACAGTCGGATTGGTTTAATGGCTGAAACCGACAAAAAGGGCTAAAATCCTTGACGATAGAATAAAAACATGCTATGAAGGTATTAGATAACAGAATAAGGTGGTAGAGGTGCAGATTTCATTAGTAGCTGTGTGTATAAAACCCGAATGTTGGTATACAGTGAAAGGGGAATTTGCCGAAGGAAACACTCTGATTCGGCAAGGGTTTCCTGGGGCGTTGCAAAATATGCAACGCACTGTCACGGTTTCGTGGAGCGCTATCAACGGTTTGACAAATGATGCAAAAGCATATGCAGACAAGACCATGAGCGTATCTATGAAGAAGCGATAGACAAGCGCTCATGGTCTTGTTTTATTGGGAAGGCAGTCAGAAAAGTGACAGATACAACTTGTTTTGTTCTGCATAAAAAAGAGAAAGAGAGAGGTGTTGCAAATGCGCAAAAAGGCCTATGGTATATTTGGCCTATCTTTGGCATTGTGCGCTATGGCGGTTATGCTCTTACCTATGGCAGCTTTTGCAGAAGGGGAGGAATATGTACCTGCCATGTATCAAACATTTTGGTCATTAGTGCCTCCTATTGTTGCTATCGGATTGGCGCTGATTACCAAGGAAGTATATAGCTCCTTATTTATTGGGATTTTAGTTGGGGCGTTGTTTTATTCTGATTTTGCCTTTGAGGGGACTATCCTGCATTTGGTAAATGATGGATTTTTGGCGGTATTGACAGATGGGGATAATATGGGTATTGTCATTTTTCTCGTCATTTTAGGCGCCATGGTTTGCTTGATGAACCGGGCTGGTGGTTCAGCTGCTTTTGGACGTTGGACAGCCGACAAAATTAAAGGCCGGGTCGGGGCGCAGCTCTCTACGGTGTTTTTAGGGTCGATGATTTTTATTGACGACTATTTTAATTGCTTGACAGTTGGTAGCGTTATGCGTCCTGTTACGGACAAGCACTACATTTCTCGGGCAAAGCTTGCTTATCTCATTGATGCAACGGCGGCACCTATTTGCATTATTGCGCCCATTTCCTCTTGGGCGGCTGCGGTTTCCGGCTTTGTAGAAGGGGAAGACGCGATTTCCCTTTTCATTCAATCTATTCCTTATAACTTTTATGCGCTGTTGA
>CAMNVD010000122.1 GCA_946562005.1 uncultured Clostridia bacterium | reverse complement strand
CGGCCGCAAAGCTTACGGCCTGACTAAAAAAATAATTATTTGTAGTATAATAGAAAGAAACGGCAATTGTCAATATTTGTGCTTAGAAAATTAACAAGAACAGCAAGAATTACAGCTGCATGGAGTGATATCATCTTGTTCTTCCAGCACAACCTTATATTGCTCACAGCAGCAGGGTGGAGCGATGCAGAATTTATAGTTGCCGTTGCAATCGGTGACTGTTTGTGCCACGGGCTGATATTCACAGCAGCCGTTGCATTCGTATTGTTTACAGAGGGTTACGCAGCAGCCTTCTTGGGGTTCTCCGCAGCAGTCTGTTACTTGGCCCCAGACGGTGACTTGGTTAATCTTTTGCTGTTGTAGATTAATGCGAACTTGGCAAGTATCCTGATTTACTTGGAAGCATTTGCTGTTTCCGGACTTGTTTATAGGGGCGCAGCATGGATTTGATACGCTACTAGCATTAGGGGCGCAAGGTCTGGTGGGTTGGAAGTGATTGGCCCACATATTTTGTTGTTTGTTAAAGAAGAAGGGTTGTGTGAAGTAGGGACTCCAGGTGGTATCCATTGGTTTCACCTCCTCTCTATGGGTATCTTACTATATCCTATGCTTGTATCCCAAAAGGGTGACGGGCCCGTGAGAGGGCGTGATTATAAAAACTTTTGCAAGGCTTGGAATAATTTATAGGAAAGAAAGATAAGATAGAAAATGGTGATATCGATTTTTACCACCTATGCAAATATAGTCTACTCAAATATTATCCTAAGCATAGTCAAAGGATCTAAAGAGATCCTTCGTCATTGCATTCCTCAGAATGACAACGGGTAATGAAGTATATTTTTTCGTTAGCGGAGAGGGAATGTGGAATAACCCTTGAAAAAATCGAGATTTTATGAATAATATATGATGTATATTGGAATAATCTTTGAATTCTTTTGTATTTCTTATTAAATCACTATTTTTATGGTTAGAAAATAAAATTTTAAAAGCGTATAATGTTTGTTATTAGTTTTCAGCCGGATGGCTAGGGGAAAGGAAATGATTTTGTGCCAGTCGCATTAGGAAACGTCAATTGGCGTGGTGTGAAAAATGATATTATTGCAGGGATTACCGTTGCATTTGTAGCGCTACCATTAGCGTTAAGCTATGGGGTTCTCTCCGGGATGGGAGCTGCTGCTGGGGTATACGGCGCTATTTTTTGCGGGATTTTTGCGTCTATCTTTGGCGGAACCAAAGCACAGATTTCTGGTCCTGCTAGCGCTATGACGGTGGTACTTGCAGATACATATGATAAAGTGGGTGTGGAAGGCCTGATTGCCTGTATGTTGGTGGCGGCAGTCTTTCAGATACTGATTGGCGTCTTTAAGCTGGGACGATTTATCCATTTAATTCCCCAGCCTGCCATTGTTGGGTTTACCAATGGGATTGGGATTCTCATTTTGATTAAGCAATACAAACATTTTATGGATAGTCCAATCTTAGCCTTAATTGTTATTGCCATCATGTTTTTGTTGCCTTATGCGACGAAAAAAGTTCCGGCAGCGCTAGTAGCTTTGGTGGTAGGTACGACTGTATCTATGCTTTGGTTGCCTGCTAATATGATGGTTGGGGAAATTCCTATTGTTGTACCACAATTGCACATTCCTGATTTTACAGCCCTGGATTTGTGGGTGATTGCCAAAACCGGTGCGCTTCTTGCTGTTTTAGGTGCTATTGAAACGTTGCTTTCTTCTCTGGTGGTAGATGAAATGACGAATACCGCCCACGATAGTGATAGGGAAATGGTGGGCCAAGGGATTGCTAACTTAGTATCTGCTGGCTTTGGTAATTTAATGGGTTGTGGCGCATTGGTTCGTTCTGCTGTAGCTGTGAATGCCGGGGGCAGAGGGCGGCTCACGGGTATTGTCCATAGTATTGTTTTGATTTTGCTAGTAGTGGTGTTTGGTCCTATTGCAGCGCAGATTCCTATGGCGGTGCTTGCCGGCATCTTAATCGTAACGGCTATCCGTATGATTGAATATAAGGAATCTTATGTGATGTCATCTGCATCTAAGGAAGCCCAGTTGGTGATTATCGTTACTACCATTCTCACCATTTTCTTGGATTTGACTACTGCTATTTTGGTGGGAACCATGATTTCTTCCTTTATGATTCTCATTAGCTTAGGTAATAGCTATATTAAAGAATATAAGATTGATTGTGAAGGATTGGAACAGCGGATTAAGTCCTTCACTGTAGAGGGTGCCTTATTCTTTGGTATTTCCGATACATTGGTAAATACTATTTTGAAAAAGGCAAAAGGCGCTGACATCGTGCTCCTTAATATGCATAATACGGCCATTATTGATGCTACCGGTGTTGTTGTATTGGGTAGAATTAAAGATAAACTGAAGGCCAAGGGCAAAAAACTAGTTATTGCGGGCTTAAGAGAAGAAACCTTTGAGCAATGTTGCAAAATGGGCTTCTTGGATGAATCTGACCGGGGCCTTGCGCTAGGGAAGATTCCGGAAGCGGTGGACTATGCCAAAGAGTATGCTTGGACGACGCCATCTCCGAAAGATAAAAAGAAGAAAAAAGATAAAAACAAAGCCAATAACGCACCGGATGTAAAAAAGCCGGAGGCTGTCGGTGTGGTGGCAGGCGCTGTCACAGAAAATACTGAAGCATCAACCAACCAATCTGAACAAAAATAGTCTTATTGTGTTAAATAAAAAGCAGATAATAAAAATTATCTGCTTTTTTATAATATAATTCAGAACGTAATCCAATAGGGGGAAAGAAATGAATAGAGATTTAAATAAAGCAAAGGAACGATTGGTTTGTGAGGGGGCTACCTGCGTTCTTTGTATGGGAGCGCAAGTGTTCATAAGTAAAGCTCGAGGGGTAAGGCCTCTATTGGACCTATTGGCTTCTGGAGAGGACTGGCAAAGTGCTGTTGCTGCTGATAAGGTGGTAGGACGGGCAGCCGCCTTTCTCTACGTATTATTAGGCGTGAGGGAAGTTTATGCTGGTGTTGTTAGTGAGGCGGCGCTGCAAGTCTTTCAGTCCTATCATATTGCTATCACTTATGATGTATTGGTGCCGGCCATTCGTAACCGCACGGATACGGGGTTTTGTCCCATGGAGGAAGCGGTATGGCATTGTAATAATCCAGAGGATGCTGTAGGCTTGATTCGAGCAAAGCTTGCTGCATTAAAAGAGACGAATTAAAATGAAAAATAGAAAAAGGCAAGGAATTTATGATTCCTTGCCTTTTTCTATTTTATGTAGTTTTTATTCTATATCCATAGTTGGTTGCTGATGCTTGCCTAC
>CAMNVD010000121.1 GCA_946562005.1 uncultured Clostridia bacterium | reverse complement strand
GGTAAAAAAATTAGTAGCAGGTCCTGGTGTATATATTTGTAATGAATGTATTTCTCTATGTAGTGAAATCATTGATGATGAAATGAAAGAAACCATGATAGAGGAATTCGTTGATTTGCCAAAACCACGGGAAATCAAAAGCTTCTTAGACCAATACGTTATTGGGCAAGAAGATGCCAAAAAAGCTTTATCAGTGGCTGTCTACAACCATTACAAGCGCATTAAACTAGGCGGCAAGATAGATGATGTGGAGCTAAAGAAAAGCAACATCCTGATGCTGGGGCCTACCGGCAGCGGGAAGACACTTCTTGCCGAAACTTTAGCTCGGATTATTGATGTGCCATTTGCTGTAGCTGACGCTACTTCTTTAACAGAAGCTGGTTATGTAGGGGAAGACGTAGAGAATATTCTCCTCAAGCTATTGCAGGCTGCTGATTTTGATGTAGAGCGGGCCGAAAAAGGCATCATCTACATTGATGAGATTGATAAGATTACCAGAAAATCGGAAAATCCTTCCATTACCAGAGACGTGTCTGGGGAAGGGGTACAGCAGACCTTACTGAAAATCTTAGAAGGGACTGTGGCAAGTGTGCCTCCTCAAGGGGGACGGAAACATCCTCACCAAGAATTTATCCAGATAGATACCACCAATATTTTGTTTATCTGCGGCGGAGCCTTTGCTGGTATTGAGAAAATCATTGAAGGGCGGACCAGCTCTAAGACTATGGGTTTTGGGGCTGAAATCCACAGCAAGAATCAGGAAAACATTGGGGAGACTTTGAAAAAAATCTTACCAGAGGATCTGTTAAAGTTTGGTTTGATTCCAGAGTTTATTGGTCGTGTGCCGATAGTGGTTTCCTTGGAGCCCTTAGATGAAGACGCCCTGGTACGGGTATTGACGGAACCTCAAAATGCACTGGTAAAACAATATCAAAAGCTTTTTGAGTTGGATGGTGTTGTTTTAGAAATTACAGAGGACGCTGTGAGGGAAGTTGCTCGTCAAGCTATCAAACGAAATACTGGTGCTAGAGGGTTACGCTCTATTATGGAAGGATTGATGTAGGATTTGATGTATGAGATTCCTTCTCGGGAAGATGTGGGTAAGTGCGTCATTGATGGCAATGTGATTTTAGGTGAAGGGGAACCAGCGCTTATTGCCAAAGACGAAATTTATGAAGAGGCAGGCGCTAACGAAACGGCATAAATACAGAGAAACTTAAGTAAAAGGAACACCATCATATAACAGGTGGTGTTCCTTTTTGTTTTCATAAAACATTTTCTTGAAAACTTTTTTTGAACAAATTTATAAAGAGCAGCTCCTTTCTGATTAGTAATATTTGGGGGGTTGTTGGCTGGTATGTGTATTGGTCTGATAGCATAAAGGTGGCTAAGGAGAATATTCGTTTTATTTGGTTTGTTGTTGGGTGCGCATTTGATTGGCGTGGTTCATATAATAGAGGGAGATTGTATATTATCAAGGTTTATGGTAAAATAACCTAATAGAACATGGTAAATTTTTACTTTTTCTGAAAAGAGATTTTTATAAAAAAGAAAATTGGATATGCTATTCATGGTAATAGCGTATGAAAATAGAAATGAAGTAATAAAGTAATGAAGTTTTGATGAAGGAGCGGAAAGAATGAAAGAGTTTTCTGATGATTCCTTAATAAATCATAATGAACCACCCGATATGGTCATAGAAAAAAGCGGCGCACGACCAGAGGATTTTTTCTCGGGCAGTGAATATTTTGAGATGCCTTTGCTGCCTCTGCGTGGTCTTATCGTATTTCCTTATATGATGATTCACCTGGATGTGGGAAGGGAGCGGTCTATTAATGCTGTAGATGACGCTATGCTTTCGGCTGGACAATTAATTTTTCTTTCTATGCAGTTAGACCCTCAGGTGGATAATCCTGGTCAGGATGATGTTGCTACAATGGGGACAGTAGCTAAAATCAAACAGTTGGTAAAGTTACCAGGTGGGACGGTACGAGTATTGGTAGAAGGTTTATACCGGGCAAAGATTGAACAGTTTATTTTTGATGACCCCTATATGCTGGTGTCTCTATCCCGGCCTTCAGAGGAGCCGTCTTGTTCTTTAGTGGAACTGGAAGCGCTTTCTCGAAATCTGGAACGGTGCTTTAGTCAATATGCAAAAGAGAATAAGAAGATTACGCCAGACGCCTTGACTACGCTTGCCACCATTGAGGACCCCAGAAGGCTGGGGGATATTATTGCGACCTATCTGCGTTTGAAACTGCCGGAAAAACAAAAAATCCTAGATACTACTGCCGTAGATAAGCGTCTGGAAATGCTTATCGGCATTGTCAATCGGGAAATCGAAATTATCGATTTGGATAAAAGAATATCTCAGCGTGTACGGGAACAGATGGATAAATCCCAAAAGGAATACTATCTAAGAGAGCAGATGAAGGCTATTCAGAAAGAATTAGGTGACGGTGATGAGCGGACGGCAGAAGTGGCTGCTTTACGCGCAAAGGCTGCTAAAATCAAATTTCCAGCTGCCGTAAGGGAGAAACTAGAAAGTGAACTGGACCGTCTGCAAAAAATGCCGCCTATGATGGCAGAAGCTATGGTGGTGCGTAACTATGTTGACTGGATATTAGACCTGCCATGGGATAAACGCAGCAAGGATAAGCTGGACTTATCTGACTGTGAGGAAACGTTGAATCGTGAACACTATGGGTTGGAAAAGGTAAAAGAACGCATCTTAGAATATCTGGCTGTCAGCAAGCTGACTAAGGGGCAAAAGAGTCCTATCCTTTGCTTGGTAGGACCACCTGGTGTGGGGAAGACGTCTTTGGCGCAGTCTATGGCTAAAAGCTTGAATCGGAAATTTATCCGTATTTCCTTAGGCGGCGTGCGGGATGAGGCTGAAATCCGGGGGCATCGCCGCACTTATATCGGCGCATTGCCTGGTCGTATTATCCAAAATATGAAAACCGCAGGGGTGAAAAATCCGCTATTTCTCTTAGATGAAATCGACAAAATGAGTTCGGATTTCCGTGGTGACCCGGCTAGCGCGCTTTTAGAAGTGCTGGACCCAGAACAGAATAATACCTTTAGTGACCATTATCTAGAAGTACCTTTTGACCTTTCTCAAGTGATGTTTATTACCACCGCCAATGTAAAGGATAATATTCCTCGGCCTCTTCTGGATAGAATGGAAGTGATTGATTTACCTAGCTATACCCAGGAAGAAAAAGTGGAAATCTCCAAACGACACTTAATACCGAAAAATATTATCCAGCATGGATTGGAGTCGGAAAATATCCAGTTCTCTGATAATGCTATTCGTATGATGATACG
>CAMNVD010000120.1 GCA_946562005.1 uncultured Clostridia bacterium | reverse complement strand
TGTGGATGGAGATAGTGTGATGACAGAGGCCAAATATAAACGAGTAGTGTTAAAAATCAGTGGCGAGGCTTTAGCTGGGGAAGCTGGCTATGGTATTAGCCAAGAAATTATCAGCTTCATTGCGGCACAGGTGAAGGCTGTTCATGAAGCAGGGGTACAAGTCTCTATCGTAGTAGGCGGCGGTAACATCTGGCGGGGTGTGGCTGGCAGCAAGAAAGGCATGGACAGAGCAAGCGCTGACTATATGGGTATGCTTGCTACTGTTCTTAATGCCTTAGCGCTTCAAGATGCATTAGAGGACATCGGCGTGGTAACGCGGGTGCAGACTGCTATTGATATGCGTCAGGTAGCAGAGCCCTATATTCGTCGTAAGGCTATTCGCCATATGGAAAAAGACCGTGTTGTAATCTTTGCGGCAGGGACAGGCAACCCATACTTCTCTACGGACACCACAGCTGCTCTTCGTGCGGCAGAAATCGAAGCGGAAGTAATCCTCATGGCCAAAAAGGTAGACGGTGTTTACGATAGTGATCCTATGAAAAATCCTCATGCTAAGAAATTTGATACCTTAAGCTATATGGATATACTGAATATGGGCTTACAAGTAATGGACTCTACAGCCGCCTCTCTTTGCAAAGATAATGAAATTCCCTTGGTTGTATTTAACATCAATACTCCAGGAAATATCTATAAGGCTGTGATGGGGGAATCTGTAGGCACTGTGGTGCACAACTAGGAGGTGGAAATATGTTGCAGCAACTTTTAGACGAATTAGATGAAAGAATGAACAAGGGTATTGATAGCTTGCGGAGGGAATTTGCATCTTTCCGGACGGGGCGCGCAAATCCCGGTATCTTAGACCGGGTGACTGTAGATTATTATGGAACGGCGACCCCTATCAACCAGCTAGCAAATATTTCTGTTCCGGAATCCCGCTTGCTTGTAATTCAACCTTGGGATAAATCTACTATCGGCTTAATCGAAAAGGCGATTTTAGGCTCTGACTTGGGACTGAACCCAACCAATGATGGTACGTTGATTCGTTTGGCCATCCCGCAACTTACTGAAGAACGGCGGAAAGAAATGGTAAAGACTTGCCATAAAAAAGCGGAAGAAACCAAGGTTGCGCTGCGGAATATCCGCCGAGATGTGAACGATGATATCAAAGCACTGGAAAAATCTAAAGAAATCACAGAAGATGATGCAAAACGTGCTATGGATGATGTGCAGAAAACTACAGATAAATTTATCCAGAAGGCTGATGAAGTCTTGGCTCAAAAAGAAAAGGATATCATGGAAGTATAGGGCTGAAATCTGAAGTCAGAAATTACCACTCATTATTTTGTCGATTTTTTGAAAAAAATATCAAGAAATAGTGGCAAAATAAAAATAACCTGATATAATAAGAATGATGCAACAAGTTTGCAGTAAAACTTTTTTGAATCTCTTAGGAGGTGACAGGTATGGCATACAAAATTACTGATGAATGTTTAGCTTGTGGTGCTTGTGCAGGAGATTGCCCTGTTGGCGCTATTCAAGAAGGGGATATTTTTGAAATCACCGATGCTTGCATCGAATGCGGCGCTTGTGTAGAAAGTTGCCCCGTTGGTGCAATTATCGAAGAATAATCAAAATATCCTACATAAGATGAATCTATCAAAGAGAGAATACCCCTTAGGTCTTTTAGCCGAAGGGGTATTTTTTTATGGTTGATAAAAAGATTTTGTGACTGCGTTTGTGCTTTGCTCAGAATGACAATAGATAGTGAATTATAAATTTTAAAATCTTTCAATATTGGAAGATTGTCGTAAGCGGGAAGAAAGAATTGTTTGCTATGCTTTTCTTAGAAAGAAATTTTATGCTTAAAATCTTCTAGGAGGTGCCAAATGATTATCTTACAAACAGAACAACTAAAAAAATATTATGGTTCTAAAGAAACTATCGTCAAGGCCTTGGATGATGTGAATATCACCATTGAAAATGGGGAATTTGTCTCGGTGGTGGGAACTTCTGGCAGCGGGAAGTCTACGCTGCTACACTTATTAGGTGGATTAGACCGGCCAAGCTTTGGCAAGGTATTGGTAGACGGTAAAGATATTTTTGCCTTAAAAGATGATGAACTAACCATCTTTCGCCGACGAAAAATAGGCTTTGTCTTTCAGAGCTATAACCTAATCCCAGTCTTAACTGTCTATGAAAATATCGTGCTTCCTATTGAGCTGGATGGTAATCGAGTGGATGAGGGCTATCTGAAACAAATTGTTGAAATGCTGTGCCTTAAAGAAAAGCTGCATAGCTTTCCAAATCAGCTGTCCGGTGGGCAGCAGCAGCGGGTAGCTATCGCTCGGGCCCTTGCTACTAAGCCTGCCATTATCCTAGCGGACGAACCTACGGGAAATTTAGATACCAAAACTAGCCTGGATGTGCTTAGTCTCTTAAAAACTAGCAGTGAACGGTTTCATCAAACAGTGGTGATGATTACTCATAATGAGGAAATTGCTCAGATGGCTGATAGGACCATCCGTATCGAGGATGGGAAAATCATGGGTGGTGAGTAAGATGTTCCAGGTAAATAATAAGAAAGTTATCAATATGATTTCTAAAGGTTCTATGAAAGCAAACCGATTGCGTAACTTGATGGCTATTTGTGCCATTGCGCTGACGGCTATTCTCTTTACCTCTCTGTTTACTGTGGGTGGCAGTATCTTAGCTTCTGTAGAGCATAATACCATGCGACAAGTGGGTACTAGCGCACATGGGGGATTTAAGCATCTCACCCAAGAACAATATGATACGCTGACCCAGGATTCGACCATTAAGGATTTGACCTATGATATCTATCTTGCAGCAGGGGAAAATGCGGCGTTAAAAAATGTTTATACAGAAATCCGTTATTGTGAGGATTTGGCTGCCAAATGGCGATTTAGCTATCCGGAGGTCGGGGAGATGCCTCGGCAGGGGAAAGAAATTGCTACTTCAGACGTGGTGCTGGATGCGCTGGGTGTACCCCATGAAATCGGTGCAGAGGTACCGCTGGAATTTACTGTGCATGGCAAAAAATACAGAGAAGTCTTTACTCTTTCTGGTTATTGGCATGGCGATAAAGTAGCAGTGGCGCAATCTGCCTGGGTATCTAGAGAGTACCTGGATAGTATAACGCCGATTCTTACTGTACCGCTTTATGAGAGTGGTTCAGTGGATTTGGCGGGTTCTATCAATCCTGCTTTTATGTTTGCTAATAGTTGGGATTTAGAAGAAAAGGTAGCGCAGGTAAAGGCGAATTGTGGTTTTAGCGACTTTGTGAATGAAGGCGTCAACTGGGCTTATACTGCTTCTGATATTGACGTA
>CAMNVD010000119.1 GCA_946562005.1 uncultured Clostridia bacterium | reverse complement strand
ACTTTATCTCCCTGGTAAGACAAGGCTTTTATAATGGCTTGATTTTTCACCGGGTAATTCCCGGCTTTATGATTCAAGGGGGATGCCCCGAAGGCAGTGGCATGGGTGGTCCCGGGTATTCTATTCGCGGGGAATTTAATGCCAATGGTTTTGAAAATAATTTGTTCCATGACAGAGGGGTTCTCTCTATGGCAAGAGCTATGCATCCAGACTCTGCTGGCAGTCAGTTCTTCATCATGGTGAAGAAAAGTCCCCATCTGGATGGCGCCTATGCGGCCTTTGGTAAAGTTATCTCCGGCATGGAGGAAGTAGACCGCATTGTCAATGTGCCGAGAAACGGCCAGGATAGACCTGATGAAGAGCAGAAAATAGCTTCTATGACAGTAGAATGTTTTGGGGTGGAATACCCTGAGCCTGTGAAAGGCAACCGTCGGTAAGCAAATGGCTTGACACTGTTTGGATTCTTTGTTAAGATAAAAACATCTAAATTATCATAAGTAAGGGGTGGGAAGATGCGTCATTTTTCTTGCTAATAAGTAACAAGGCTATAACAAATAGAGAAATCTGGAAAGCAGTGAATCACTGTTCTGTTTTGTTATAGTCAGCAAGAAGAATAACCATCTTTCTAACATAGATTTATCACTTAGCCCTATGCAGCCATTATGTGTATTCGCATATGGGATAGTGAGGTATTGGCTAGTTATAAATGCCGCAGGAAGAGGTTTCTTCTTGCGGCATTTTTTTGACCATATGTAGGAGGTGGTTTGTATGTCGATGATACAAATTTCCAATCTAACCTTTTCGTATCCAGGCCAGTATGAAACCGTTTTTGATAACATATCCTTGCATCTAGATAGTGATTGGAAGTTGGGGCTTATTGGCCGTAACGGAAAAGGAAAAACCAGCTTATTAAAATTATTCATGGGAACCTATGATTACGCCGACAATATTTCTGCGCAAGTTGAATTTGCCTATTTTCCCTATCCGGTAATAGACGCTTCTGCTATCACTGTAGATTTATTTTATCAGATGAATCCGGCTGTAGCAGAATGGGAAATGGAACGGGAGCTATCATTGTTAGGCGTAGCAGACGACGTGCTTTACCGATCTTTTTCTTCTTTGAGCCCGGGGGAGCAGGCGAAAGTTTCTCTTGCTGCCTTGTTCTTAAAGGAAAACGTCTTTCCTCTCATCGATGAGCCAACCAATCATTTAGATGAATCCGGCCGGGAAATATTGGCTCGTTATCTTTGCAAAAAAAGAGGATTTATTTTAGTGTCCCATGACCGTTGGCTTTTGGACCAGTGTGTAGACCATGTCTTGGCTATTAATCGCAGTCAAATAGAGCTCCAGCAAGGCAATTTTTCCTCTTGGCAGGAAAATAAAGAACGGCAAGACCAATTTGAACTGGAGCAAAATGAAAAGCTCTCCAAAGAGGTAAAACGATTATCTGCTCGGGCCAAAGAAACAAAGAAATGGGCGGATTATACAGAGCGTCAGAAAATCGGTTATGACCCTATAAAAGAGGACCGTTTTATTGGAACAAGAGCTTTTTTAGGTAAAAAGTCTCGTAAAATGCAACAACAGCGAAAAAACTTGGAACGGCGGCAAGAAAAAGCAATCCGGGAAAAAAGCGATTTGCTGCAAAATATGGAGAAGCAGGAGCCACTAAAATGTTTTCCTCTCTCTTACACGAAAACTGAGTTAGTGCGGTTAGAAAATGTTTTTGTGCTGTATGACGGTAAGGCCATTTGTGAGCCGGTGTCCTTTTCTTTGCAGCAGGGGGATAGGGTAGCATTGGCGGGAAAAAATGGTTGTGGGAAATCTAGCCTATTAAAGCTGATTTGTGGTGAATCCATTGACTACCAGGGAGACTTGCTGGTGGGGAATGGACTAAAAATTTCTTATGTTTCTCAGTGTACAGATTCTTTGCAAGGTAGCTTATCTGCCTTTGCACGGAATAGCCAAATAGATGAGACTTTATTTAAAACAATTCTACGGAAGCTGGACTTTAGCCGGGAGCGGTTTGAAAAGGATATGGCCTCTTTTAGCGAAGGGCAAAAGAAAAAAGTGTTGCTAGCAAGAAGCTTATCTGAAGAGGCTCATTTATTTGTCTGGGATGAACCGCTAAACTTTATTGATGTGATATCTCGACTGCAAGTGGAAGAAGTGCTGCTGAAATATAAACCAACTATGATTTTTGTAGACCATGACAGAGTTTTTCGGGAGCAGATAGCTACAAAAACAATGGAGATAATCAGAAAAATATAAAAGACATAATAAAAAAACACCTTGTAAAAAACAAGGTGTTTTTTATTGGCAGGGGTAGATGGATTCGAACCACCGAATGTCGGTACCAAAAACCGATGCCTTACCGCTTGGCGATACCCCTAAAAAAAATGGTCGGGACGACAGGATTTGAACCTGCGACCCTCTGATCCCAAATCAGATACGCTACCAAACTGCGCTACGTCCCGACAACATGAGTTATTATATAAGAAATGGCAAAATAAGTCAAGTCAAAATAAAAAACTTTCGAAAAATGTTTTTCTGAAAAATATCTTTAACGGCATAGAGAAAGTGTGGTATAATGTCAACATATTATAAAAATAAAGTATAGGAGGGCTGATTATGGCTTTTGATGCAAAAGAATTCATTTCCCCAGTGATTAGAGATTTGCCGCCTTCTGGCATTCGACGGTTCTTTGGTCTGGCGGCAGAGATGAAAGATGTCATTTCTCTGGGTATTGGCGAACCAGACTTTGTTACGCCGGAGAAAATCAGAAATGCGGGGATAGCGTCTCTAGAAGCGGGCAAAACGGCATATACGTCCAATGCTGGACTATTGGAGCTAAGAGAAGCCATTGCTGAATATCTTGCCAACCGCTTTGATGTGCATTATGACCCTAAAGATGAAATCATGATTACGGTAGGCGGCAGCGAAGCCATCGACCTTGCTCTCCGTGCGATTATCACTCCTGGAGATGAGGTGTTACTGCCCGAACCGTGCTATGTTTCTTATCGTCCAGGCGTTATGATGGCAAGGGGCGTACCCGTAACGGTAGAAACCACTGACGCAAATGGATTTAAAATCACGCCGGAAATGCTGGAAGAAAAGATTACGCCAAAAACGAAGGCGCTGTTAATCAACTACCCTGGTAATCCTTGTGGCGGTATTATGACCAAGGAAGATTTTGAAGCAATCGTACCTGTCATTATCAAACATAATTTGATTGTAATCACCGATGAAATCTATGCTGAGCTTACTTATGAAGGCAAGCATACCTGCATTGCTTCTCTTCATGGTATGCGAGATAGAACGATTTTGTTGTCCGGTGTGTCAAAAGCATTTGCGATGACAGGCTGGCGCATTGGCTATGTTTGTGCCAATAAGGATAT
>CAMNVD010000118.1 GCA_946562005.1 uncultured Clostridia bacterium | reverse complement strand
TAATATTCGGCAGTCTTGCCGCACAGACCATCGGTCCCATTGTCAGCCTGCTCATGACATCCCTGGGACAGATTATTATCTCCGCTACGGAAATGCAGCCCTTCCTTATGGGCATCATCGTTTCAGTCGTGATGGGGTTAGTGCTCACAGCACCCATTTCCAGCGCAGCCCTTGCCATCATGCTGGATTTAGACGGCCTAGCCGCAGGAGCCGCTACAGCCGGCTGCTGTGCACAAATGATAGGTTTTGCCGTCATTAGCTATCGAGCAAACGGTTTCGGCGGCTTCCTAGCCCAAGGACTAGGCACCTCTATGCTGCAAATTTCCAATATCGCCAAGAACTGGCACATCTTAATCCCGCCTACCCTTGCTGCCGCCATCTTGGGACCAATCTCTACCAAAGTATTTATGATGACCAATATCCCCTCCGGCGCCGGCATGGGCACCAGCGGTCTAGTAGGACAAATCGGCACCTTCACCGCTATGGGTTTTACCAACACTACCCTGTTTGCTGTGCTCTTAGTTCATTTGATATTGCCCGGACTACTCGCCTATCTTATCTACCTGCCTATGAAGAAAAAAGGCTGGCTCACAGATGAGGACCTGAAACTGGACATCTAATACCGCTACAACAAAATATCAATAAAAAAGTTACTGCTTCTCACCTATCTATAGGGAGACAGACAGTAACTTTTTCTTTACTCTTAAAATAAAAATAACAGCCCCGCTTGAAATAGGCCAATGATAGCCCCTAATACCCCACCCAACACTTCCAACGTCCGCAACTCTTTATGGGCTAATTCTAATGTAAGACGCTCTAAATATGCCATATCAAAACCATTGATTTTTTCCGTAATAATAGCCGCAATATCTATTTCATTGGTAAGTTTATCTTTGATATTCCCTTCCATATCAGCGATAAATTTAGGAGCTTCCTTCACCACCATATCGCCGATAGCATGGGCAATATTCTTTGCAAAGGTATGGGGCACGATAGAAGGGATTTTTTCCAGCACACGCGTCTCCACTGCCTCTGCCGCTTGGACCGTTAAGTCTTGATAAAACTTATTTTTATCAAATTTCGTAAACAAATCCTCCCAGGAAAGCAGCTGTTCGGCTACAATACTGCCGATTTGATGGGCCATCTCTGCCCGCCGTTTCGGTATAACACCTTGCACAGAAAAGCCAAGAAAAGATATTGGCACATAAGGACGAAACAAAAGACGAATAGCAATCATATTCGTCACCCAACCAATAAAACCACCAATCAGCGGCATGAAAATCAATGGTGCATAAACAGACCAATTCATATATTTTCACCTAATGCTTTCTATAAAAATACCTAATATTTTAGCTTATTTTGAAAAAAGGATAGCGATATTATTTATATTATAGTAGAATAAATAAGTTAAATAAATAGTAAATTTATTCCTAATGATTAAATTTCAGATTTTAAATTGCTATCAAAATGACAAAATACGATAAAATTAAAGGATGGTACCAAATTGTTTACAACATTAAATTTATCCCCGGAACTGCAAAAGGCTATCGCTCAAGTGGGCTACACCGAAATGACCCAAATCCAAGCGCAAGCGATTCCTGTTATTTTAGAAGGTAGAGATGTCATTGGCCGCTCCAGCACCGGTACAGGGAAAACTGCTGCTTTTGGCATCCCAGCTATTGAGTCCATCAGCGAAGAAAATGAATACCGCCCTCAAGTATTGGTACTCTGCCCTACCAGAGAATTAGCCATTCAAGTGTGGGAAGAAATGAAAAAGTTTGCGAAGTTCAAACGCTTGGCCCACTTTGCCCTGGTCTACGGTGGACAGAGCATGGATTTGCAAATCAAACAGCTAAAAAAAGCAAATATTGTCATCGGCACTCCCGGCCGGATGCTAGACCATATCCGCCGCAAGACGCTGAAACTATCTCAGCTGAACATGGTTATTTTAGACGAAGCCGACGAAATGCTCAATATGGGATTTTATGAAGATATTACTGCCATCTTAGAGCAAACACCTGATGAACGTCAAACACTGCTTTTCTCTGCTACCATGCCGCCAGAGATTATGAAAATCACCGAAGAATTCCAAAAAAATCCCCAGCTCATTGCAGTAGATAAAGGACAAAAAACCATTAATACCATCACGCAATATTATTATGAAGTTCCCCAAGGCAGAAAGACTGAAACCATTGCGGCACTTCTTTCTCTTTATCAGCCAGCAAAATCAGTTATCTTCTGCAACACGAAGAAAATGGTAGACCAATTAACAGAGCAGCTTTTAGAACTAGGTATCGACGCCATCGGTCTCCATGGTGATATGCGGCAACAGGCCCGCAACCAAACTATGCAACAATTCAAACTAGGCAGAACCAATATTTTAGTAGCCACAGATGTAGCTGCCCGAGGCATTGACGTGGATAATATTGAAGCAGTATTTAACTTTGATATTCCAGCCGAATACGAATATTATATCCACCGCATTGGCCGCACAGGCCGAGCTGGGAAAACAGGCTACTCCTTTACCCTAGCCAACACCCGTAGACAAATTCACCAGATTCAAGATATTGCCCGCTATATTAAAGCCCCGATAAAAAAAATGCCCCTTCCCTCTGGTGCCGAAATTACTAGGCAAAAGCGGGAACAATTCTTTACCAGACTGCATAAAATCTTAGCAGAGGACAACTTAGCCGAAGAAAGCCATCTTTATGAACAAATCAAAACAGCTGGTATCCTAGAAGAACGACTTCCATTAGCCTTACTGCATTTGTTAGGAGAAGAAAACCAAATGTTTGCCGCCCTGCTCCATAGCCCCAACTCTGAAAGAATGGCAGAAACGCCAGAAAACCCCAAAGTTCATCTGCAAGTGAATATCGGCAGACGGGATAAAATCGTAGCAAAATTTATCGTTAGCGCCATCGCAGAAGGCGCTGGTATCCCTGGTAAACAAATCGGCAAAATTGATATCTATCCAGATTATACCAATATTGAACTGCTCTATAATGATGCCAAATTGGTATTAGAAAAAATGGAGCATACCACCATTAAAGACAAGCCTGTTATTTTTTCTCTTTTGACAACTGCAACAGAAGCAGAACCGGAAAATAAGCCGGCCCATAGCAAGACATCTCGCAACAGAAATCACACCAATAATCGTTATAATCATCATAACAGTTATAACAATGACCGTAGTCGTTCCCAGGAACAAAAACGGCAACGAAAATCACCGCTTATCACACCGGAACCAATCACAACGCTGCATAAAAATAAACCGACAGTAGCAAAGCCCTATGCCGCAAAAAAACACAATGCAGCACCTACACATAACCGTAAAAACAAGCGGAAACATCCGTCCCCTAGTCCTGCCTTGAAAAATTCGTAATGCCTGATTATACTAAAAACAGGTCGTTATTTTAT
>CAMNVD010000117.1 GCA_946562005.1 uncultured Clostridia bacterium | reverse complement strand
AACCAGCATATCAGGAGTAACAGGAGAATTTTTAAAATCCAAGCCCGCATTATTCAGGGCAGCTGATAAATCCCCCATCATCCAGTTGCTGATGGCTTTTGCCTCATTAAATTTTTCATAGCAGGCATCAAAATAATCTGCCATGGCTTTCGAAGAGGTGATAATTTTAGCATCATATTCCGGAAGCCCCAGTTCTATGAATCTGGCTTTCCGTTCTTTAGGTAATTCGGGCAAAGACTCTCGGATACGGTCTACCCAGTCCCTGCTTACATAGACAGGAGGTAAGTTCGGGTCAGGGAAATACCGATAGTCCTGCGCACTTTCTTTGCTACGCATAGAGAGCGTCATGCCCTTTCCATCATCCCAGGTTCTGGTTTCTTGGTAAAGAGGCGTACCATCTTCAAGCGCACACATCTGCCGGTAAATTTCATATTCGATGGCCTTCTGCACAGCTTTGAAGGAGTTTAAGTTTTTCACTTCTACTCTGGTACCAAACACATCGCTGCCTTTAGGCATCACAGATACATTGGCATCACAGCGAAGAGAGCCTTCTTCCATTTTACAGTCAGAGACATCTAAATATTCCACAATGGCTTTTAACTGTTCCAGATAAGCTCTGGCTTCTGCTGCAGAACGAATATCCGGCTCGGATACGATTTCCAGGAGGGGCGTCCCCGTACGGTTAAAGTCTGCCATAGCATATTGAGAAGTAGAAATGGTCGCCCCGGCGTGAATCAGTTTCCCGGCATCTTCTTCCATATGAATCCGAGTAATGCCTACTTTCGTTTTCACACCATCCGTATCTACTTCTAAATAGCCTTTCGCACAAATAGGGTCGTCCCCTTGGGTAATCTGGTAGTTAGACGGAAGATCCGGATAAAAATAATTTTTCCGGTAAAAATCTGTATATTCCGCAATCTGGCAATTAACCGCAAGACCTAATTTGATGGCCATATTCACTACTTCTTTATTCAGCACCGGCAAAGAACCAGGTAAACCGCCACAGGCAGGACAAACATTGGTATTTGGCTCACAGCCGAAGGCTACGGGACAGGTACAAAAAATCTTACTTTTGGTTTTCAATTCTACATGGACTTCCAGCCCAATGACCGGTTGATATTTATCGTACATGACCTATTTCCCCCCTTCTACAAAGCTAGGCTGTAAGTTTTTGATGCCGGAAGCCTGCTCAAAGCAATAAGCCAACCGCAATACTTTTTCATCATCAAAAGCATTGCCCATAATCTGCATACCCACAGGTAACCCATCCACAATGCCGCAAGGCAAGGAAATAGCGCAGTTCCCCGCTAAGTTAGACCCGGCCAAAAGCAAGTCGTTTTGCCGCAAGGTAAGAGGGTCAGGGAATTGATTAAAGTTAAAAGAAGTCGTAAGCGTTGTCGGACCAACAATGCAGTCCACCTTTTTGAATACTTCTTCAAAATCCCGTTTTACTAAAGTTCTTACTTTTAACGCCTTATGATAATAGGGCTTTAATTGTTCAATGCAAAGGAAGTGCGTGCCTAGGATAACGCGGCTTTTTACCTCCTTGCCTAAGCCTTTGGACCGAGTTGCCGCCATCATATCATAGACATCGCCGTCTATTACATCTTCCCGCACGCCGTAGCTTACACCGTCCAAACGAGAAATGTTTAAGCTGATTTCTGCTGGAGAGATAATGTAGTAGGCAGATAAAGCATATTTGCTGGCAGGCAGAGATACTTCTTCAATGATGGCTCCATGGTCTTCCAGGAGCTTCAATGCCGCTTCTACCTTTTCTTTGATACCAGGGTGCAGTTTGGAAGGGAAATATTCACTAGGTACACCAATACGCATTCCTTTAATATCCCCGTTTAAGTTGGCCGTGTAATCTGGCACCGGTACATTAGCAGAAGTAGAGTCCTTTTTATCATAACCAGCAATGGCATTCATAGCTAGGGCGCAATCCATCACATCCTTGGTAATAGGGCCTACTTGGTCCAGAGAGCAAGTCATGGCATGAACCCCATAACGGGAAACCATGCCATAAGTAGGCTTGAAGCCCACTACCCCGCAAAAAGCTGCCGGTTGACGGATAGACCCACCGGTATCGGACCCTAAGGAAAGGATGGCTTCCCCAGCAGCAACAGCCGCTGCTGCCCCGCCGCTGGAGCCACCAGGCACTAAATCTTTCCCCCATGGATTTTGGGTCGGACCATAATAAGAAGTAATCGTGGAAGACCCCATGGCAAACTCGTCCATGTTGGTTTTTCCTAAGACAATAGTCCCAGCATTGCGGATTTTCTCTACAACAGTAGCCGTATAAGGCGCTGTAAAATTAGAAAGAATCCGAGAACAGCTGGTAGTAGGCATATCGGTAGAGCTCATATTATCCTTGAGAGAGATGGGAATCCCAAATAATGGTCCTACAGGTTCCCCAGAAGCCAACTTTTTATCTGCTTCTACAGCCTCAGTAAGGGCCTGTTCTTTCACGGTATTCACATAAGCGTGTACGTCACCTTCTACCGCATCCATACGGTCAATGACATTTTGGGTTAATTCCGTATAGCTGATTTCTTTTGCTTTGATTTTATCTTGCAGTTCATGGGCTGTGAGACGAAATAAATCCACAATAGTCCCTCCTTAAATAATTCTTGGCACTTTGAAATGACCGTTTTCTGTTTCCGGCCCCTGAGAGAGTAAGCCTTCCCGATTACCAAAGGAAGACGCCTCGTCCTCCCGCATCACATTACTGATAGGCAACACATGGATAGTAGGCGGCACACCCTCTGTATCCACATCTTTTACCATAGAAACATATTCAATAATATCTGTTAATTCTTTTGCTAAAGTTACCGCTTCCTCTTCGCTTATCTTTATCATAGCGATTTTTGCAGCACGTTCTACCTGTTCTGGCGTCATAATAACCTCTCACCTATTCCTTTCTTTTATGATTCATTAAAGATATGCAACATATCTATAAAGTCAACAAGTTAAATCTGAAAGTATAATTCGTGAAAAAGAAAAAAATTCCTTCTCAAAGTAGTATTATAGCAATTATTCACAAGAATTTCCAGCAGAAAATCTGACCGACAAAATCTTATTGATTATTTCTCTTTTCTATTCGCCTTTCCCGGCAATCTATGATATACTTAACTATATATAACCCAATCAACTACAGTAGCATTCATATTACTATTTTCTTTTATATGATGGAGGTTTCACTATGAAGCAACAAGTATACCGGGTTTTTGTAGAAAAGACAACGGAACACGCCGTAGAGGCAGCCGCTCTTTGCAGCACTATAAACGAGTTGTTCCCGCAAATTCCCCTAGAAGGCGTACGCATTTTGAATCGTTATGATATTGACGGCATCACAGAGGAAGATTTCCCTGCTGCGCTCTCTGTGGTAGCAGAAAAAGCCGTTGATACCATTTATATTGAAGATTTTCCTCTTGATAATGCAAA
>CAMNVD010000116.1 GCA_946562005.1 uncultured Clostridia bacterium | reverse complement strand
TTTGCAATGCAAAACCTTTTCTGTGTAAAAACAATGGTATTATAAAAAATATTTTAGCAGATTGGTCATTAGGAAATAATAAAGTAGGTGGAGAGAAGCATGAAAAATATCGTGTTAATTGGTTTTATGGGGACTGGAAAAACAGCTGTGGCGAGAATACTTGCCAGAGCGCTAGGCTATCATCTTGTAGACACTGATGAGCGGATAGAATATGCTACCGGCTTAAAATTAGTAGAAGTATGGAAAAAATATGGTGAACGGCGATTTCGCTCTGAAGAAGAATTGGTATTCAAAAAATTGCAGGGTGGTGCGCAGCAAGTAATCGCTGTGGGCGGCGGTGTAGACTTGAATCCGAATCTTTTTACCTATTTAGGGGAGGACAACTTTGTTGTTCTCTTAGAGTCAACCCCGGATATCATCTATCAGCGTTTGTCTAGGAAGAATACCCGCTCTATGCTGGGGAAAAAGGTCACAGAAGAAACGGTGGCGGGGCTTCTTGCCGAGAAAATGCCTAGCTATGAAAAGGCTGCCCATATGAGAGTGAACACTGCTGAACATAGCTTAGAAGAGATTACTGAGCAAATCATTACAGAATATGAAAAAAGAAAATAGGTAAAAAAAGATTTGAGAAAAAGGACTGCAATTGCAGTCCTTTTTTTGTGGTGCCATATTCTTTTTTACTGTAAAAATACAAAAGTAATGCCTAAGATGTGCGCGGGGGAGGCAATCTGTTTGCTGTAGGGAATGCTGCCTTATGGCGAGGCTCCTAGGTAAAGGTAACCAGATTGCGCTTTTGCTTCTTTTCTTAAAGGAAGAGAGAAAAAATATGCCCAAGGTTGTTGCGTTTCACAGCAGAGCTGTAAAAAGTAGAGATTATTTGATAAGATTCTTCGACTTCGCTAACGCTGTGCTCAGAATGACAATAATCCACCACTTGGTACGAGGGCAAAGCTTACTACTTCCTAGGTAAAAATGGATGTCAGAAGTAATTAGATGGCTTTGGTACAATATGGCATAGCAAGTCATTCTGAGGAACGGAAGTGACGAAGAATCTAATCGACTATCGAAATCCTCGATTTTGTGGTATACTATCTGTTAAAGTAGAAAATTTGATTGGAGTAAGTCTATGACAATACAGTGGTACCCCGGACATATGGCGAAAGCCAAACGGAATATGGTAGCCGACCTGAACCTAGTGGATATGGTCATCGAAGTGGTGGATGCGAGAATCCCTCTGAGCAGTAGAAATCCTGATGTGGATGTGATTGTGGCAAAAAAACCACGGCTTTTAGTATTAAATAAAAAGGACTTAGCAGAAGATAAAGTTACCCAATACTGGTTGGACTACTATCAAAAACAAGGCTTTGGTGCAGTAGCTGTCAATGGCGCCCAAAAGCAGGGTATTCGGGATTTGCTTGCGGCTGCTCAAAAATGTGCAGAGCCCCTCTGGCGAGAAATGGAACGAAAAGGCAGACTTCGCCGTCCTATCCGCTCTATGGTAGTTGGCTCGCCCAATACGGGGAAATCTACTATCATCAATGCATTGGCGCCCAAAGCGGTAGCAAAAACCGGTAATAAACCAGGGGTTACTAAGGGTACTCAATGGATTAAAACCAAAAATAACATTGAGTTATTAGATACGCCGGGGGTGCTGTGGCCTAAGTTTACGGATGAACGGGTGGGATTTCGCCTAGCTGTGACAGGGGCTATTAGCGAGTTGGTGTTTAATCAAGAAGATGTAGCTTGGGAATTGTTAAAATGGCTTTTGGAGGAGAATCCAAAGGCCCTGGCAGAGCGATATAAAATAGAGGATTTGGCTGCAACGCCTGAGGAAGTATTAGAGCAAATCGCAACAAAACGGGGTCTCTTGGGTGCTGGAGGCATTGTGCGGATAGAACCTGCCGCTGTGCTCCTGCTTAGTGAGTTTCGTAATGGGAAAATTGGTCGTTTTTCCCTGGACAAGCCTGGAGACGAGTGTATCCTGAATCACTTAGAGCAGCAGGAGAAGGAATAACTATGACAGAAAAAAATTGGTCAGAGATGACTGTGGCAGAAATAAAAAGTCAAATTCATGTACGCACAGCAGCCGAAACCCTTTGTCTCTTGATGGATGATAAACGGACAGCCGTAAAAAACTTGGCGGCTAAGCTTCTCTTGGCTCAAGAAAAAGAGCAGGCCCGACTGGAAAGCTTGCTGCTCTTTGAGGAAGAACTATGGCAACAAAACATTTTTACCGTGGCTGGTATCGATGAAGCAGGCAGAGGCCCTCTTGCCGGACCTGTGGTAGCGGCTGCCGTGGTACTTGCACCTGGCGAACCTATCTGGGGTGTGAATGATTCTAAAAAGCTCTCTGCAACCAAACGAGAAGAGGTAGAAGCGGAAATCAAAGAAAAGTCTTTATTCTGGGCTATAGGAGTGGTAGGGGCTCATGATATAGATAAATATAACATTTTGCAAGCGACAAAGCTTGCTATGAGAAGGGCTATCCATAAGCTGCCAATCAAGCCTGATTATTTGCTTTTAGACGCTGTGTCATTGCCGGAGACGGGTATTGCCCAAAAGCCCATTATCAAAGGAGATGCGCTGAGCCTTTCTATTGGCGCTGCAAGTATCTTAGCAAAATGCCATCGAGATAGAATGATGCTTTTGTACCATGAAAAATATCCTGTTTATGGCTTTGACCGGCATAAAGGATATCCCACTGCTGAACATAAGGAAATGGTGAAAAAATATGGCTATTCTCCTATTCATCGCAAGACATTTCAGATTTAGGTAAAATTTGATGAGGTGGGACTATGACAATATCTGCAAAGAGCGATAATAAAATAAAGGGAAATCTGGGAGAAGATATTGCTGCTGAAGCTCTAAAAGAGCAAGGCTATACCATTGTGGCTAGAAATTATCGTAAGCGATATGGAGAAATTGATATCATTGCACAAAAGTCAAAAACGCTCTATTTTGTAGAGGTAAAGACTAGAAGGAATGAAGAATTTGGAAATCCCCTAGAAAGTGTGACCCCTGGAAAACAGCGGAAAATCTATCGAGTGGCAGAGGCATATCTGCAAGAAAATTCGATTGATGCAGAAATGGATATTGGTTTTTTAGCAGTCGGTATTCTTTTACAGGGTGAGCGTGCATATAATATAGAAATCGTGGAAGATTACTTTATATAATAACGGCAATTTAATTGCTTTTGCTCCTTATTGACGTTTATTGACGCTTAGATATCGTTTAATTGTTTTTTTCTGCGTTTTGTCAAAGATGGGGTGCAATGATAGCAAGTTGCAAATTTGAAAAAAAATGAAAAATATAGTATAATTACTTTGCTGGTATGTGGCGCAGTATTCTAGTCGTCAAACCTTGCTTTGAAGACGGGGCTAAAAATCCGTTAAGGGCATATCGATGAAGTTCCTGGTGCTGGCTTCTGACGCCCAGTCGGGGGCTGGTA
>CAMNVD010000115.1 GCA_946562005.1 uncultured Clostridia bacterium | reverse complement strand
CTTTTAGGGGATGTGTTTTGGGGGGCAGTGTTGCTGTTTCTCATTATGGAGGGCATTCGCCGTTCTGCTGGTAATATTATGTGCGGGGTTTCCGGCTTTTTCTTCTTTTATGCAGTTATCAAGGTTAATGCTGACTTTGGTTTTCAGGATTTTTGGGGTGCTTTACGGCAAATCGTTTCTGTGGAATTTATGTCAGAGAATGGCATTTATAATATGCCGCTGCAAACTATGAGCAGCTATATTATTATCTTTGTGATTTTTAGTACGGTTCTCGGGCATTTGGGGGCCAATCATCTTTTTAATGAATTAGCCCACTGTTTTGTAGGGCATAAGCGAGGTGGCGCAGGGAAGGTTGCAGTAGTTGCTAGTGGTATTATGGGTTCTACCAGTGGCAGTCCTATTGCTAATCTGTTTACTACAGGTGTTTATACCATTCCTATGATGCGTGCGCAAGGCTATCCTTCTCGTTTTGCTGGGGCTATTGAGTGCGCTTCCTCTATTGGTGGACAGTTGATGCCTCCCATTATGGGAGCAGTGGCTTTTATGATAGCAGATAGTGTGGGCATCCCATATCGACAGGTGTTGATTGCTGCTCTCTTGCCAGCTATCCTTTATTATGCCTCTTTGCTTTTTACCATTGATTTGGAAACACAAAAAATGGGTCTAGAGACCATGGAGCGGCAAAGTAAAAAAAATCTATTGCCTATCCTAAAAAAGGATGGGATATTGCTTTTGCCGCTACTTCTTTTAATCATTCTTTTGGCTTATTACACAGCGCCTCATGTGGCAGGGGGCATTAGCATCCTTTTTCTATATGGTTTAGGGGTACTGCGTCAGCCCAAACGTCTTTCCTGGGGCCGGAAAGTGCGAAATTTTTCTCTGAAATTTGTTTATGGGATGAGCCGAGGTGTGGTCAGTATTTGTGGATTGGCTTCTCTTGCGGCAGGCTCAGGCATGGTTATTGGATTTATGGAGCTTTCTGGATTAGGAGTGACATTAAGTCAGTTTTTAGTTAGCCTTGCCAATGGGTCCATTGTTTTGACATTGTTGTTATGGGGTTTCCTAGCTCTTGCTTTAGGTGGACCTATGCCGACCCTTAGCGCTTACCTTTTGGTTTCTACGTTAGCGACGCCTATTTTTTCTCAGTTTGGTATTGCGCCGGTGGCGACTCATTTATTTGTGCTTTATTTTACCATGGTGGGGCCCGTCATCCCGCCGGTATCTATTCTTGCTTGTTGTAGCGCTAGCATCGCAGGCGGGCCGCCTATCCAGATTAGTCTGACCACGTTAAAGCTTGCGTCGGCGGCATTCGTCATTCCCTTTATTTTTGTCCTACGTCCAGAGTTGCTGATGGTCGGGGCCTGGTGGCAGATTTTGTTGGTTTTCTGCTCTGTGCTGATGGGTGTATATCTTTTTGTTGCTACGGTAGAAGGATTTTCTCAAAAGAAGCTTGTCTGGTGGGTGCGGCTTTGCCAAGGGGGGATAGCTTTTTGTTGTTTTTTTCCTGATTGTCGGTTAAATATAGGTGGTTGTCTTTGCGGTTGTTACCTTTTATATGGTCGCTATCATACGGGACAACAGGAGGTATCCTAAAATATGGGAGGCACATTGTAACATTTTCCTCTTTGGTTCATATAATGCACAAAGCAGTATGATGCAGATAGAGAGGAAGATGGTATATGATGGCAATTAAAATCGCCATAGACCCAGGCCATGCGCCGGGCAATGTCAATGCGGGGCCTAATGGTTACTATGAATATGCAGCTATCTAATTACCTAAAGGCTTACTTAGAGCAACAAGGATTTGATGTGCTTTTAACTCGGACGGAACAGGAAGACCCTACCCTTACAGAGCGGGCTATGCGGGCAGCAGAGTGGGGAGCGGATATGCTCATTAGTCAGCATAGTAACTCTGCTAATGGGCAAGTGCGTGGTGTAGAGGTGTATTACTCTATGACGCAGCCAGGGGATGAGCCATTTGCAGCAGGTCTCTCGGCAGCTCAGGCAAAGCTGATGAATACCATAGACCGTGGGGCAAAAGTGCGGGAAAGCACCACTGACCCAGGGCTAGATTATTACACCATTATGGTGGTCGCCCAGCAAAATGGCGTGCCCCATGTTTTCTTAATCGAAAATGGTTTCCATGATAATGTAGCAGACGAAGCATTCTTGCTTGATGATAATAAGTTGCGGGCTTTGGCGAAGCTGCAAGCACAGCATATTACAGCCTATTATGGATTACCCTGGAAAGAATAAAAAATCAAATTTGCGGACAAATGGTGTCGGTACTAAAGCGCAGCAAGCGTTAGCCTTGCAGTGAGAGGAAAAAGGAACAGGCTGATGACCGTCGCCGGGAACGGAAGCAAGAACGGGTAGAACGAAGATTTATGCTCAAACAAGAAAAGAAAAAGGAGAAGCACCGGGATAGATAGTCTCGGTGTTCTTCTTTTTCTTTATGTAGCGACATTATAATATAAGAAGAAAGAGGCCTGATAACCATAGAAAGTCCTGCTTAACGGGAGGATAAACGATTTTGAAGGTATGTTTTTATTAAAAATCCAGGTGGATTTATATAGTTTTCCACTAAAGTTTTTTCTTTGTATTTTGGATACATGATAAATTATGATTGCAATTGCCTATGGTCTCTAATATAATAGAGGCAACCAGGGTATACCTATATACTTTTCTGGTGGGGAATTTTGAGAGAAGGAGATTGTTATGAATAAGATTAGTTTTACCGACACAACATTGCGTGATGGTCCGCAGAGCTTATGGGCAACTAGAATGCGTATCGAAGATATGTTGCCAATCATTGAAAAAATTGACAATGCCGGTTATGCTTCTGTAGAAGTATGGGGCGGCGCAACATTTGATGTTTGTATGCGTTATTTAGGCGAAGACCCATGGGAACGCTTGAGAACATTCAAAAAATGTTTCAAAAAGACTCCTTTGCAAATGTTATTGCGGGGACAAACATTGGTTGGTTATCAACAATCACCCGATGATGTTGTTGAAGCTTTCGTAACAAGAGCCATTGAAAACGGAATAGATATTATGAGAATTTTCGATGCCTTGAACAGCATCGACAATATGCGGGTAGCTATCCGCGCTGCAAAAAAAGCAGGCGGTAAAGTACAAGGTTCTGTTGTATATACATTAAGCCCTGTACATACCATGGAGCACTACTTAAAAACTGCCCAAGATTTAATCGACGAAGGCGTTGATTCCTTGTGCTTAAAAGACATGGGCGGTATCTTAACCCCACAGCCTACTTATGATATCATTAAAATGTGGAAAGAACATTTCCCTGATGTACCAGTTCAATTACATACCCACTTCACTTGCGCTATGGCTCCTGCCTGCGCATTAGAAGCTGCTCGTGCAGGTGCAGAAATCATCGATACTTGCTCCGCACCATTAGCATTCGGTTCTTCTCAACCGCCAATTGAACCATTGGT
>CAMNVD010000114.1 GCA_946562005.1 uncultured Clostridia bacterium | reverse complement strand
CCATCATCTTTTTTTATGGTGCAGGGATTTGTAGATGATACGGTTCTTGCTATGCTGTTAAGTAATATTTCAGCCTTGTCAGAAATGGCGCCAACAGAATTATTTGTGGTGCTAAAGGATAAATATTTTCCTGTTTCTCAAATCGAGGTAATAGAGGATTTGGATAATCTAATAGACGGGGTGCTTATGGGGCAGGTTGCCTTTATCTTAGATGGAGTATCCCAAGGGTTACTATTGGATTTGCGAGCCTTTGCTGCCCGTGGTCCTCAGGAACCAGACTTGGAAAAAGTGGTTCGTGGTTCTCGGGATGGCTTTACCGAGACGGTAGTCTATAATACCCAGTTAATCCGGCGGCGTATCCGAGACGAAAGCTTGCGGACAAAAATGCTGCAAATCGGTAGACGGTCACGAACAGACGTTTGTGTTTGCTATATTGAGGATGTTGCTAATTCTCATTTAGTAGCTATGGTGCTAGAAAAATTACAGGCTATTGATATTGATGGATTGCCTATGGCTGAAAAGTCTGTAGAAGAGTTGATAACGCCAGGTATGATTTGGAATCCCTTCCCGAAGGTGCGGTATACGGAACGGCCTGATGTGGCGGCTGAACATTTACTGGAAGGCCATATTTTAATCTTAGTAGATACATCTCCTAGTGTGATTATTTTGCCAGCTACTTATTTTTATCATTTCCAGCACGCCGAAGAATTTCGTCAGAGTCCATTAGTAGGTGGTTACTTGCGTATTGTACGTATGATTGCCATCTTTCTTTCTGTCTTTATTTTACCGCTGTGGTATCTTAGTGTAGTGGAGCAGGGGCTTGCCATTCCTGGCAGTGTGTCTGTTTTCGGTCAGCTGATAATTGCAGAGATTGTGGTGGATATTATACGGCTTGCGGCCATTCATACACCGTCACCGTTAACGACTTCTTTAGGGTTGGTTGCAGCTCTTTTAGTGGGAAATCTATCAGTGGATTTGGGTTTGTTTTCTACCCATGTAGTGATGTATACGGCGGCGGCCGCTACTGCTTCCTTTGCCACTCCCAGTTATGAATTGAGCATGGCGCATCGGCTGGTTAGGGTGTTACTCTTATGCGCCATTTTTGCAGCCGGTAAAATTGGCTTTTGGGTGGCGGTAGCAGCAGTATTTTTATTTTTATCTGGTACGAAGTCTTTTGGTATTCCTTATCTTTGGCCTCTTGTACCATTTCACGGTAAGGCATTAAAGGAGATTTTCTTTCGTACGCCTATTCCTAAACAAATTTATCGCCCTGCTATTTTGCAACCCAAAAATAAGGTGCGGCAGAAGCCGGTTGACTTAAAAGGAGAGGATAAGTGGGAAAAATAAAAAAGTCATTCTAAGCATAGCATAGAATGACAAAAACAATTATACTTGGGTAGGAAGTCCGCTGCCTTGGATGGGAATGACATTGCCCAGATATTTGGGTTTTCTATGTAATATATCCGTTTCTAAAAAGGCTTTTACTTGCGCTAGTTTTTCTCGGAAGTTATTATAGGCCATGTGATAGCTGGCTTTATCCGGTGCGGCATAGCCATAGGCCTCTAATCCTAATCGTCTACCGATATAGAGCGCACGGGGCATATGAAACTCTTGGGTGCAAACGATTAGGGATTTCACTCCGAAAATCTCTTTTGCTCGATATAGGCTGTCATAGGTATTGAAGCCGGCATGGTCCAAAAAGATATGTTCCTGCGGGACTCCTTTTGCTAGCAGATAGTTTTTCATTGCATTGACTTCATCATAATCTTTTCGGCCATGGTCGCCGCTGACAATGATACGATTTGCCTTATTTGCTGCATAGAGCGTATAACCATAATCTAATCTATCCTGCAATAATGGAGAGGGGGTGCCATTGCTATAGACTCTGGCACCTAAAATCAAAATGGCGTCTGTTGCGGGCGCATTTTCTGCTGTGATGAGGTATGCTTTTCCTGTAGCCTCAACATAAAGGCAAATAGAAAGAATGATAACAATGCCTAAGATAGCTAAACATAGCGCTATTTGTAACCATTTTTTTAAGATATTCTTTTTAGGCATAGGGGATGATTGTACAATAGATTGACTCATAATAGCCTCTTTTCCGGTAATCTTATGAATGATATATTTTATTATAATACATCATTCCTGAATTTGACTGAATTGACCGGGACTTTGCTTCTTTGCACGAAAGAAAATACGTATTACTTCCTAGGCGAAAGATAGATGTCGGAAGTAGTACGTATTTTTTTGTAGCGTGTGGCGAGTATCGAGCTCCAGGGCGACGCCAACTTAACGCTGGTGGTGGACGGCACGTTCACTGTTACCGGCGGTAAAGCGGGGGATGGTACGCGGAATTCCGATTCCTCTTTAGTCAAAGGTGGGCACGGGGGTTACGCTGGTATTAGTGTGCCCTATGGTGCTGTCATGACGGTCCGGGGTTCTGGGGTTCTTACTGCACAGGGTGGTGATGCCGGCAAAGGAGCTAGCCTTATTGCTTCCAATGATGCATCCGGTGGTGGCGGCGCTGGGGCTGGTATTGGTGGCGGCGGCGGCAAAGGTGGTGATGCTGGTGCTAAAAGTGGTGGTACTGGTGTTTCGGCTGGTGATATTCATATATATGATAGCGTTACTGTTAAAGCCTACGGCGGTGGTGGCGCTGGGAATATTGTGGATGGCATAGAAAGGGGCGGTGCAGGCGGTTATCCTGGAGCCGGTATCGGTGGCGGCGGTGCTGGTGGCGGCGGCGGTGGAAACTCTGCTGGACCTGGTGGCTTTTGCGGTTCTGGTGGTGGTACATCTGGTGTAGATGGCGGTCCAGGAACTCCGTTCTCCCAACCAAACTACCATACTGGTGGTGGCGGTTATTTTTCAGGTAGTACGGTTTCCTCCATAAAATACTATAAATATTATAACCCTGGAACTATTGGTGGCGGTAGTGGTTGGGATTCTAATAGTGCTACTACAAATACATGGGAGACAGCTCCTTGGAAAGGTGGGAATGGTGGCGCTGCCGGTTCTGGTGGCGCTGTACTTGTTGGGAGTGCAGTGACCTTGCAAGCAGCAAACGGTAGCTATCGCACTAAAAAAGCTAGAAATTATGGGATTGATTCCACGCCCATTTATATGCAAAGCGGCTTCAAGCTGGATATGATTCGGGAGAAAGGTGTGACATCCGTCAGCGCTAGAACAGGAGCAGCTCTGACCCAAGAATTAAAAAACAAAAGTGTTCCTCAAAGCGTACAGCCTTTTTCCTATGATGGCAAAGATATTTACGGTGTTGGTTCCGGGGCTGGGTACACGGAAACTTCCAATGGGTCCTACCTCAGAACATGAAGGCGGGGATTGCTACTTCCTGGGTCTAGCGTCGTTGTTGGCGGAGGTAATTGCCGGAAGTAGTAAAGACTTGTCCCTTGGTACGAAAGAAATACGTATTATCTTCTAGGTGAAAAGTAACTGCCGGAAGTAGTACGCATTTTTTGTACGGCGTGGTATAATGGCAAATCTCCTAT
>CAMNVD010000113.1 GCA_946562005.1 uncultured Clostridia bacterium | reverse complement strand
TCATAGCGGTCTCGTTCACTAAGGATGCAACCGCAATATTTCTGCATATAGAGCCCTAATTCTCTAGCCATAACTTGTCCTTGTCGGAAGTAAGGACGAAAATCAAAATAAAAAAAGGGGATTCCCATCTGTTCGCCGATAACCTCTCCCTGACGACGAATCGTGTCATGGCGCTGATATGGACTAATGAGCAAGCTGGTAGTATAACAATCACAGCCTTGTTCCTTTGCTACCCGTGCCGCTTCCTCTAGCCGAAACTGATAGCACCCATCACAGCGATTAGCACCTTTTGCTAGAGCCATCTGAAGAAATTCCTCTATGGTGTAGCTGTCATCTATCAGATAAGGCATTCGTCTTGCCTCACTTAGTAATTTGAAGCTATCCAAACGATGCAAAAACTCCTGATAGGGATGAATATTGGGATTATAAAAATATAACATACAGTCTATCCCGGCGTCTTGCAGCATTTTGGTAGGAAGGGTAGCACATGGCCCACAGCAGCAGTGCATGAATATTCTTTTACCCACATAAGGCGCAAAATCAAAATCTAATTGTTTGACGCCTGTATATGATTGTTGTTCGATTCGTTCCATGTTTTACCTCTTATTCTCTATCAAATAGACTGCTATTTGTGATGCCTTCCTTTTTTGCTTCCTTCTCCAGCTCCTTCTTACGGCTTGCAGGCATATTTCTATTAAAATACTTATAGGCTTCTGCCGTAGCTTGTCTACCTCTTGGCGTCCGATTTACAAATCCCAACTGCATCAGATAGGGCTCGCACACATCCTCGATGGTATCAGAAGATTCCCCGATAGAGGCTGCAATGGTATCTAACCCTACTGGTCCGCCGGCAAATTTATCTAAAATGGCTAACATCACCTTTTGGTCAATTTTATCCAAACCAAGACCATCGACTTCTAGGAGTTTAAGACCCGTTTGCGCAATCTCCTTGGTGATAACGCCATCGCCATTTACCTGGGCAAAATCTCTCAGCCGCCGCAACAAACGGTTAGCAATACGCGGTGTTCCCCGAGACCGTCGAGCAATCTCTAAAGCACCCTCCCGTTCCATTTCTACTTTAAGCATTTTTGCAGAACGACTAATAATATCCACCAAATCCTGTTCCCCATAATACTCTAAACGAAAAATCATACCAAAACGATCACGAAGTGGTGAAGATAACATACCAGCTCTGGTCGTAGCGCCGACTAATGTAAAAGGCGGCAAATCCAGCCGTAAGGTCCGTGCACTGGGGCCTTTGCCAATGATGATATCAATGCAATGGTCCTCCATGGCTGGATAAAGAACTTCTTCTACTACTCGGCTCATACGGTGAATTTCATCGATAAAAAGGACATCTCGTGGCTCCAGACTAGTAAGAATAGCAGCCAAATCCCCCGTCCTCTCAATGGCAGGACCCGATGTGGTGCGGATATGCACCTGCATTTCATTGGCGATAATATTAGCAAGGGTAGTCTTCCCCAGCCCGGGAGGCCCATATAACAATACATGGTCCAGCGCTTCTCCTCTTTTTTGCGCCGCAGACATAAAGACCTGCAAATTATCTTTTATCTTCTTTTGTCCGGTATAGTCAGCCAATGTCATAGGACGAATGGTAGCTTCTGTTACAGCATCTTCTATTTGTAAGGTCGAAGATATTACACGGTCCTCGGGCGCAACAGACGGCGCACCCGCACCTACTTGCTTGCCACTGCTGTAAATAATATCTTCTTCTTCATAAGTATTTCCCATGATTGCCTATTGCTCCTCTTATTTTTCTAGGGTTAACTGCAAGCCTTCTTTAATCAGCTGATTGATATCAGCTGTAATGCCTTGCTCCTCTAGCCGTTTTTTTGCTTTACGGATAAGTACTGCGGATTCCTTCCCGCTGTAGCCCAGCTGCTCCATAGCAAGGATGGCCTCTTGAACGCCTACTGCTTTTAGGGTAGTATCCTCGTCATCAAAAGCAAAGGCGGCTTGGTCTTCACCATCAGCAAAAGCCTTGGTTTTTTCTTTTAATTCTAACACGATACGTTGGGAGATTTTATTACCGATACCTGGCACCTGATTAAAGACTTTGTATTCTCCATTGCCGATGGCCACGGCAATTTGTACTGGGGACAGTAGATTTAATATGGCAAGTGCCGTCCTAGCTCCGACACCATTAACAGAAATCAATAGCTTAAAAATTTGCAGCTGTTCTTTATTAGCAAAGCCAAAAAGAGTCCAGCTATCTTCTTTTACCTGTAGATAAGTATGTAGCGCCAGTTCCTTTCCCGTTTGCAGACTTCCAGCCATCTGCTGGACAGGAATGAGCACCTGATAACCAATGCCGCCTACATCCAGCGTAACACTATCTATTTCCTGATCTATGATGGTACCGCGAATAAATGCAATCATTGTTTTCTTCCCTCTTAATTATCTCATTTTCATACTAAAAACTATAGTTTATGATCCACTGTCATTCTGAGGAATGCAATGATGAAGAATCTTTTAAGATTCTTCGACTACGCTTAGGGTAACAATTACCCGATTTTTCGGGAGTGTGAGTGACAGATAGCAAGGGCAAGCGCATCTGCCGCATCGTCAGGTTTCGGCGTTTCTGTTAAGTTAAGGAAGGTCTTTACCATATACTGTACTTGCTGCTTTTCAGCCCGGCCATATCCTACTAACGCCTGCTTTACTTGAAGCGGCGTGTATTCACCAATAGGAATATCCTTTTGTTGGGCTGCAAGCAATATCACGCCTCTAGCCTGTCCTACGCTGATACCTGTAGTAATATTGGTGTTAAAGAATAACTCCTCTACTGCTATTTCCTGCGGCTGGTATTTATTGATAAGCATATGCATCCCCTGATAAATGCGGTCTAGCCGTTCCGGTAAATACATATGGGCAGCTGTACGAATGCAACCGTAATCCACCACCGTATAACGATGGTTTATCACATCAATCACCCCATAGCCTACAATAGCTGTACCAGGGTCTATGCCTAAAATGCGCACCGGACCTTCCTCCTTTTGTAAAACAGTATAACATTCTACATATCCAGAGGATTTCCTCTATTTTCTTCCTCTGCTGCAAAAACAGCGATATCACTTCCATCCTTAAGTCCTTTTCCAGTGAAAAAGCTTTTCTTTAAAAGAACAGAAAAGACGCTACCCTGTCCCACCGTAGACGCAACCTTTATATACCCGTATTGCCGATGAATAATCGCTCTTGCCAAGTAAAGCCCAATACCGCAGCCCTCTGCATTTTTTACAGTTGGGGCCCGATAAAACCGGCCAAAGATTTTGGGGATTTCTTCCTCTGGAATACCAATGCCAGTATCTGCCATATCAATACGGATAAAAGAGGGATACTCCGCCATGGTAATGGTGATACTTCCACCTTTCGGTGTATATTTGATGCTGTTATCCAGGATATTGCCAAGGGCCTCAGCTGTCCATCTCCAATCAAATACGCCGGAAAGCTCCAGCAAATCACCTCTTATCGTAATCTGTTTTTGAGCAGCCTGCATGGATACCCTATCCATGACCTCAAGCAACAAGCTTTTAACGCTATTTTCCTCTGGG
>CAMNVD010000112.1 GCA_946562005.1 uncultured Clostridia bacterium | reverse complement strand
AGCCATAAGGCTGAGAACAAGGTAGCGGATACTGGTTCTACGCTGGCAAGCATACTGGCTTTTACTGCGCCGATATCTTGCACACCTTGCATATAGAGAGTATATGCCACTAAGGTACCGATGAGAATGATGCCGGCAAGGGCGAGGATACCTGCCATGTCCAGATGAACAGGAATTTGCCAGATACGCATCGCTAGGGCGAGACAGCTGCCGCCAATAAGCATACCGTAGCCAGTGACAACCCAACTGCCAAATTTTCCAATGATGCGGGTAGGTATAAGGGTATAGAAGAATAAACCAATGGCTGCACCGATGCCCCAAAAGAGGCCTTGGGGTGAGATGACCAGCGTTTGGAGATTGCCATGGGTAGCTAGAAGAAATGTCCCGGCGAGGGCAAAAATAATAGCAATGGTCTCTCTTTGGCTAGGCAAGCGGCTGCCTTTTACGCAGGCATAAATCATAATCAGAAGGGGGCCTAAATATTGCAGTACCGTAGCGGTGCCGGCATTGGTATGCTCAATGGCCTTTAAATAAGTGAATTGACAGGCTAGGAGCCCAATGATAGCAAAGAATAGTAATTGGTGGACATCTTGTTTATCTTGCCAGATTGTCTTTAATTTCGCTGGTTGGGCGGCAAGAAGATAGCCTAACAGAAGAATGCCGGAAATGAGCATACGGGTAGCTGTTAGCCAGAAGGCGTCTGTTTGGTATTCCTGGAAGAGAAATTGTCCGCAGGCGCCGGAAAATCCCCAGCAAGCGCCACCTGCTAGGGTACATAAGATTCCCCTTAATGTTGTACTTTTGCCGGTTTGTTCTTTTGTGATAGATTGTTTCATTTTTTATTTATGACAGCCTTTCTCTGTTACATGGTCGGAGCGTATTATGCTTCTCTAACGCCCATAAAGAAGATGTTACTATATATTACTATATTTGTCAGCTTCCGACAATGTTTTTTATAGGTTATTTCCTCTGTTTCCATCGCTTCTAAAATAGGTTTTAGACTATAACCTAGTTCTGTCAGGGAATATTCTACCTTAGGCGGCACCTCTGGATAAACCTCTCTATGGACGAGGCCCGAGGTCTCCATAGACCGAAGCTGAGCGGTAAGGACCTTTTGCGTGATATTGCCCACCGTCTGTTTCAGCTCGCTGAATCGTTCGTTTCCTGGCAATAAGTCTTGCTAATACTTTCCATTTATCCCCGATAAGGGTTAGTGTGGTTTTTACGGAGCAATGGGAGGGAAGGGATTTGTCCTGTCATAATTTCAAAGTGATAACTATAGAAAAGCTTCATATAAATAAATGGCATTCCATTTTTATCTGAATAATGGGAACAGGGAGGTTTTTTATAGATGAAGAGAGTTTTTTGTTTTTTTGCCGGTAGAGAGCGTGCGCATAGGGGCAGACGACGTCTACAACTTTTTTGTTCGTTAGTGGCCTGCGGCATATTCTTAGGTGCGCTGGGGGGCGTCTATAGTGCTATGGCAGATGGGCTATGGCGTACCGTTAGCGGCACTGTGCAGCCAGCGCCTATTGCTCGAGTAGCTGATGCGCCCGGACTGGTAGGATTATCCTTTGATGTAGCCTGGGGTGATGACCAGACAGAAGAAATCCTGGAGGTTTTAGATATTTACGGCATCCAGGCTACATTTTTTGTTACTAACACTTGGATGAACGCTTACCCGGAACTTACGGTAGAAATTAGTCAAAAGGGGCATGAGCTGGGCCTACATTCTGCCACACATCCTTATTTTTCCGCTTTGACTAAAGAAGGGGTAAAAAAAGAATTAAGAGAAAACAGTAAAATGGTGGAGCGGATTACTGGGCAGCAGGCGAAGTTTTTTCGTCCACCTTATGGCGACTATAATAATAATGTGCTGGCGGTGGCCGGGGAAATGGGGCTGGTGACTGTTGGCTGGGCAGTAGATGGTGGTGATTGGCAGGCTCTTTCTACACGGAAAATCTGTGATAATGTGCTGGTACAGGCAAAAGCCGGGGATATTATCATGCTGCAAAATAATAACAAGCAGACAGTTGCCGCCCTAAAGGAAATCTTTAATACTTGGCAGGAGCAAGGTATCCGTCCTGTACCTTTAGGCGTGATGGTTCGTACCCAGGATTATTTTGTTGATTATGATGGTGTGCAAAAGGGCGGCGGTAACGGCTCTCAAGAATAAACAAAAATTTTGATTGTCCGGGAAAATTAGACAGACACAATAGAGAAACTACCACATAAAATAAAGCAACTAAGGTCGTAAATAAAAATATTAGAATACGGTTTATTTTTGCTAAGAAATGGGAAAACTAAAAAATAACAACAGGAAAAATGATTGATAAAGGCGGTGTCTCTATGGAGAGAAAACAGGTAATGGCCGGTATGGAGGAAAATATGCCAATGGGAAGTGTCGATAAGAAGCGGCATTCTGCTTGTTGCCATCGGGGAAAGGCTTCTCTTTTGCCTCATTGTATTGTTTGCGGAGAAATACCGGAGCGAGGCATTATGGACGGTATCTTTATCCAGGGGCAATTCCTCTGTGAAAGTTGCGAGCAAGATATCGTAGCGCTGGATGGAGATGCCATGTCCAGTGAGGAATATTTAGCTGTGGCTAAAAAAATAAAGAAATTCATCTCATAATCTGTCTCTTGGCTTAAAAGCAAAATTTATCGCTATCTAGGGAAGCGAGCATAAGTTAGCGTAATGGATTTTTATAATAGATAATGAGGTTCATTGTTTTAAGGACTACAGTTTTTACTGTAGTCCTTTTTTGTAAAGGGAGGATGATATCTATAGTCTGTTATGCTACTTTTTGACAGAGTTTTCCGTTTTTCCCATAAATTTCTTTCTTTCTATAAAAAATTCTTAAATTTCTCTGGTGTTTTTCCATTTTCCTATTGACACCAACGTAAGAAATTATTTAAACTTATTAAGTTAAAGGTATGTTTCTAGGTTTCAAATTTAAGTGAGACGGTAAGGATGTGTAAAGCAATGAACACCCGTATTATCTTTGTCACCGGCGGCGTTGCTTCCGCCCTGGGCAAAGGCATCGTGGCTTCCTCATTGGGCCGGTTATTAAAAGCAAGAGGCCTGAAGGTTTCCATGCAAAAGATGGACCCATATCTCAATATGGACCCAGGCACCATGAACCCTTATCAGCATGGTGAGGTTTTTGTCACTGCTGATGGTGCCGAAACTGACCTAGACTTAGGCCACTATGAACGGTTTATTGACGAACCGCTCTCTCAGCTTTCTACGATTACCACCGGCCGTATTATGTGGGATTTATTTGAAAAACAGCGGCAGGGTGATTTCAATGGGGAAACCATCCAGATTGTTCCTCACGTAACTAACCGTATCAAGCAGACGATTCTCGATAATGTCAGTGCCAATGGAGCTGATGTGCATATCGTTGAAATCGGCGGTACCGTAGGGGATATTGAAGGACAACCCTACCTAGAAGCATTGCGTCAATTTCAGTGGGAAATGGGCAGAGAAAATTGCTTTTTTGTGCACCTTACTTTAGTGCCTTATCTGGAAGCTGCCGGTGAAGCGAAGACCAAACCTACCCAGCATAGTGTAAATACGCTGCAAGGCATGGGT
>CAMNVD010000111.1 GCA_946562005.1 uncultured Clostridia bacterium | reverse complement strand
TATGATGATAGATATTTCAGAAGTGAATAATTATCCGGATAGAAATATTTTGATTCTGACTACCGGGAGCCAAGGGGAACCATTATCAGGCCTCAGCCGCATGGCAACAGGGGAGCACCGTCAGGTGCAAATCATGGAAGGGGATACTGTAATCATCTCTGCGACACCAATTCCTGGTAATGAAAAAGGTGTAGCTCGCACCATTGATAACTTGACTAGATTAGGTGCCAATGTTATCTATGGCAGAGACCAAAAGATTCACGTTTCTGGGCACGCTAGCCAGGAAGAATTGAAAATCATCCTCAACATGGTAAAACCAAAGTTTTTCCTACCTGTGCATGGTGAATACCGTATGCTGGAACAACACGCAAAACTGGCCCATAATTCGCTGGATATGCCTATGGAAAATTGTTTTGTCATGGAAAATGGACAGGTGTTGGAAATCGACCAGAAACACGGAAAGATTAATGGTCGTGTCCAGGCAGGCAGAATCCTAATCGACGGCTTAGGCGTCGGCGATGTAGGCAGCGCAGTACTCAAAGACAGAAAGCAATTATCCCAGGATGGTATTGTTATTTTGATTATTAAGATTAATGGACAAACAGGGAAAATGGTAGGTTCTCCTGATATGATTTCCCGCGGCTTTATCTTTGTCAAAGAACATGAACGTCTGATGGAAGAAGCTAGGGCTAAAATTGGTACGATTATGGCCAAATTTGAAGGAGAAGGTACCTTTGATTTTGTCGGCTGCAAGAATAACCTTCGCAACAATCTAGGTAAGTTCTTCTTTGACCGCATTCAACGGCGGCCAATTGTAGAGCCGATTATCATTCGCTTATAAAAATAATTATGATATAAAAAGATAAAAAGATGGGAATCTAATCAGATTCCCATCTTTTTTATAATTAAAAAAGTTGCTTTGAAAAGGATTCTTTGCTAGCACTTAAAATGACAGATTGACTAGCTCTCAGAATGATATTGTAAATGATGTATAAAAATTTTTCCAGTTGCCAACACTAAGAAAAACGTAGTTAGAAAGATAAAAAGAAAGAGGTGTTGGTTTTGTTGTTTGAACAGAACTTCGCAAAGTTTGATTTTGGTTTAGAAAATAAAGTATCTTTGCCTGGCCACTTAGAAGAAGATGGCGGCGCTATGGAACAAGATGCTGAAAATGCAACAGAGACTATTAATGAGCTGGGGGTCTTAGAGCTGCCGCAAATGATGGGAAATATCCATGTTATCAGTGTGATAGGACAGGTAGAGGGACACCTGGTAATGCCGCCGCAAAATAAAACCACCAAGTATGAGCATATTATTCCACAATTGGTGGCCATTGAGCAAAGCAAGGATATTAAGGGACTTTTGGTCATTTTGAATACAGTAGGTGGTGATGTAGAAGCAGGGCTGGCTGTAGCTGAGATGATAGCTTCTCTTTCTAAGCCTACCGTTTCTCTGGTATTAGGCGGTGGCCATAGCATTGGGGTGCCTATTGCAGTTTCTGCTGACTATTCTTTTATCGCTCCTACCGCTACTATGACCATTCACCCCATCCGTCTGACAGGGCTTGTTGTTGGTGTGCAGCAAAGTTTTGATTATTTAGAACGCATGCAGGATCGGGTGATTAGCTTTATCACCAGTCATTCTGATATCCAGGACAGCAAAGTTAGAGAATTAATGATGACCACCGGGGAACTGGCGCAAGACGTGGGAACCATTGTTGTGGGAGAAGATGCTGTAAAATATGGTTTAATCGATCAAGTAGGCGGATTAGGGGACGCTATCAAAAAGCTAAAGGAATTAATAGATGCTGGAGAAGTTGCAAACGGGAGCAGTCATATGGCAGACCCTACCCGCTTAGAACAAGAGCTAGTACAGACTCGGCAAATGGTAGGAGAATTAGGATTATTCCAAAACGAGGTGCATTAAGATGTTGATATGGTCCGTGGTACCCAGTGAAACCATATGGCAAAGCGCTGATGAAAAACAACGCACGCAGACAAAAGTCACGGAAGTGAATGGAATAAAGGTTTTAGTAGAGCCTTTGTCTGATGGGAAAGGTCGTATATGTCAGGTAATGAGCACAAATCCGGCTGATTTTTTGCGTACAGATTTGGCGCCTGGTGCTATTGTAAGTTTAGTGTGAGCGTCTGTTAAATTTATTTTTGAAGTTTTACTGGAAAAATTTAAGATAAATATAGTCAAGCAACCAAAAGTAATGATATAATATTCACGATAAGGTAGTAAAAACAGATAGAAATTAGCGGGATACATCGTAAAGGAGAACGCAATCGTGGAAATGTTATTCACACTTTTCGGCGGCTTGGCTTTATTTATTTTCGGTATGAATGCCATGGGGGATGGCCTTAAGCAAATTGCCGGGGAGAAAATGAGTCAGATACTGGATGCGTTGACAACGAAACCTATTTTAGGCGTTGCTGTTGGGGCTATTGTTACTTCTATCATTCAGAGCAGCAGTGCAACGACAGTTATGGTTATTGGCTTTGTTAATGCAGGGCTTATGTCCTTAAAGCAGGCTATTGCAGTCATTATGGGGGCCAACGTAGGTACTACCATTACTGGGCAGTTATTAACATTTAATTTAACCAGCTATTTTTTCCCCATGATTGCGATAGGATTCTTTATCTATATTGCTTGTAAAAAGCAAACTATCAAACAAATTGGTTATGTACTTTTTGCTTTTGGTGTGTTGTTTATGGGCTTAAGCGTTATGAGTGTAGCAATGGCGCCGTTACGTACATATCCGGGGTTCCAAGATTTTATGGTGCGTTTCAGCGATAGTAAAATCATTTTATTGCTGCTGGGCATTTTTGTAACGGTTGTGATTCAAAGCAGTAGTGCAGCCATTGGGATTGCTATTGCCATGGCGGAGCAGGGGTTAATCGGCCTAGATGCGGCTCTTCCCGCCCTTTTAGGGATGAATATCGGGACTTGTATTACAGCGGTTCTTGCCAGCTTCCAGACATCTCTTACAGCGAAACGGGCGGCGGCGGCTCATGTTACTTTTAATATTATTGGAGCCGGTATTTTCTTGCTTTTTATGCCCTATTTTGAAGATTTGGTTTATATGGTCTCTGGTACCGCAAGTGTAGAACGGCAAATTGCCAATGCTCACACGCTGTTTAACATTATCACGACCATTCTGTTTTTTCCGTTTATTGGCGCTTTGGAAAAATTTGTCAATCGGATTATTCCAGGTGAGGAGCGTATCATCAAACGGGGCGCTATTTATTTGGAGCCGGCGGCCCTTAGCAGTGTAGACGTAGCTATTTCTTTTGCAACCAGAGAATTGATTCGTATGGGAGAGTATGCAAAAGAAAATATAGATAACTCTTCCCAGGCTTTGATTAGCCGTGATTTGCGGAATATCGGCGATGTATATGAGGTTGAGGAGGTCGTAGACTCTCTAGAAAAAGATATTATTAAATACTTGGCAAAAATTTCGTTAAGTAAACTGAATGCTAATAACAGTAATACCCATGCGACCTTATTCCACGGTACCAATGACCTGGAGCGTATTAGCGACCACTCGGTAAATATTGCCCAAGCCGCAGAGCATTGTGTTAATACGGGCGTTGTTTTTAGTCCAGAGGCCCTTGCAGAATTAA
>CAMNVD010000110.1 GCA_946562005.1 uncultured Clostridia bacterium | reverse complement strand
TGGCACGATGAAGCGAGGACCGTAGTCTGTTTCAAAAAATGCATCTTTCTGGGGCATACCTTGAAACCAGGGAGTATTTGCCATGACGGTCCGCTGTTGCATGGCAACATAACCGCTGCCCATAGGGTCGTTTTCTGGATGAAGAAAAGCGCTAAATCTGGCGGCACGGTAGGGTTCGCTGGCAATAAACAGAAAGGAGCTTGCCAGAAATAAAACCGCTAGAATACTATAAAGAATGGTTAGTTGTTTCTTGGGATTTGTGCACCAGGCTGCATGGGAAATAGAATAATGAAGCAGGGATAGACAGATGATAATTAAAATAAATGCCTTTGCCAAGTGTTGCAGACTTATCAGTATCACTGCTAGTGCCATAGCACTAATCAAAAACCAACTATCGCTGGGCCGTTCTGTTTGCCAGTGGATGGCAAGACCAGAAAGAGACAGCATATAGCCGCAAAGTATCAATGCGCTGGAATCTATCGCAACACTGCCAATAGAGAGCCAAAAGCCTCCCATATTAAAATGGGTCGAAAGCATATAAAGATTAAAAATAACGCTAACACCATAGAGAATGAGTGAATACTTGAATAGCTTGGTGTAGTCAGTAAAATAAAATAGTGCAGCAATGCAAAGTCCGATTGCTGTGAAAAAGGTCTGGCGTGTTCCGATGTTAAAAGGGAGATACGTCTGATAACCAGATAACACAAAAGCGCCGAAGGTGAGTAGCAGTGCAAGAAGTCCTAGCGTAACCCAGTCTGTTTGGGGTTTGTGGGTTTTGTGCAGTTGTCTGCCTATTTCTTGTGGGTCTCCCATTTGAGTGAGGGCTCTTTCGGTAGCGGTGGCTTCATCGTTGCCTTGGGCGATATATGCCTCTTGTAATTCCTCGATATGTTCGGTGAGCTCCTCCCGGATGGCGTTGTGGGTTGTTTTACATTTGATTTGTCTGCAGACGGTGTCTAGATAATGCTCAATATGCGTATTCAAATTGCACGCCTCCTATTACTTTATTGACGGCTTCGCTGAAAACCTGCCATTCCTGTTGTTTTTCTTTGAGAAGTTTTTTCCCTTCGTCGGTAATCTCATAATATTTTCGCTTGCGAGCGGTTTCGCTTTCTTCCCAATAAGAGTGGATAACGCCGTTGTTTTCCAGATTATGAAGAAGGGGGTAGAGGGTGCCTTCCTTTAAGGTGAAGATTTGATTAGAACGCTCCTCCAGTGCTTTTGTCATCTGGTAGCCATACATGGGCTCTGTGGCAAGGAGCGACAATATCATCGTGGTGGTACTGCCTTTTAAGAGTTCTTTGTCCATTCTGTTTCTGAGCCTCCTTATGTAGTATTACTATGCATAGATAATCTATGTATAAAATATAACGCTGTTTTTTGTCGGTGTCAAGAGCAAAATGAAAAGAAATATGCTAAAATAGAAACAAAGAAACAAATCATTTTTTGCTTACGTCTAATAGACAAAAGGAGGTTTTGCCAATGAAAAAAAGGAATTTATGGGCTGTTGGACTTTTGGCAGCGTCAATTATAGGTAGTTGTCTTGTGCTTTCTGCTTGTGGTCAGCATGATAAGACAGAAGGTCAGCCGACAAATCCACCGAAACAGGAAGGAAAAACGATGGTGGAGGGGCCTGTCTTTATTTCATTGGGTAGTAGTGTTATGGGCTATTGGGAAGCGGGGGAGTGGTATAGCTTAGACTCAATCCTCTATGACCCATATACGGCGGCTGATGCGCCCCAAGAGCGAGACGGTAAAACACCGGTGGCGGCGTATCTTTATCAAATGTTGGCGCCGGAAAAATATTATTTGTATGATATCGCCACCGGAGCGGTGCAAACGACGGATAAAGTTTATATCCCGGAGCAGCTGTATCTGGATGGGCTGGATTTAAGGGGAAATCCCTTTGGGGGCAGTTCCTTTTATGACACGGACGAGGTGAAAGCCTTATTTGGCAGCTATCAGCAGCAAACGGCGGCAGATGAATATAATAATAGCCAAGACTATTTTACCTTGCCTGTTACTTTCGCAGATGATAAGTTGAAATCTTTCCCTGTGCCAAATGACTTATTTTACCTGGGGTTCTTAGATGAAAATGGTGTGGATTTGATTCATACTGGTATTGCCATTTCTCAAGAGGTAGATGGCTTTCCTAAGGATTTAGCGGTAAGCGCTGAGGGTACTGAGGACGAAAATGCATATGTACAAGCGCACTTAGACAGTGTGGAAATGGGCGACAGTGACTTTGTTATCACAGAAGTATGGGCAGCTGATTTAGATGGCGATGGCAAGCAGGAAAAGCTGATTATTGCGCAAACGCCGGAAAATGAAATGGGTTATCCTATGATAAGGAAAGAGGCTCTAACCAATGAAAAAACGGCAGTGTTTATCTTGGCGCTTTTGGTGAAGGATGGGGAAGCCACTACCCTTTTTTATCAACAGGAGCCTATCAAAAAAACCTATGAACAATGTTTGAAAAATAATCCAGATTATAAAATAAATCTGGGGGAAGGTGAATGGGATTTCATCTTTTTAGGCATTGAGACTTGCCTGGGGCTGGATGTAGAAGGCATTTTTGACTTTAATGGCGACGGTAAATATGAGATTTGCTTAGGGAATATTTGCTGGGACATCCCGGAAAAGCGAGTGTTGGAACTACAGGCGGACGGCAGCTGGAAAACAGTACTATATGGTAACTTCACTTGGTGAAAATGAAAAAAGGAGCGGTGAAAAGACACGGCTCCTTTTTAAATGCTTCGACGACGCTCAGAATGACAAATGGTTGTAAGCGTGTATATTTAATTGATTTCTTCCAGTCGGTTATGGATATTTTGCATTTTACGGTCTGTCTTGGCGATAATATCAGCGCATTCCCGTAGTTCTTTGGTAACACTGTCGGGCACATTTTCAGAGCCTTTGTAGTGGAGCTTGTGTTCTAAGCTTGCCCAAAAATCCATAGCGATGGTGCGAATCTGTACTTCTACCTTTACGTGTTCGGTATGGTCAGAGAAGAACACTGGTACTTGGAGAATCAAATGAAGGCTGCGATATCCGCTAGGTTTGGGGTTTTGAATATAGTCGATTTTCTCTACCAGCACGATATCGTCCTGACTAGAAAGAAGGTCGGCGATAATATAAATATCATCGATAAAAGAACAAATAATACGAATGCCTGCAATATCAGTAAGATGTTCCCGGGCGGAATCTAAAGTGATGGGTAGCCCTTTTCGTTGTAGCTTGTTTACAATGCTTTTAGCTGATTTTACTCGAGACTTAATATGTTCGATAGGATTTCTTTTTTGTTTGGCTTGAAATTCATCGTTAAGAATTTCGATTTTGGTACCGATTTCTTTGATGGCAGATTGGTAGGTGATATAAATATCCTGAAATCCTTTTAGTAGTTCTCTTACTTGTTCAGGGATGTTTTCTGGCGGGTTATCGCTTAACTGACTGAAAAAAATATCTTGACTGAGCATAGGCATAACCTCATTTTCTTTTAAAATCTATCATTTATTTTGAGAAGTTGTCAGTTGATATGATAATTTAAGTTTAACAGTTATTTCTTAAAGGAATTTGAAATAGTTACTGGTTTTCTTTTTTTCTTACTTATGGTGGTTATGTTTTATTTGTACATTTTTCAGCTT
>CAMNVD010000109.1 GCA_946562005.1 uncultured Clostridia bacterium | reverse complement strand
ATGGGGGCTATTTATCAGCAACTGTTGACGAATATACCGGACCCGGCCTTGCAAAAGAAGTTGATGTATTCTCAAATTAATTTTGATAGAGGACTTAATGCTGACTATGATTTTCTTGTAGCTGCCTTTGGCACAGATGGGGGATATCCTATATATGGCGCCAATGTGTGGTTGCTCCGTGCGGGGCTAGCTCAACAGTACAAAGAACGGGCGATTACGCTTTTAGAATGGTCTTATATTCTGGATAGTAACAGTGGTTTTGCTTTTAATCCGCTGGATTTTCAAAGAAAGTATGATGTTAGCGACCTTCAGGAACAGCCAAATGGCAGGGGTATACCATCCCAAAGTCAACCACAAATCCAATTGCCAATCATTCCCGGGGAACAAAACGGTGAGGGAAGTCGTCAAAATAGTGAAACAGATGGAAACGGCAGTGCGCAGGGGCAACAGGGGCAAATGGGACAAAATAGATAAATCATCTCAATATTTAGCGGTTTTGCCAAGCTGTCTGTTTCTTTGAATATGAACAGAAGAAGGGAAATCGTGATGAAAAGGTTTTTTTTGACATTGGGAATGGCATTGATGATTGTTTCTTTTGCCATACCAGCCTATGCCGCTCAGAAAATCGCTATCACTTTAGATGGTGTGCTGCTAACAACAGAAACGTCGCCTGTCGTTATCAAGGGCCGGACTTATGTGCCTGCTCGCATCATTGCGGAGAATCTGGGTGCAACTGTAGACTGGAAGGATAACAGCGTGATTGTCTCTACTGCTGCTGGCGAAGTCATTACCCTGCCTATGGGGAGTAAAATAGCAACTACTACATATCCAGATGGCGTGGATGAAATGGGTGAACCCTATACTGCAGTTGGCACTTATACCATGGAGTTACCTGCTCGCACGGTCAATGGCAGCGCTATGGTGCCTCTGCGGGATATGGGGCTTTTAATGGGGGCGAACATCGACTATGTCAAGGGAAGGGTCATCATTACCACAGTGCCGTATCTTATTAACGAGAGGCCAGCGGAGCTAACGCATGAATGGCACATGACGGCAGGAAGTAGTATTAATCAAATCAAAGGGAATATGAATGTTGGACAAATGCATTATTGGCTGACAGCGGGCAGAGGGATGGAAGTGGATGTCCCTGCTTACTATGGTTGTAATGTTAATCTGGACCCGCCAAATTATTATTATCTAGTTAGTCACTATCGCTTTTATACGGATGGCATAGATATAACGAAGCCAGGACAAGAAAATATTGATGTCTATACCCATACTTCATATGATGGTAATCCTATTCCCGAGGGGTATAGCCAGTTTCTTTTACATGATGTAGACCTGGATAAATGGTATCAGTTTGATGCAGATATTTTTGAAAAAATTGATAACTTTAAGCTGAACTTAGGCGATGATATGTGGGAAAATTTATCTAACACCATTTTATAAGAAGAAATAAGGGGGAAAGTGACTATGAAGAAATTTTTACTTACGATGGGAGTAGTATTTTCTGTTGCAGTGTTTGCTATGCCTTGCTATGCTGCACAAAAAATCTCTATTACCTTAGACGGTGTGCCAATCTCTACTGATGTTGCTCCTGTGGTAGTGAAGGGACGGACCTTGGTCCCTGCCCGTGTCATTGCAGAAAACATGGGAGCGGCAGTGGACTGGCAAGATAATAAAGTTGTCATTTCGACAGCAACGGGCGAAGTGATAACCTTACCTGTGCGAAGTCATGTTGCAACGGCTGTTAACCCCGATAAAACTGTCAGCGAATATGAAATGGACGTGCCTGTTCAAACTAGAAACGATAGAATCGTCGTTCCTCTTCGTTTCATTGCCGAAGCTATGGGCGCAGATGTAGACTACAAAGACGGTAAAGTAATGATTACCACCAATCCTTTGGTGATAAATAGTAAAACCATCGCCTCTGTAACCTATACCTATTACATGACCATGGGGGGCAGCATTTCTGAAATCAAGGGCAATGCTAATATTTATCAATTCTATAATCTGATTCAGGCAGGGAAGGGCGACCCTGTTGCCGCCCCTGCTTACTATGGCAGACATGTGAATTTAGACCCGGAATATTTCTATTATCTTCAAGGGAATTATCGTTTTTATGTTGACCCTGTGGTCATTAATGAGGCGGAAAACTATATCAGCGAGGGTGCGGTGAACTACGCCCTTTACAGCTCGTTGACCACGGGCGGCTCTTTGCCGGAGGGGTATAGAGAAATGTTGCTCCATGATGAAGACGCCGACCAATGGTATACCTTTGATACGGATTGTTTTGAACAGATGGAAAACTTTAGATTACAGCTTTGGCTGACGGATATGCGGAAAGAGATTTTTAATAATATTGTATAATAAAAAAGCGCTCTGAAAAGAGCGCTTTTTGTTTTTATTAAAGTGAATTAAAATTTTACTTCTTTGCCTTGTTTTTGCCATTCCATAAATTCTGCTGTAGCAGTGAAAAGTACGTCGCCAGAGGAGTTAATGGCAGTTTCTAAGGAGTCTTGTACGACACCGATAATAAAACCTACGCCTACCATCTGCATAGCTACTTCTTGGGGCACGCCTAAGAGAGAGCAAGCCATGGGAATCAGTAAGAGGGAGCCGCCTGCTACACCAGAAGCGCCACAAGCGCCAAGGGTGGCCACAAAGCTTAACAGAATCGCTAAAAGAATATTAACAGTGATGCCTTGGGAGAAGGCAGCCGAGAGGGAGAGAATGGTAATGGTAATAGCTGCGCCGTCCATGTTGATGGTAGCGCCTAATGGAATAGATACGGAATAGTATTCTTTATCTAACCCTAATTTTTCACATAGAGACATATTTACTGGGATGTTAGCGGCAGAACTTCTGGTGAAAAAGGCCGTTACGCCAGATTCACGGAAACAGCGGAATACCAGAGGATATGGATTTCTCTTTAAACAGATAGCTGCGAGCAATGGGTCGATGATGAGGGCCACTACTAACATACAGCCTACCAGCACAAAAAGTAACTTTCCATAAGTAGTAAAAATATCCAAGCCGTACTCATTGACAGAGGAGAATACTAAACCCATAATGCCAAATGGAGCAAACTGGATAACCCAGGCTACTACTTTGGAAACGGCATTAGAAATATCGGTAAAGATTTCCTTGGTTTTGTCTGAAGCGATGGAACGCAGTGCTAAACCAAAGAAAATGGCCCAGGTAAGAATGCCTACATAGTTTGCATTCATCAAAGAAGCTATAGGATTTGCTACCATATTGTTGCCTAAAGTGCGGAATACTTCACCGAGGCCTGCTGGAGCTGCTTGGCTTACTGCGTCGGTAAGGGGTATGGTAATAGGGAAAAGGAAGCTAGCGCATACTGCGGCAACAGCGGCTAAAAAGGTACTGGCAAGATATAAGAGGATTACGGTGCGGAACCGTTTGCCTATGCCTGTGCCGGCGCTAGCAAGAGAGCTAATGACTAAAACGAAAACAAGAATGGGGGCGATGGCTTTTAGGGCGCCAACAAAATAATCTCCAAAGATAGCTACAAAACCAAGTTGGGGTACCCATAGTCCCAAAGCAATCCCAATGATGAGACCGATTAAAATCCTTAAAATCAGCGGTATGCTGGTATAACTTTTTAATAGGTTTGACATAGTGTTGTCCTCCTTCGTGTAAGTGGTA
>CAMNVD010000108.1 GCA_946562005.1 uncultured Clostridia bacterium | reverse complement strand
TGATGAAAAGAAAATCTCTGTCATTTATGAGGCGCCGGAGTCTACTTATAAGCCAATCCAAAAGCAAATCGCAAAAGCTAGAGTGTCTAATAAATATGGCATAGATGGGCCGTTTATCCTTTATTTAGGCGGCTTTAGCCCTCGGAAAAATCTTCAGGGATTGATTGATGCTTTTATTAAAATTAATAAAGAACTGCCTGTTCCTCATAAGCTGGTGATTTTTGGACGTCATTCACCGAATTATCAAAATGTGGCTACTTATGTAGAGAAACAGGGTGTAGGGGAACAAGTGTTGTTTCCTGGTTTTGCGCCGATGCAGGATTTAATTTTCCTTTATAATGCAGCGAGCCTTTTTGTCTATCCTTCTCTCTATGAGGGCTTTGGGCTGCCGCCTTTGGAAGCTCTTGCTTGCGGTACGCCGACAGTAGTAAGTAATATATCCTCTCTGCCGGAGGTAGTAGGAGACGGCGCCATTCTTATCGACCCTTATAGCCGGGATAGCTTGGCAGAAGGGATTTTCAAAGGCTTAACGGATATTCCTTTTCAAGAGCAACTGGTGAAAAAGGGCTTAAAGCGGGCAGAGGAATTTTCTTGGACAAAAACTGCTGCGCAGACTATTAAAATTTATCAAAAGCTTTGTGAAAATCCATAAAACATCATCATCTTTTGGTGGTGTTTTTTTATGTGTTCTGAGTAGGAAGCGGGAAAATAGTTGTTGCAATCTGTTTAGTAATCTATTACAATTTTATGGTATAAAGATAAATTTTTAAGAAGGGTGGCTTGCTTATGTTAGATCCTCGCGAATACCAAGACTGGCAGATAGCAGAAGAAGCAGAAAAAAATATGCCAACACCTGAACAATGGCAGGAAAAGTTAGGCCTGGAAAAAGATGAAGTAATCCCTTATGGAAAGGTTGCCAAGCTAGATTTCCTGAAAATCATGGACCGCCTCAAAGACCGTCCTGATGGGAAATACATCGAGGTAACCGCTATCACGCCAACGCCTTTAGGGGAAGGCAAGTCAACCACTTCACTTGGTCTTATGCAGGGTTTGGGCTACTTAGGGGAAAATGTAGGGGGTTGCCTCCGTCAACCTTCTGGTGGTCCTACCATGAATATCAAGGGCACTGCTGCTGGCGGCGGCAATGCGCTCCTGATTCCGATGACAGAGTTTTCCCTAGGGCTTACAGGGGATATTAATGATATTGCCAATGCTCACAACCTGGGTATGGTGGCGCTCAATGCTCGTATGCAGCATGAATACAACTATGACGACGAGACTTTGGCCAAAAGAGGCTTAAAACGGCTGGATATCGACGCAAGACGGGTAGAATTTAACTGGGTTATTGACTTTGCCGCTCAATGTCTCCGCAATATCAATATTGGTATGGGCGGGATGCGGGATGGCTTTATGATGAGTTCCCGTTTTGCTATTACTGTAAGTTCTGAGCTGATGGCAATCTTGGCTGTGGCCACTGATTTGCAGGATTTGAGAAATAGAATCGACAATATGATTCTCGCTTATGACAAAAAAGGCAACCCGGTAACTGCTGGAGACTTAGAAGTAGCAGGGGCTATGACTGCTTGGATGCGGAATACCATTAATCCAACGCTTTGTTCCACAGTAGAACACCAGCCATGCTTAGTTCATGCTGGCCCCTTTGCTAATATTGCCATTGGTCAGTCCTCTATTATCGGGGATAGACTGGGCCTTAAGATGTTTGATTATCATGTAACAGAAAGCGGTTTTGCTGCTGATATTGGCTTTGAAAAATTCTGGAATGTAAAATGCCGCCTAAGCGGATTGAAACCAAACGTTAGCGTAATTGTAGCGACTATTCGTGCGTTGAAGATGCATGGTGGCGGTCCTCAAGTAACGCCGGGCAGACCTTTGCCTGAGGAATATACCAAACAAAATATTGAATTAGTAGAAAAAGGCCTGGAAAACCTGTTACACCATATTGAAGTAGTGAAGAAATCCGGCATTAAACCTGTTGTTTGTTTAAACGGTTTCTATGGAGATACCAAGGAAGAAATCCAAACTGTACGTAGTGCAGTAGAAGCAGCAGGGGCAAGATTTGCCTTTTCCGAGCACTGGTTAAAAGGCGGAGAAGGAGCAGTAGAACTGGCAGAAGCAGTGAAAGAAAGCTGCAAAGAACCAGTAGATTTCAAATTCTTATATCCGGATGATATGCCTTTACGGGAAAAAGTAGAAAAAATTGCAAGAGAAGTATATGGCGCAGACGGGGTAGATTGGGCGCCATTGGCTCTGGAAAAAGCAAAACGTTTTGAGGCGGACCCTGCTTATGCTAACTTTAGCGTGATGATGGTAAAAACCCACCTGAGCTTGAGCCATAATCCAACCTTAAAAGGGGTACCTACTGGTTGGCGGTTACCTGTTCGTGACTTGTTAATTTATGGCGGGGCGAGATTTATCTGCCCAATGGCTGGGGATATTACCTTGATGCCTGGTACCGGCTCTGACCCTGCATATCGTCGCATTGATGTGGATTGTGCAACAGGGAAAGTAAAAGGATTATTTTAAATAGGAATCAAAAATAAGAGCGAGTTTGCGGAAATCAGACGAGATTATTATTCTGAGCAGGGCAAAGAATCCAAAAAGATTCTTCGTCGCTATTACTCCTCAGAATGATAAATTTTGCTGGTTTTCAAATTCGCTCCTTTTTTGTAAGGAGGATTGCATATGGAAGATATGATGAACGGCTCCTGCCGGGATTTTATCGGCGCATTGTCTGCTGCCCAGCCTGTACCAGGTGGTGGCGGTGCAGCAGCTTTCGGGGGCGCCTTGGGTGTTGCCCTCACCAATATGCTAGCCAACTACACCATCGGCAAAAAGAAATATGCTGATGTAGAGCCTGAAGTAAAGATGCTTTTGGAGCGAAGCATGGTTATCCAGGAGCGGTTGCTTACCTTGGTGCAAGAGGACGCTCTCTGTTTTGAGCCTCTTTCCCGTTGCTATGGGTTGCCTTCTGCCACAGAGGAGGAAAAGTCCTACAAGAAGGAGATGCTCAGCAGGGAAAGCAAAAATGCCTGTGTTGTACCCTATGAGGTTGCAGTGCTGGCTGTAGAAGCCCTAGAAATCAGTAGTCGCCTGGCGGAAATCGGTAGTCGATTGGTGCTCTCTGATGTAGGGTGTGGTGCGGTATTTTTGCGGGCAGCGTTAGAATCCGCTTGGCTTAATGTGGTGATTAACCTGGGAACTATTACCGAGGAGGATTGGGCCAGGGAAAAGCGGCGGTCTATCGATGCACTCCTAGCAAAGGGGCGCACTCTAGCGGATAGCTGCTATAAATTGGTGCAGGAGAAAATCCAATAAAACAAAAAGAGCCTTATCTTGTGAAAAGATAAGGCTCTTTTAGATTCTTTGCTGTGCTTAGAATGACAAGAACTTGTGTAAGACAGCGTCGAAGAAGCTTATTGGAAATATATCAGGTTGGGCAGGTTTTCTTGGTAGTATTGATAAGTATCTTTTACTTGTTTGGTTAATGTTTCATCTAGGTTTATTTCTGGGTGTTCCTTTGCAAAGTCTTGCAGATAGCTATCTAAATCGGTGTAGATAAAGGAGCTGATTTCATAGCAGACATAGGTATCATCAGCATAGATTTGATAAGGTGCTAGCTGGGAAAAGGGGATAAGCTGTCCATAGATAAAGGCATAATCTTGTGCAGAC
>CAMNVD010000107.1 GCA_946562005.1 uncultured Clostridia bacterium | reverse complement strand
TTCTTTTATACCCTACTATTTTACCACAGTATTTGGTCTCGTGATTCACCATCTTTTCCAAATTACAATAAATTTATTTATTAAAATTTGTCCGATAATGTCTTTCTATATTTGGCACCACCACACCTTGGTCCTTTCCAGCCTGAATACATTTTAAGAGCCAAGCCATATTCCGCCCCAGGTTACGCATTGTTTGCAACCCCTCTTCATCTTGCGCAACCAATTCCGGAGCAGGGCCGTATACCATATTCCAATAAGTAGACGACACCACGGGCATCTGCGCAATCGTAAAGTATTTATTGAGCGCATCAAGAGATGCGCTATTGCCGCCCCGGCGGGCCGTTACCACAGCCGCTCCCGGCTTGTGAGCAAAGACTGATTTTCCCGCATAAAACAACCTGTCTAAAAGGGACAACACCTGCCCGCTAGGATGAGAATAATACACCGGCGAGCCAAAAACAAAACCGTCTGCCTCTTTTGCCTGCTCTATCAGCTCGTTTACCATATCATCCGCAAACACACAGCTACCTTTATCTGCGCAATGCTTACAACCAATACAATCCCGAATAGGAACACTGCCCATCTGCACTAGCTTTGTTTCTACGCCTTCTGCTTGCAATGTTTTTTCTACTTCACAAAGAGCAAGATACGTGCAGCCGTTTTTTCTTGTACTGCCATTCAACAATAATACTTTCATAATAACACTCACCTTTTAAAAAAATCTTCTGGTTATGGTGGCATTTATCCTTTTAATTGATCAGCAAATTTTCCCATCGCATCAGCGATTTTAATTTGCTGCGGACACACTTGTTCACAGCTGCCACAGCTAATACAAGCAGCAGGATGTTTATCCTCCGGAATAGCAGAAAGCGCCATTGGCGCAATAAAACCACCACCGGTAAAGGAGTGTTCATTATATAAATCTAACAGCATGGGAATATCCAACCCTTGCGGACAATGACTAGTGCAATAACGACAAGCTGTGCAAGGCAATGTACTGCCCAACATCCCATCGGCAATATCTAACAGTGTTTTCATTTCTGCATCATTCAGCGGTTTATCCTCCGCAAAAGTAGCAATATTTTCTTTCAACTGAGCAAAGTTAGACATTCCAGAAAGGGTTACCACCACATCTGGAATAGATTGAATAAAACGGAATGCCCAGGCAGGAATGGATTCTTCCGGACGCAGTCCATTTAACTTTTCCTCATCAGCGGGCGCAAGTTTTGCCAGTTTTCCGCCTCTTAATGGCTCCATCACCCATACCGGAATCTGGTAACTTCTCAAAAGCTCTACTTGTTCTTTTGCTGCCTGGAAGGTCCAGTCCACATAGTTTAGCTGCACCTGCCCAAATTCCATATGTTCGCCATAAGCTTCTAAAAAACGCTTGGTCACAGCAAGGGAACCATGGAGAGAAAACCCTAAATGCTTGATGCGTCCCTTTTTCTTTTGCTCTAAAAGATAAGCGAAAATACCATATTTTTCTTCATCAAGATAAGCGTCAATGTTCATTTCACAGACATTATGAATCAGATAAAAATCAAAGTATTCCACCTGACACTTTTCCAGCTGTTTCTCAAAGATTTCTTTTACTTTAGGCATATTGGCAAGGTCATAACCTGGAAATTTGCTGGCAAGACAGAAGCTTTCTCTTGGGTATTTGCGCAGCGCCTTCCCTATGGCAAGCTCAGAGTTACCATTATGATACCCCCAAGCAGTATCATAATAATTTACCCCCTGAGCCATGGCATAGGCTACCATTTCTTCTACTGCCGCTTGGTCGATTTTACTGTCATCCCCATCAATGACTGGTAACCGCATAGCCCCCATGCCTAGAGCAGATAATTTTTCACCTTGAAAATCTTTCATAATCATACCATTATACCCCTTTCCATCTCTTTTTAGCTATGAATCAATATATTTCTATATTCTTACTGGTCAAACAGATTCTAAAGTATATTATATTTTACTGTTTAAGAAATAGCAAATACCTCTTTTCTAATGTCAGCTATTCTTGTAGGGCATAACAAAACTTGATATAATCTCAATAACAAAGTCTTACAGTCATTTATCCTAAACCTAAAAACATATGGAAACGGCTAGGAATCATCGCTGAAAAGTTATCCCATTATTTATAATTTGTTGAGAAAATCAGGTATTTTTTCTCTTTCATTCTTGACTATTTGCCTATCTTTTGTTAAACTAATTATTGCTATCAAACATTATTGGGGCGTCGCCAAGCGGTAAGGCTACGGGTTCTGGCTCCGTCATGCGGGGGTTCGAATCCCTCCGCCCCAGCCATTTTTGGGCCATTAGCTCAGCTGGTAGAGCACCTGACTCTTAATCAGGGTGTCCAGGGTTCGAGCCCCTGATGACCCACCAAATAAAAAGACCTGCTAAAATAAATGATTTTATTTATGGCAGGTCTTTTTTGTTTTATCATTTTTGACATTGTTTTCCTCGATAGATCCGCTCTTATCCAGGATAGTTTCATGACATAAAGTTACTGTTTAATTTTCATTCACCTGTCTGCCCCAGTTTCGCCATAAGATGGGGCATTTCTCCGACAGCTAGATAATCCTTTCTTGCTATAGCCACATTTTCCCATACCTTCCACTATTTTACCAGTCCCAATATGTTCCATTGCTTTGTCATTTTCCTTGTGATAAGGTTAATTTGCAATTAGGTTTTTCCAGTTGCAAATACATAGGAAAGTGAGGATAGTATTTATGAAGAAAATGTTTACGGCTCTTGTGACAGCTGCTTTATTTACCACCCTTGCCGCACCAACCTATGCAGCCTGTCCACAGAATACCGCAAACCAAACAAATCAGAATTGCCCAACTGCAAACTGTACCGTTCATAACGTTTTGCAGGAAAATAACAGCTTACAACAGCTACCCAGCAAATATTGTAATTGGAATACTGTTTTACAAAATCTAATAAAACCAAACAGTAACCAAGGCACTTGCCATATTTGCAACAATCAGAATCCGAACTGCATAAATGGAAGCTGCGGCAACCAAAATCAGCCCAATACCAATGGAAACTGCAACAACCAAAACCAATCTTGCACCAACGGAAACTGTAACAATCAAAAACCAAATCCTGCGCCTGACAACAACAACAATGACCAGACAACCACCACCCCTGCAGGTCAAGAGTCTGGTTATGTAGCACAAGTAGTTTCCTTGGTCAATGCAGAACGGGCCAAAGAAGGACTGGCACCGTTAAAGGCAGATAACACCCTCTCCGCTGCAGCAAAAGTTCGCGCCCAGGAGATTGTTTCCGTCTTTGACCACACCAGACCAAATGGTACCTCATGCTTCACTGTGCTAAAAGAAATGGGCATTTCTTACCGAGGCGCTGGGGAAAATATCGCCTATGGACAAAAAACCCCAGAAGAGGTTGTTTCCGCCTGGATGAAATCCGAAGGACACCGAGCCAATATTATGAATAAGCAATTTACTACCATCGGTATTGGTTACCATACCGTAGGCAGCACTGCTTATTGGGCTCAACTATTTACGTATTAAACCTTATATTACTCTTACAAAACATATACAACCAGATGTATATCATGCTGTCAAGAGCAGCAAATTTTCATACCTCCTCTTAAAAAAAGAAGCGTCTTTGTCGACGCTTCTTTCTCTTTTAACGTTTTTTTAGCAGCATTATCGTTATTTTCTATTTTCTTTTTCCCTATTTTTGTTTCTCCTTATTTGTTTTCAAAAGAA
>CAMNVD010000106.1 GCA_946562005.1 uncultured Clostridia bacterium | reverse complement strand
TGATAGATTGGTTGATTTGAAACGTCATCAGGATGGCAGAAAAGGCCGTTAGGCGTTTTTTGGATTAGATAAGATGTTACTGGGGCGCCCTTTTATAGAAAGGGGCGCCTTTTTCACCACAGATAGGAGGATGGTTTTATGCGTGCGGCAATTGATATTGGTTCTAATACAGTACATTTATTAATGGGAGAGGTTGTAGATGGCAAGGTAACAGTGGCTCTTCAAGTGGTACGGACTACTCGTCTGGGAGAAGGTTGTAAAGACCAGGTGCTTTTAGATGTTTCTATGGAGCGGACTGTCAATGCCTTAGCTGATTTTCAGGAAATATTATTAGACCATGGTGTTATGGAGCCGCCAAAAATCGTAGCTACTAGTGCTATCCGCGAGGCCAAAAATGCTGGTATTTTGCTGGAACGGATTTTAGCAAAAACTGGTTGGCAGGTGAAAACTATTTCCGGGGAAGAGGAAGCGATGCTGAGCTTTGCCGGGGCAACTTCTCTTTTGCCGGACCGAGGCGAGTCTGTCATGGTAGTGGATATTGGCGGCGGCAGCACGGAGTTTATCTGTCGGGGTGGCGAAGGGCATATTTTTGCTGAAAGTGTTCCTTTAGGCATCGTTCGGGCAACGCAGGAACAGCTGGATAAGTTGGAAATGATTGCGCGCATCACGCCTATCCGGGAAAAAATATTAGGGGAGGTTGGCGGATTGCCGACGAAAATTATTGCAGTTGGCGGCACTGCTACTGATGTCTCAGCAGCGTTGTTAGGGATTCGTCAGTATTCTCGTGAAAAGGTACATGGGTTTTTGCTAACCGAAAAAGCGTTGAAGTCGCTTAAGGAGGAGTTAGCGCCTTTAACGGGAGGGGAACGTTGGGAGCGGTATCCTATTTTGGGGGAACGGTCTGAAATCATCATTGGTGGGCTGGATATTTTATTGCAGATATTGTCCGCTTTTCAGTGCGAAGCATTTACAGTAAGTGATGCTGGGATTTTAGATGGATTATTATTAGAAGCATAAAGGGAAATCATATAAAGAATAAGACAATGGGTTTCTAGCAATGATGGCACACCGTTGTCTTATTTTATTTTAAACTTTTGCGCAAGGGAAAAATCTTTTCTATAAATCAGTTCTGTTTTATAGAAATTTTTATATAGTAATAGATAGAATGTATCTTTTCTTAATAGGATATCTGCGGCTAGGAAAATAAGAAAAGATATAGAGATAACTATGCACCCATCCATGGAGCAATACATAAGATGTGGTATCATACATCGTTTGAGGTGATTTTGTGGGTGACGGTAACATTTTTCAACACTTACCTGTCTATGTAGTTATTATGGCAGGCGGGGCGGGTACTAGGTTTTGGCCGCAGAGCAGATTAGCCAGACCAAAACAATTTTTGAATCTTTGGGGAGAAGAAAGTATTTTAGCGGCAACAGTTCGACGGGCATTGCTTCTTACCAGTCCGGAACGGTGCCTCATTATGACAGAGGAGCTTTATGGGGATATTGTAAAAGAAATTGTTCCCCATATCCCGGCAGAAAATATTATTTGTGAGCCGGTAAATCGGGATACGGCGCCATGTCTTGGTTTAGCTGCTATGAAAATCCAGGAGCGATGTGATAATGCTATCATGATTGTATTGCCTTCTGACCATTATATTGAAGATGAAGAAGCCTTTGTTCGCACCTTGCAGCGTGCGGCTAATTGGGCGGCGCATCATCAGGACTTGACTACCATCGGTATTAAGCCCTCTGCTCCGCAAACAGCCTATGGCTACCTGGATTGCGGGAAGGCACGTAGCAAAGGGGTTTACGAGGTAAAGAAGTTCTTAGAGAAACCTTCTTTGCCATTGGCAAAACAATTTGTCAGCGGCGGTAATTATTTATGGAATAGCGGCATTTTTATTTGGCAGACCAATGTGCTGCTCCAAGCCATGAAGGAGCATCTGCCGGAGTTGGGGGCGCTCCTTTCTAATTGGCAGCAAATAGAAAACCAAGCCCAAAGAGACGCTATGCTTCAGCTGGAATATGTGTTGGCACCGAAAATCTCCATTGATTACGGCATTATGGAAAAAGCAATTAATGTAGCAGTGGTGCCGGCTGATTTTTGCTGGGATGATGTGGGCAGCTGGCAGGCATTGGAGAAATATCTTCCCAAGGATGAAAAAGCAAATTCTTTGGCGGATAACGGCCGGCATGTCGGCATTGATACCAAGCGATGCATTATTTCTGTAGATACGGGGTTGGTGGCCACCATAGGATTGGAAGATATGGTTATTGTACGGCAGGGCGATATTTTGCTTATCGCTCCCAGGGAGCGGGACCAAGAAGTGAAAAAAATGGTGCAGAAACTAGCTGCTCTGGGCCTAGAAGAATATCTTTAAATATGTGGACGAAAAAATGAGGTGAGTAAGGCGTGTCTTGGCAAGAAGAATTGTGGCAGGTTTTAACGGCAGATTACCATTTGGAGCCGCGGCTATTAGAGCAATACGATACGGTATATCGTCTTTATGCAGCAGATGGCATTTATGCCATAAAAGAGGTGAAATATCCAAAAGAGGAGTTTGCCTATATCTTCTCTGCTACAGAACATTTGAGAAGTAATGGCTTTGCTCGTATCAATTATATGCTGCTTAATGGGGAGGGAACGCCTTATTTTACCTTAGGTGAGAAACGGTATTTCATTGCTCCCTGGTTACCTGGCAGACAGTTGGATTATACCCTGCAAGGGGATGTGACGGTAGCGGCTCATACGTTAGGGCAGATGCATGGCGCTGCGGCTGGTTTTACACCGCCTTATTATAAAGGGCGTATTAAGTGGGGGGAACTGATTGATAATTTTCAAACCAAAATTAGGCAAATGGAAAGTTGGCGAAACTGCTTAACAGATACAGTATTTTGCCGGGAATATCAATCATCTTTAGATGAAATGATAGAGCTGGGGCAGGAATCTATAAATAGTCTGGTTCCCGTTTATAGTGAGTTTAACCGCATCGAGGAACGATGGGGCGGTTTTTGCCATCACGACTATGCGCCTCATAATATAGTGCTGTCTCCTGATGGCGTCGGTCAAATCATTGATTTTGACTACTGCATCAGTGATACGGGTGTCCATGATTTGGCAAGTCTCATGTGCCGGGTACTGAAAAAAAATAACTTTCAAGAGGAATTGGCCCTCCTTGCTTGGCAGGCTTATCAACAGGAACGTCTTTTGGCAAAGGGGGCAAAAGAGGTGGCCCTAGCCTTTATGCTATTTCCTCAGGAGTTTTGGCAGTGTGGATTTACTTATTTTGTAGAGCGAAACCGTCCAGAGGCAAAAATGGAAAAAAGGTTGCAGGGGATATTAGAAACGAGAGCGGCAAAGGAGGCAGCCGTTCGGAACCTGGCAAAGTGGATGTAAAAGCATCTTTCCGGTAAAGGGAGTGAACGTTGTGGAAATCGGCATTGACAGTAGAGCGGCCATTTGGTATCGTGGCACGGGCATTGGCACTTATACCTATCAGCTGATACGGAATATTTATTTGATTGATAAAAAAAATGAATATCACTTCTTCTTACCTAATGAGAAATTTCAAGGAACAGACCCCTTGAATAGCGGCGTCTTCCAGAGTATTTCTCAAACCAAAGATAAATTCTGGGAAACGGTAGAGGAAAATCATATTAATCCGGAAGGGATGCATCTATATCATGTGCCGCAAAACGGATTGGGGCTGCCAAAGAAAAAGACTTGTCCCTGGGTGGTGACCATCCATGATTTGATTCCTTACATCTTACCAGAGACGGTGGGACCGGCTTATTTAGAAATTTTCAAAAAACAAATGCCTGGGATTATCGAGAAGGCAGACCATATTATCACGGTGTCCAATCATTCCAAAAAGGATTTGGTGGAGCGGCTCCA
>CAMNVD010000105.1 GCA_946562005.1 uncultured Clostridia bacterium | reverse complement strand
TTCGCTTTCTTGTATGGCGCTGCGATTCTCGTTACGTTGTCCACATAGGCGTTGCTGGCGATGAGCTTTTCATCCAAGGTAGACGTATCCCCAATAATACCAAACAGAGTATAATCTTTCCCTTGGCTAAAGTGGATAGAGAATCCTTGTTCCTCCAGCCGTGACGTCAGCTTCTCCAGTTCTTCTTTGGGGGTGTTTTGTTTCATTGTGATAATCATAATTGCATTCCTCCTTCATAACTTCCGTACTACAAATTTATCTCAATGCGTTATCACATACAAATATTATTATATCATAATTCATATTCAGGGCAAGACGTAATTCTTTCCATTCCTTTTCGGGACAAGTTATTACATCTCCCTGCCAATTACTTGAGCAATCAATCTGCCTTTTTCAATGACAGATTGGAACCGTTCTACTTTTAAGGATTGGGCGCCATCGCTCCATGCCTTTTCTGGACAATTGTGCACTTCAATAATCAGTCCGTCCGCCCCTGCTGCAATAGCAGCTAAAGACATACTTTCTACATATTTCCAGTTGCCAGTGGCATGAGACGGGTCAATGATGATAGGCAAATGGGTCCGTTCCTTGATAATGGGAATGACGCTCAAATCCAATGTGTTCCTGGTGTACTTTTCAAAGGTACGAATACCCCGTTCACAGAAGATAACGTTTTCATTACCGCCTGCCATGATGTATTCTGCGCTCATAATCCATTCTTCGATGGTATTAGCAAGGCCTCTCTTTAAGAGAACAGGTTTTGTCATCTTCCCTACTGCTTTGAGTAAGCTGAAGTTTTGCATATTCCGGGCGCCGATTTGTACCACGTCTACATATTCTTCAAACTCATCGATTTTATCCTCGCTCATCAGCTCACTGACTACCGGCAGACCATAGAGCTCTCTGGCTTTGCACATATATTGGAGTCCTGGAGTACCTAATCCCTGGAAGGCATAAGGAGAGGTTCTGGGCTTGTATGCCCCTCCTCGGAGCATAGAACCGCCTGCTTCCTTTACCCCTTTTGCGATTTCTAAGAGAGGTTCTTCCCCTTCTACAGAGCAAGGGCCACCAATGACAACGATTTTCTCCTTGCCGCCGATTTTGATACCATTCACATCTACTACCGTATCTTCTGGGTGGAAGAGCCGGTTCGCTTTCTTGTATGGCGCTGCGATTCTCGTTACGTTGTCCACATAGGCGTTGCCGTTGAGCATCCGTTCATCGATGCTGGTAGTGTCGCCAATGATACCGAATACGTTATAGTCTGTCCCTTGAATGAGACAGATGGAAAAGCCTTTATCTTCAAACTCCCTTGTTAACTTCTCAATTTCTGATTGGGGAGTGCTTTTTTTCATGGTAATAATCATCTGGTTATGCCTCCTGTAATTTATTTTTTAAGAGCAGTATCGCCTCTTTGTATCCGTCGATACCTTTTCCCATTACTGTAGCAAAGCAGGCTTTGCCTGGATAGGAAATCTGACGAAAATCCTCCCGTTCCTCCACCTTAGAAATATGAATTTCTACGGCGGGGATGCTTACCGCCTTCAGTGCGTCTAATATTGCTACGCTGGTATGGGTAAAAGCTGCGGGGTTGATAATGATACCGTCCACTTTATCAAAATAAGCTTGTTGGATTTTGTCCACCAAAGCACCTTCGTAATTGCTTTGGAAGATTTCTACATCAATATGCAGGTTCTCACATACCTGCTGAATAAAGACTTCTAAATCCTCATAGGTTAGTCGTCCGTAAATCTCCGGCTCGCGAATGCCTAGCATATTTAAGTTTGGTCCGTTTAATACAAGAAACTTCATATGTCTGCCTCCCAATATGCCAAAATTTTTGCAGTTATCTCCTCTACCGTTCCATCATTTTCCATTTTTATATCACAATATTTTTGATATAAAGGGTACCGCTCTGCATAGAGCTGCTTTACAGCCTCTTCCGTTGTGGATAAAGGTCTGCCATTGCCAGTCTCTAATTTTTCTAAGGTTCTATCCAAAAAGATGATTTTGCCGTTTTGTTTGAGCGCATCTATATTTGCTTCATTTCTGATGACACCGCCACCAGTAGCGATTACCAGTCCGTGTTCCTTACCGATTTCAGCAACGACGTCTTGTTCCAGCTTACGAAAATACCCTTCACCAAACTGTGCAAAAATATCAGCAATTTCCATATTGGCCTTTTCTTTAATGAGAACATCACTGTCTATAAATTTCTTGTTTAATCGTTTTGCTAGCTGACGCCCGATAGTGCTTTTGCCGCAGCCAGGCATCCCGATTAACACTAGATTACCGATTTCTTGTTTTAGCTTTTGATATATTTCAGCTATAGCTTGGTCTGATATGGCATTAGTAAAAAAGATTCCTTCAGCAACCTTGGCTTGTGCGACTAGCATTTCCAGTCCATTTACAGCAGGGATGCCTAGCTTCCGGCTTTGCCTCAAAAGCGCAGTTTCTAAAGGATTAAAGATAACGTCTACTACCGCCTCCAGCTGTGGATAATTTCTTAAATCCACCTGACATTCTCCTACCAGAGGATACATTCCAACTGGCGTGGTATTGATTACCACCTGTACCTCTTTTTCTTCTTTACATTGGGTATAATCAATAAAACCATTACCGCCCGTCCTGCTTACCGTAATGATTTTTTTCGCTTGGCAATGCTTTGCTACTGCTGTCACCGTCTTACAGGTACCGCCTGTGCCTAATATCATCACTATTTTTCCGGCTAAATCAATACCATTCTTATCCAGCAGATAAAGCACCCCGTCAAAATCCGTATTATCGCCATAAAGCGTTGTTTTTCCATCTTCGTCTGTTATCGCTTTGATAGTGTTAATGGCTCCAATAGCTTGCGCTTTTTCACTGATGATATCGCAATAAGGAAAGACGGCTTCTTTATAAGGAATGGTTACATTAATGCCTGAAAAACTTTTTTCCTTCATAAAGTTATGAAACTGTTTTTCATCTAAAGGCATTAACTGATAGTCCGCACAACCTAATGCCTGATGAATTTGAGGTGAAAAGCTGTGTCCCAGCTTCTCCCCGATTAATCCATACTTCATATACTTCACCTGATTTTATTTGTTTGTCATCCAGAGATAACCATATCTTGCCGTATATAAATCCACTAGCCCTATAGCCAGCATACTATCTACTACTACCCTTGCCCGGTGGATGATAGCAGGGTCATGGCGACCTGTGATTTGCAGTGTTTCTTCTTCTTTCGTTGCCATATTTACCGTCTGCTGCGGCTGATAGATAGATGGCGTTGGTTTTACTGCACATTGCAAGAGGATGGGCATCCCATTAGAGATGCCGCCATTAATACCGCCGTTATGATTGGTTACTGTCTTGATTTTTGCTTGTTCCTTATCATAACAGAAGCTATCATTGGCCATACTTCCCTGCATGGCGCTAAAATCAAAACCAGCGCCAAAAGCTACTCCCTTCACCCCGGGAATGCTAAATAATAGCTGAGAAAATACACTTTCAATGGATTGAAAGAAAGGTTCTCCGATTCCAGGTTCCACACCGATAATAGCGCTTTCTAGGATGCCGCCGACAGAATCTCCTTCTTTGTGTGCCGCCTCGATACAAGCAATCATTTCTTTTTCTGCCGCTTCACTAATGGTAGGAAAATACTTATTGTCTACCAGATTGATTTGCGCACGGATTTCATCTTCCGATTGCGCAAAAGCAATATCTGTTATTTGCTGTAACTTTGCGATATGGGTCCCAATTGTGATATTTTTTGCTGCAAGGATTTGCAAACAAATGGCGCCTATTGCAACGATTGGCGCCGTGATACGACCAGAAAAGTGCCCGCCGCCTCGATAATCCTGATAGCCTAGATATTTGGCATAGGCAGTATAGTCTGCATGAGAAGGCCGTAATAAATCTTTTAACTTTCCATAGTCCTTGCTGCGCTGGGATTGATTTTCAATCATA
>CAMNVD010000104.1 GCA_946562005.1 uncultured Clostridia bacterium | reverse complement strand
CCTCGGGCTATGACCGTACTCCGGCCTGTAAAGCTTGTCATCACTAACTACCCAGAAGGCCAAACAGAAATGCTTACCGGAGACATCAACCCAGAACGGCCAGAGGACGGACAAAAGGAAATCCCTTTTTCCAGGGAAATTTACATCGAGCAAGACGACGTTATGGCAGAACCAGTACCGAAATTTTTCCGTCTCTATCCCGGTAATGAAGCTCGCTTAAAATACGCCTACATCATCAAATGTGAAGAAGTTATCACCGATGAAGCAGGCAACATTACCGAAGTACGCTGTACCTACGACCCTACTTCTAAATCTGGTGGGGAAACAGCCAACCGCAAAGTAAAATCCACCCTTCATTGGGTAGACTGTGCCACCTGTAACCCCGTAGAAGTACGGCTCTATGACCATCTTTTCACCAAAGAAAACCCTGACGACACTGAGGAAGGACAGGATTTCACCGACTTCGTCAATAAAGATTCCCTTACCGTCCTCACTAATGCCGTTACCGAACAATGGGTAGCCAAGGAACCAAAGAAAAGCTATCAATTCTTACGGCAAGGCTACTTCGCTCTAGACCCTGACAGCACAAAAGATAAACTGGTTTTTAACCGGGTGGTATCCCTCAAAGATACCTGGGCAAAAATCCAAAAGAAAAATTAAAAAAAGACCTGTTATGAAATCCTTCATAACAGGTCTTTTTGCTTATGCTTTTAAGCTGCTGCCTAAGACGTCGGATACCTCAGAAATGGTAACGAAAGCTTTGTTATCAATAGCAGAAATCAGCCGTTTCATCCGTCCCACCTGGAACCGATTGACCACAAAGTAAATAATGGTTTTTTCCTCGTTAGAATAAAACCCTTTAGAGGCAATGTGGGTAATACCACTGCCAAAGGCTTCCGAAAGAGCCTCACTCATTTCTTGCTCTTTAGTAGTAACAATCATGGCGGATTTTGCTTTATCTAAACCATCAACAATAAAGTCTACTGCTTTAATGGCAACGCCGTAAGTGATGATAGAATACAATGGCGCAATCCAGCTCTGAAAAATGAAACCAATGGCCACATAAAGTACGACATTATACATCATCACAAAAGTACCTACTGTCATGCCCAGCTTTTTCGCAAAGATAACCGCCAGCACCTCCATGCCGTCAATGGCGCCGCCATAACGAATGGTAATACCGCTGCCTGCCCCGGAGATTAACCCGCCAAAAATGGCGCAGAGAATCAAGTCATATTCTGCAATAGGCGAACCATGGGTCACATCAATGGGCAACACGTCAGTTATCAAATAAGATACCAGAGAATACACAAATACTGCCCATACAGAATAAACCGTAAAAGATAACCCTTGCTTTTTATAACCAAAAGCAAACAGGGGAATATTCAACACAATAAGGAAAAGGGATAACGTCAACGCCGGCGGCGTCAACTGCCACAAGAGCATGGCCGTACCGGAGATACCACTGTCATAAAGGCCCCCCGGCGCCAAAAACATAGTAACCCCCACAGCATTGATGGCCCCGGCAACCAAAAGTATCACAAATGTGGAAAACTTCAGCTCCGAGAAAAGCTCGCTTACTTTCGATTGCTTTTGCATATTTTGTTGTTGCGTTTCTTTTTTTATTTTTGTTTTTGTTTCCGTCACGCTAACACCTCTTTCCTAATGATATTATGCCCGCCTGTTTCCAAATAAAACCATAATTTATTACCCTTTGTCATTCTGAGGAATGAAACGACAAAGAATCCAAAAAATCCTTCACGACCTTTAGGATGACAGTCTTGCACAAAAATCTATAATTTTAAGACGCTCTATGGCTTACGCCCTCCATGAGATAAGAATAGTCTTTCCCATATTTCTTTTGCCAGAAAAAGATAGCCACACCAATAAGCATCCCTGCTACACTAATGACCATAGCCATGCGGAAAGGCCCCAACATCAGGCTATCCGTCCGCAGCTGCTCAATGAAAAACCGCCCCAAAGAATAGCCAAAGGCATAGAACGCCAGCACATAACCTTGTTTTTTCGGCGGACGATTCAAATACCAGAGAAGGAATAGGCACAACCCTAAATCCCAAATAGACTCGTATAAAAAGGTAGGATGCCGATATGCTCCGTCTATATACATAGCCCAAGGCAGATTGGTCTCATAGCCATAAGCTTCTTGATTAAAGAAATTGCCCCAGCGGCCGATTGCCTGCCCTAGCGCAACAGAAGGCATAGCCACATCTGCAAAGAGCCAAAAAGGTTTTTTCTTGATTTTCCCATAAAGGATACCAACCAAAATGGCACCAATAAGCCCGCCGTGGATAGCCATGCCCCCATGCCAGATTTTAATGATTTCCTCTGGGTGAACACTATAATAATCCCAGGAAAATAACACATAGTAGATTCTGGCGCCGATAACAGCGGCCGGCAGCACCCATAAGCCCACATCTAAAATATCATCAGAGACAATACCTTTTTTCTTTCCTTCTCTTGCTGCTAAAAAAAGCCCAATAGCCATAGCAGACGCAATAAGAATGCCATACCATTTTACAGTAAAAGGCCCTAAGACAAAAGCAATACCATTGGTGTTCATACAGCCTCTTTTCCGGTTTTCTTGAAAAACCTATTTGTTATTCTTAGCATTTAGATTATAATAGAAGCAAGGAAAAATCAATCTTTTTCTCTGGTACAAAAGGAGTTTGAAACATTATCATGGAACAGTCGAACCTAAATAAAACATTTACAAAAAATAGTTTATCACAGCAACATGAGAGAAATCTGAAACAAACCAGCGCCAACATCACTTTTTCGGATTTAAATTTTACTCCGGTGGAAATCTCTCATAGACAGCTGATTCAAAGCTATCTCCAAGACCACCATTATAATACGCTGGAATATTTATTTACCACCCTGTTCATCTGGCAGGAGTCTTATGGCTTCGCCTGGGCAGAACGGGAAAATGTCCTTTATATCCGCAGCTGTTACCAAGGCATTACAAAATTCTTTCCGCCAATCCTAAAAAACAGCGTTATCGCCACAGAGAAACAACCGCTAGTCTATGACGACGCTATAAAAAAAATTCTCGGTTATTGCAAAGATAACAGCATAGAACCTATTTTTGAGGAAATCACCGAACAGGACCGAGACAAAATGCTGCACGTCCTAAAACAAGATTTTCATTTCCACGCTAACCGGGACTTAGCCAACTATATCTATTACATTTCCACACTCACCCAGTTACGGGGACGCTCCTTTAACGGCAAGCGAAACCATATCCGCCACTTTGAAGCAGAAAATCCCGGTTACAAGTTCCTTCCTCTCACAGAAGAACTACTGCCTGCCTGCCGCACCCATGCAGAAGGATGGTATGAACATCACCCAGAAAAAGAACAACCTACCCTCATCGAAGAAAAACAAGCCATCTTAAAAGCTCTGGATTACTTTACAGAGCTGGAGCTTACCGGCGGCTGTATCATCATAGACGGTGTGGTAGAAGGATTTGCCATCGGTGAAGCCTTAAACCCAGATATGGCAGTCATCCACTTTGAAAAGGGCAATTTACAGATTAACGGCATCTATACAGCGCTAAATAAATATTTCTTAGCCCAAAGCTGGCAAGATTACCTCTTGGTCAACCGAGCAGAAGACCTAGGCCTGCCTGGACTAAAAAAAGCCAAGAAAGACTATAAACCAGCCTGGCTAGAAATGAAATATACCGCCACTCTTATAAAATAACCAATACATACAGGAGAATCGCTATGACAAGTATCCGTCAGGAAACACCCGCAATCAATTTTCCCACACACCCAACAGATACCCAAAAAGAAGAATTGATTTATTTATGGCGTTATTGCTTCCAAGATAATGAAGATTTTATCCAATGGTACTTCGCAGAATATTATAAGCCGGAATATGCTTATATCTTAACAGAAGAAACACGAGGATTCATTGCAGCCGCCATGCAGTGCAACCCCTATACTTTGCACATCCGTGACCAGGATATCCCATCTGCCTACCTAGCGGGAGTCTGCACACATCCTGCCTGTCGGGGCGGCGGCTATTTCCGTTGCCTCTTTCCCGCAGTCTTAAAACAATTAGCCGAAGATGGTATTGC
>CAMNVD010000103.1 GCA_946562005.1 uncultured Clostridia bacterium | reverse complement strand
TTTTCCCCACCTTGTGTGTATTCAATAGGAGAAAAATGACAGTGAAGGTTTTGACAGGCCTCTCTTCCCAGAGCTGATTCTATCCTATCAAAAACTGCTAAAAAGTCTGCTTCTGTTTGCAAACAACCATTACCTAAGGCATGAAGATGTGCCCAGTCTACAGTAGGATATACGGCCCCAGGATAATCCTGACATAAAGCGATTACCTCATCTAAATTGCCTAATTGATTTTTCTTTCCCATGGTTTCCGGAGATAAATAAACATCTTCTAATAATTCCAGTTTATTGGCCTCTTCAATGGTTGCGGCTAACAAGTTTTTTGCACGCACTAAAGCCTGTTCCCTTGTATCCCCTTCTTCGGCAGGATTTGCAGAACCGGGATGAAAAACCACTTTAGTGGCTCCCATCCAATTAGCTGCTTCTAATGCTTGTAGTAGATAAGTCATACTAGCCTGCTGCTTTTCTGGATTGATTGCGGCTAAATTTACATAATAGGGCGCATGAAGACTTAAGGCAATATCACATGACTTTGCTTCTTTTCCCAGTTTAACCGCAAATTCTTTACTGATTTTTACGCCACGGGTGCATTCATATTCGTAAGCGTCCAGGCCCTTAGCAAATAGCCATCTGCAAGCTTCTAGAGAACTTTTTCTTTTATCATCTTTATAAAAAGATTTGCTGTTACCGCCTGCACCGAATCTCGTTTTAGCCATTTGCCATTCTCTCCCCTTTTTAGCGGATAAATTCTCCTGTCAGATACCATGTTTTTGCAGTAGTAATTTTCACTGGCATAAACATACCAGTATAATCTATTTCACCTATAGCAGCTGGAATATTTACAATTTTATTGGTATCAGTTCTTCCTGTCCACACAGACTGATTATTCTTGCTCTTTCCTTCTACTAAGACAAGTTGTTCCTTACCAACTAGCTTTTGATTATTCGCCAAACTATGCTTATTTTGGATTTCTAATAGCTGTTGTAGGCGCTGATTTTTTATTTCTTCCGGCAATTGGTCTTCTCTTTTTGCTGCAGCGGTGCCGGTTCTAGGTGAATATAAGAAGGTATAGGCATCATCAAAGGCGCAGTTATCTACAAATGCCAGTGTTTCCTGAAAATCTGATTCTGATTCACCTGGAAAGCCCACAATCATATCTGTGGTGATGGAAGACTCTGGTATCTTTTTTCTGATTGCTTCTAATATATGCCAATATTGCTCGGTTGTATAACCTCGATTCATATCTTTTAATGTTTGATTGCAGCCGGACTGCAACGGCAAATGAAAATGCTTGCAAACCTTAGGTAATGCTGCAATAGTATCAATTAGTTCTACATAAAAATCTTTTGGATGGGCAGACATATAACGGATGCGCTCAATACCCTCCACTTTGCTAACTTCTTCCAAAAGCGTAGCAAAATGATGACAGCCGCCATCCGAAAAATCTTTGCCATAAGAGTTTACATTTTGGCCTAAAAGCATAACTTCCTTGCCGCCTGCGGCAGCTATGGCCTTAACTTCATCTAAAATATGGGCAATACTGCGGCTCCGTTCCCTGCCGCGTACATAAGGTACGATACAATAGGCACAAAAATTATTGCAGCCATATATAATATTAACTTTACCTTTAAAAGCCTGAATATCCTGATGGACAGGTAATACGGCTTTTTCTAAACCGGGAGTCTCCGTTACATCATAAATAAATTGCCGGTAATGACGGTATTCTCTGATATAGTCTTGTAACTTCGGCAAATTAAAGGTACCAAAAATGATGTCAATGTGGGGTGCCCGTTTTTTAATGCGTTCCTTTGCACCCGATTCCTGGGCCATACATCCACAAACCACTAATATTACATTAGGATTGGCTGTTTTATATTTTTTTAAACTGCCTAAATATCCCAGAATCTTTGTTTCGGCGCTTTCCCTGATACAGCAAGTATTCACCACGATAATATCTGCCTGCCAAATATCTTCGGTTAATTCGTTCTTCTCGCTACCGACTTCCATTACTTCATCTGTATAGTTATCTAAAATGCCTGCTAAAATCTGAGAATCATGCTCATTCATTTGACAACCAAATGTTTTAACGTAATATTTCACCCTATCACCTATCTCATCTTTTCATGGTTTTATTTTGTCGGACGAAAATCCTTTATTTGGATTTGACAGCTTTGGCGGCCTTGGTATTCATTAAGGTTAACGGTATAGAGAAAATCTAGGCAGACGTCATGGCCGCCGATGTCTTCCTGTTGTATCTTTTGCCAGCAATCCGGCCCATAGTTTTTGGTAATCATCTCAACAAATTTATCTTTTTGTCCAAAGAGGATTGGTTCTAAAATCATATTTCTAGATGTTCGCACTTTTAACTTTAGTACATTCTGGTCTTTGCCGATGCAGCGTACCCTTAAAATAACTAACCCCTTATCCGCAAAAACAGGTTGAGGATTGCTCTTTCCAAATGGCGCTAACTGGGATATCAAATCCCATAAACGCAAATTGCAGCTATCCAAAGCCAAGGCATGGTCTATCATATAAGTCGGTTTCATATCTTGCCAGGACATAGTTATTTGTTGATTTAGTAAGGTACGAAATGTCTCAACGTGTTCCTTGGGCATCGTAAGACCAGCTGCCATAGGATGACCGCCAAACACAGTGAGCAACTCTTTTACAGCAGAGATTGCCTCAAACATATGGTACCCTTCGATAGAACGCCCTGAACCCTTTACAAAACCGTCTTCGTGCGCATTAGTAAGAATAAATACTGGTTGATGATATTTTTCTTTGATTCTGCCGGCTACAATCCCTGCAACGCTTTCTGCTAACGTATCCAAATAAAGCACCAATACTTTATCTTCTTTATAATCGCCTGTTGCTAAAAGGGTTTCGGCCGCCTCTACACCGGCAGATGTTAAATTCTTTCGTTCCTGGTTTAAGGTTACTAAGTAAGCAGCAATTTCACGGCAGCGATATGCGTCCTCCGTCACAAATAACTCTACTGCCATAGTGGCTAGCTCCAAACGTCCAGATGCATTGATACATGGTCCTAACTCAAAGCCAATATGATAACAGGATATTTCTTTGCCTTCTAAGCCTAATGCAGCAATTAAAGCCATAATACCTTGATTGCGTGGCTGGCACAACGCCTTCAATCCACGTTTTACCAAGAAATGGTTTTCCCCTACTAAATCAACTAAATCACAAACAGTGGCAATGGCAGCAAACTCCAGGTATTCTTGCTCGTCTTCCTGCCAGTCTAATCCGGTTTCCCGATACATAGCCTCTGCTATTTTATAGGCCACACCGGCCCCACACAGCACCTTGCATGGGTATGTGCAATCCAGATTCTTTGCATTGACGATAGCGTCTGCCGGTGGGAAAATAGGCGTCCTGACGCCCGTATCATCTATGTCAAAAGGGATTTCATGGTGGTCTGTAATAATAACTGTCATGCCTTTTTCCTTGGCATGAGCCACTTCTTTTATAGCTGCTATACCAGTATCACAAGTTAATAATACCTCAGTCCCCCGTTCTGCTAAAAGGTCGATGGCTGGTATATTTAAACCGTAACCTTCTGCTTCCCGTTGCGGGATATAATAGTCAACCCTAGCGTCTAGCTTTTGTAACAATTTATATAAAATAGTCGTTGCAGAAACACCATCGACATCATAGTCACCGAAAATAGTAATTAGCTTTTCAGCCTCGATTGCTTCCAACAACAAATCACAACAGGTATCCATACCTAAAAGCATGAATGGATCATAGAGAGAATATCGCTCTTCTGGTGATAAAATGGCTGTAATTTCCTGCGGCTCTTCGATTCCTCGCAGATAAAACAGCTTTGCTAGCATGGGATGGATATGCATTTGATCAGCAAGCGCAGCGACAGCTTCATTATTACATTGTCTTAAAAGCCATTGACTCATAAGGCTACCTCTTTTTCATCATTAAATATTAAAAATTCGCTCTTTTTCCTATTATTCCTGCACTATCCCCATAAATAAAATGGGAAATAAAAAAGGAAAAGAACAAACATCCTTTTCCTTCGCTTATCTGATTTCTTGTTTCGTTGCTGTTACTAGCCTAGATTTTTTTAGTTTCTCTTTCATCAATCCGCCTAATTCGCAACAAATGGTGCCTAAAAACATTAGCGTGCAGCCTAAAATCTTGTAAGTATCAAAG
>CAMNVD010000102.1 GCA_946562005.1 uncultured Clostridia bacterium | reverse complement strand
ATTCGCTCCTTCCCCTTTTTTGATGATAACCTGCTGATTGGCCTCTTGCCAATCCACTGTAAAATGAAAACTTTCCGCTATAAAGCGAATAGGCAGCATCGTGCGGTCATTGATAACAGTAGGCGCTACATCTAAAGTGTAAGCAGTTCCATTCATATAAGCAGTAGTGCTTCCTACCGTCAGACGAACTTCCGCATTATCATAAGTAAAGGTAGCGGTCCCACTAGCATCCTCCCAGCTAACCGCTCCACCCATTTCCTCTACGATAGCACGAGCAGGCAACAAAGTTCTGTCATTGACCACTACCGGAACAGTGTCCCTACCAGGGTCGATTTCTTTTTCTGCGCCATTTACCATCATATAAGCACTGCCCATTTGCAGCTGGATGTCCATCTCCGCCCCAGCGTTATCTGCCCCCACTGCACAGGCAGTAAACGCCGAGAAACAAAACAGCAGCGTCAACATTAAGCATAAAAATTTTTTCATTTTCCTGGCCCCTTTCAAGCAAAATAATCTTTTATTTTTCATCCCTCACACCAATATCCCCTTGGGATAAAAAAATATAGGCATCCCTTCTCAGGTCTACCTATATGATAATGCTAATTTTTTAAAATAACCAATACCTATTCCAAATAGCAGCCATACCTATAAAGCATAGCTCCCTTGTCATTCTGAGCACAGCAAAGAATCCATAACCAAATCCTTGGCAAAAAACAAAACTTCCTACTCCCGTGAAAAACATCATTGTTAGCAATCGTTAGAAATTCTTTATAGGATATGGTACTATTTTAGATTCTTCATCATTGCACTCCTCAGAATGACAATACCACATCAAATGATAATAAATTATTCCTCGATTTTCACAATGTCGATAGCAGCTTTTAATAAAAAATTAATGACCTCGTTACGGGAACGATTGGTTTGAGCAGATATTTCATCCAGCTTTTCAATAATTTCTTCCTTCATGCGAACAGAAACAATTTTGTATCCATCATCGCCTCGCCTCGGATATTTTTTTGTTATTTTTATCTCCTCAACCATAAATTCCCCTCCCTATTCTAAGACTAGTTTATCTTGACAAAAAATATTTTAATATACTATAATTTTATAGTGTTAATATAACTATAAATTTATAACATAAGCAGGAGACAAATCTATGGCAATTTCTTCCTCCCCTCAACAACCCCATAAAAATGACTTTTGGAAAATCCTCTTGTTATTCATTAGCATCTGCATCGCCTCCGCGCTGCTAGCTAACTGCACCACATCAAGAAAACTCCCTACCCTAAATAGGTATCATACTTCTACTGCACATTCTTATGCTGCTACATTGCATATATAAAAAGGCGTTGAGAAATTTTCTCAACGCCTTTTTGTTTCGCAGTTGTTTTTGTGGTTATTTATTACATCATGCCGCCCATGCCTGGGTTTGCCATTGGCATAGCTGGTTCGTCTTTAGGAATATCTGCTACTACAGTTTCGGTAGTGAGGAGCATAGCTGCAACAGAAGCAGCGTGTTGTAATGCGGAACGAGTAACCTTAGTCGGGTCTACGATACCGGCAGCCACCATGTCTTCAAAAGTACCAGTAGCAGCATTGTAGCCGATGCCTTTTTTCTGTGCCCGTACTTTTTCTACGATAACAGCACCTTCTGCACCAGAGTTAGCAGCGATTTGTTTTACTGGTTCTTCCAAAGCTCTTTTGATGATGTTAATCCCAGTCATTTCATCGCCTTCTGCTTTAAGTTTTTCTACAGCACTTAATGATTCTAAGAGTGCCAAGCCACCGCCAGGTACAATCCCTTCTTCTACAGCAGCACGAGTAGCAGCCAGAGCGTCTTCAATGCGCAATTTCTTTTCTTTTAATTCTGTTTCGGTAGCTGCGCCTACTTTGATAACGCCCACGCCACCGCCTAATTTTGCTAAGCGTTCTTGCAATTTTTCTTTGTCAAATTCAGAAGTAGTCTCTTCTGCTTGACGGCGGATTTGTTGTACCCGAGCTTTGATTTCATCAGGGCTGCCTGCACCATCAATGATGGTGGTGTTTTCTTTGCCTACTTTTACCTGACGAGCCCGACCAAGCATAGTGAGGTCTGCACCATCTAATTTAAGGCCTACTTCTTCAGAAATCAAAGTACCGCCGGTGAGGATGGAAATATCCTGAAGCATTGCTTTTCTTCTGTCCCCGAAGCCAGGAGCTTTTACCGCAACACAAGTAAAGGTACCACGGAGTCTATTTACAACCAAGGTAGCCAGAGCTTCTCCTTCTACATCTTCGGCAATGATGAGCAACGGTTTGCCGGATTGTACTACTTTTTCTAGTACAGGTAAAATGTCAGCAATGGCGCCAATCTTCTTATCAGTGATTAGAATGTATGGGTCGTTGAGGACTGCTTCCATTTTGTCAGTATCAGTTACCATATAAGGGGAAAGATAACCCCGGTCAAACTGCATCCCTTCTACTACTTCTTGGGTTGTTTCAAAGCCTTGGCTTTCTTCTACGGTGATAACGCCATCGTTACCTACCCGTTCCATAGCGTCTGCAATGAGTTGGCCAATGCTAGTGTCGTTGGCAGAGATAGAAGCTACTTGCGCAATGGCTTCTTTGCTTTCTACCTTGCGAGAGTTTTTCTTCAAGTCTTCTACCGCAGCAGCTACTGCTTTTTCGATACCTTTTTTCACTACCATTGGATTTGCACCAGCTGCAACGTTTTTCAAGCCTTCTCTGATGATGGCTTGAGCAAGTAAGGTAGCCGTAGTAGTACCGTCCCCAGCCACATCATTGGTTTTGGTAGCTACTTCTTTTACCAATTGCGCACCCATGTTTTCGATAGGGTCTTCCAGTTCGATTTCCTTTGCGATAGTTACACCATCATTGGTAATGAGCGGAGAACCATATTTCCGTTCTAATACTACATTTCTGCCTTTAGGCCCCATGGTTACTTTTACAGCGTCAGCCAGAGCATTTACACCTCGTTCTAAGCCATAACGAGCTTCTTCACGAAAAACAATTTGTTTTGCCATAATCCTCAATATCCTCCTCTATTTTCCTTATACGAAAAATTCCTTTTCCATTAACCGAGAATTGCTAAAATATCCCGTTCACCGTTTAAGATTAAATATTCCACGCCATCTTTTTTCACTTCTGTACCGGAATATTTAGAGTAGATTACTTTATCGCCTACTTTTACTTCTAAGGCAACACGGCTGCCGTTTTCTAAAAGACGACCAGGGCCCACTGCTACCACTTCTCCTTCTTGGGGTTTTTCTTTAGCTGTATCCGGCAATACAATGCCGCTAGCTGTGGTTTCTTCTTTTTCTAACATCTTTATGATGACTCTTTCACCTAATGGTTTCATATTCATTTCATAACCTCCTCTTTTTATTAGCACTCACTAGAGAGGAGTGCTAACATCTACTACATATCATATAAGTATGGCAGAATTATATCAAGCCCATAAAACCGGGAAAACAAGATAATTTAACCAGATTTCACCTATTTATTAATTAAAAACCAAGAAATAATCTATTTTTCTTCTGTTTACTCTGTTTTTTATTTCTCATTTTCTTTTATCCGAAATTTCTTACCAATCCTACACCAACGAGATAGCTTGACCATATACTATATCTATGAGGAGTAGCAACGCAGCCGGCTATTTTAAATTTTTGTTGCTTTTCCCAAAGAAAACGATTACAATATAAACAATACCCAAGAAAAACACTATGTTTTGTAGGATTCAAGAATAACCTGACAAAAGGGGGATTTCCATGTCGTTACTTTCTGATGCAAGAAACATTGCCCAGCGCGACCCTGCTGCAAAAAGCACTTTAGAAGTATTTCTGCTTTATGCGGGCTTTCATGCCCTTATGGGTTATCGTTTTGCTCATTGGTTTTATCAACATAAACTCTTTTTTCTAGCTAGAATGTTCTCACAGTGGACCAGATTTTTCACCGGTGTAGAAATCCACCCTGGCGCCACCATTGGCCACGGTTTATTTATAGACCACGGTATGGGCATTGTCATCGGGGAGACTGCCGTCATCGGGGACAACTGCACCATCTACCATGGGGTTACCCTAGGCGGCACAGGAAAGGATAAAGGCGCTAAGCGCCACCCTACCATCGGCAATAATGTGCTCATCGGTTGTGGCGCAAAGATTTTAGGTCCTTTTACCGTTGGAGATAACGTTCGCATCGGTGCTAACTCCGTAGTCTTACAAGAAATTCCCCCTAATACCGCAGTAGTCGGCATTCCAGG
>CAMNVD010000101.1 GCA_946562005.1 uncultured Clostridia bacterium | reverse complement strand
CATGGAAAGAAGTTTTTCCTGCCACAGGATTCCCCCCTGCAAAAGCTGCCTGCTCCTGCCCGCCGCCAGGCATTTCCTGCCCTAGGATTTGCCCCAGGATTTGCCATAATACCTCCTTGGTCACACCTAGCTGATAAAGCCATCGTGCAGCGATGCCTTCTCCTTCAGCAGCTAGCCCCATGAGGATGTGTTCCGTACCGATAAAATCTACTCCCATACGACGAGCCTCTACCGCTGCAAGCTCTATGGCTGTTTTTGCCCGAGGGGAAAAGCCGTCCACGACCACCAGCATATAGTTGTGGTCCTGATTAATATATTGGTCCAAGTCTTCTTGATGAGCCCCGATGCCCTGCAAGATTTTTGCACCGATACCTTCCCCTTCTTCAAAGACCGCCCATAGCAAATGTTCTGTATCTACCTGACGGGCACCGCAGTGCTGGGCCTTTTTTTGCGCCAGCTTGAGCACCTTTTGTGCCCGTTCTGTCAATCTATTTAACATAACAACCACCTCCAAATATCTTCTTTTCGCCACTTCCAGCAAAGACCAACCGTATAACTTCCCAGCCGCTTCCTTATTTACCGGAAGTCGCCCGTAACACTCCGTACAACGTGGCATAGCAAGTCATTCTATAATCCGCCCCCTTCTACGAGAGCAAAATTTACTACCTTCTTGCCCATCTATATTTGCCAGAAGTAGTAAGTAACATCCCGTACAACGTGGAATAACAAGTCATTCTGAGTACCGTCGAAGAATCCTTTATTTCCCGTCTAATACCCCACGGATAAAACTTGCCCGTAATATATCAATGTCGCCAGCCGCAAGTTCCCGTCCATCCTCCTTCATCAAGAAATGGTCCTGCCCGCCAATGAGCATTTTATTCAGCTGAGACTTATTCATTCGCTCTAAGATGCCCAGGTCCACACCTAGCCGTAACCGAGAAAGACAATCCATCATTTCTCGTAGGCTTAAGGTCCGGGCAAAAGAAGCCGTGCCATAGGCCCGCCATATCATATCATGGAGTTTCACCGTTTGTTGCTCCTTCAGCCAGTCTCTTGCCTTTTGTTCCTCCGCAGAGATTTGGTTGATGACCGTTTCCAGCCGAGCCAGGATTTCTTCCTCACTATAACCTAATGTCACCTGATTAGAGATTTGGTAGAGGGCGCCCATGCTTTCACTGCCTTCGCCATAAATGCCCCGCACCGTAAGGCCTAGCTTTCCCATAGCAGCAAATAGTTGTTCCAGCCGTCCCGTCATAGCAAGAGCAGGCAAATGCACCATGACAGACGCTCTTAACCCCGTCCCCACATTAGAAGGACACGCCGTCAGATAACCGATTTTATCATCAAAGGCCCAGTCCAATCCCTGTTCCAACCAGTCGTCTACTTGGTTTGCCCCAGCAAGAGCAGCAGAAAGCTGTAACCCTGGCAAGAAAGACTGTATCCGCACATGGTCTTCCTCACCTATCATCACGACGATACTTTCATCCGCACTGATTAAGATGCCCTGTTCTTTCATTCCCCCTGCAAATTGCGGGCTAATCAAATGTTTTTCCAATAATAATGCCTTTTCCAGCTCTGTTAATTCCTCTCCTCGGAAAAAACAATATCCGCTTTGTCCCAAAGGCGTATCTTTCATAGCCCGGCCAACAGCGTCTATTAGTTCCTGACGTTCTGCTAAGGTCATCCCGTGAGGAAAAGGTAACGCCGCCAGATTCCTAGCCAATCTTACCCGGGTAGAAAGCACAATATCATGGTTGACTGCTTCCGCTTCATTCCATTTAGTAGCGATTTCAGCAAATTTTTTATTGCTTGCCATGATTATGCATCCCCCTTCTGCACCGTTTCTTGTAATACTTTGATTTCATCCCTGAGTTTTGCTGCCAATTCAAAGTTTTCTACATCGATTGCCTGCTGCAATTGTCCTCTCAAGGCGTCTATTTGCCGTCTGATTCCCTTCACTCCAGCCAACCGCTTAGGGAGCTTTCCCGTGTGCTGTTCACTACCCTGCACCCGCTGGAGCATTGCTTTTAACTGTGGCTGAAATGCTTCATAACAGTGACTGCAACCAAATCTGCCACCCTTTGCAAATTCCTGAAAGGAAAGATGACAATGAGGACAAGTCTGAGCATTACTCCCCCTATTCAGTTCCCCCTGTCCTAGGGAAAAGATTGTCGGCCAAAGATTTTGCCAAGAAAAATCATGGTCAAAAGAAAGCGGCATATTTAAGTGCCCCTCCTGTTCCGCACAAGCCGGACAAAGATTTTTCACCGTTTTATCTCCATTAATAATGGTTGTCACACATACTGTTGCTGTATTTTTTTTGCATTTTTCACAAAGCATATTCCTCACCCCACCATTAAAAATCTGTTCTTAATAGGTTAACCAAAACCGTATGCAACATACGACCACGCAAAATTTCTTCCAATTCTGCCCCAGATTGTTCAGAATCAGCAAATTCCCTCGTACGTAAATTCCTAAAAATATTGCTATGCGTCATCGCCTTGATAAAGCAACCCTCACGTACAGTTAATAATTCCTCCTCCACCAACCTATCAATAAGGCCATCCCCACTTTTCTGAGATACCTGCTTACCTTCTGCACGATTAACCATAGCCAGGAGGTTTTCACTACCTTCCACAGATAACTTGATAATGCGAACAAATCCACCGCCACCTCGTCTGCTCTCCACTAGATACCCTTGTTGGTTAGAAAACCTAGTTTCCAATACATAGTTGATTTGGGAAGGCACACACATAAAAAGTCCTGCCATTTCTGAACGACGAATATCAATAAATCCTTCTTGACTTTGGTCTATCATTTGCTTAATATAATTCTCAATTTGTTTTGCTAAAGTTGCCATAACACTCATTCCTTTACTATTCTGTCCTATTTTGACCTTTTGACCTTTCTTGACTATTTATATTATATGCCCCACGTTCTATTCTATGCAATAAAGAAAACCAGCTGATTTCAGCTGGTTTTAGGTTATTTAGCTTGATTAATTTAAATTATCTTCCATTTATAATTATTTTTGACCTTTCTTGATTTTTATTTCTCAGATACATCATTTTCATTATTTTCCTAAATCACATCAGCTAAATCAACCGCCTTTTTGCAGCCATCCGTTTTATCAATATCTCCAACGTTCAGAACTCCTGGAATTAAAACTTCCCCTATCATTTTCCACTTGTTAAAAGCAGCCATGCGTTCAATAGGAATGCGAACACCATCCATAACAGAGATATCATCTTCCTCACAACAAGTAATCAATGCGCATTCTTTCCCTGCAATATCCTTTCCCCCCACAACCAAAGAAAAAATACAATCAATAATCCCTTTAATCTGAGCCGGAATAGAATACCAATAAACAGGCATTGTAAATACAATGGCATCGGCTTCCAAAATAGCAGGTGCAATCATATTAAACTCATCATGGAAAGCACAGGCTTTTTCGCTAGAAAAACAAGTCTCGCAAGCCCGACAACCGCCTACTTTTTTTAAAGCAGCATCAAAACGAATAACTGTATGACCTTTTGCTTCAGCCGCCTTAACAAAAGCATCCGTCATGGCAAAGCTATTTCCATTTCTTCGAGGACTCCCCGTTATTACTACTACTTTCTTACCCATTATAGTTTCCTCCTTATTCGATAAAGTTGACTTTACGTATAGTTGATATTATAATTCTACCAAAGAAGGAAAACAAATCAAGTACCTACATTTAAGACAGGTACTTACTTAAAGGAAAGTGAACATTATGATAAACAATTATATTGAAAAGGCAAATTTTGAAGATACCGGTTTCCATTATACCTTGTCGCTAATTAACGGCAAATATAAAATGATTATTCTTTATTGTCTCATGGAGTTTGCTCCCGTTCGCTTTAATGATATGCGCCGTTATATCAAAACCATTTCCGATAAAACCTTAAGTTTGAACTTAAAAGAGCTAGAAGCAAATGGCTTAATTAGCAGAAAAGAATATCCTCAAATCCCACCTAAAGTAGAATACACATTAACCCCAAGAGGCGAATCCCTAATGGTCGTACTAGATCAGCTATGCATTTGGGGAGAAGAAAATCGGATTTAGCTTAAAGTTTCATTTAAAATAAAAAAGTGCCCTGTGATTTTTCACAGGGCAAAAAGTTTGGCTCCCCGAGTGGGACTCGAACCTACAACAACTCGGTTAACAGCCGAGTGCTCTACCATTGAGCTATCGGGGAACACAAAGGTATAAAAAAAGACCTGGCAACGACCTACTCTCCCAGGGGGGTAACCCCCAAGTACC
>CAMNVD010000100.1 GCA_946562005.1 uncultured Clostridia bacterium | reverse complement strand
GTCCTTCTTGTAAAGTTTCTTATTCTCTCTGATTCTGTCAAACACAACGATGGTGTTATTGATGGAATAACCGATAACGGTAAGCACTGCTGCAACAAAAGTGCTGTCTACTTCCAATTTTAACAAAGAGAAAATACCGATTACGATTAACACGTCGTGAATCAACGGTACCACTGCCGCAATAGCAAAGTGCAGCTCAAAGCGGAATGCAATGTAAACCAGCATCAGCGCAAAGGCGATGAGCAAAGCTAAAATGGCATTAGTCGCAAGTTCCTTCCCCATAACAGGACCGATTAACTCGTTTTGTGTTAATTCATAAGGACCGAATTTTTCTTCTAAACCTGTCAGTAATTGGCTGGAAGCCGCCGTGTCTAAGACACTAACACGAATATAATATTCGTTATCAGCTGTTTCCTGAATAGCCGGCGTTTGGTCTGTATAGTCCATAATGCCTTCACGTAAATCAGCCATTTCTACAGGCTGTTCAAATTTCATCTGTAAAATGTTACCACCAGTAAAGTCAATCCCCAAATTTAACCCGCTTAAAAACAAGGAAATCAAACCGGGAATGATAACAGCCAAAGAGATAATATACCAGATTTTTCTTTTCTGAACAAATTGCACCGTTTCTCTCCCCTTTCTTAAGCGCCATAGAATTTCTTATTGCGAAGGCCATTGATACTAGCCATTGCCAAGAGTAAATACTTGGTAAAGACAATGGCTGTGAACATACTAGCAAATAACCCCAAAGACAAGGTAACAGCAAAGCCCTTCACAGAACCTGTCCCAAACTGGAACAATACCAGGGCTGCAATCAATGTGGTTACGTTGGCGTCAATAATGGTAATCACTGCCCGCTTAAAGCCGGATTCGATTCCGGCAAAGAGAGATTTACCAGCCCGCAGTTCTTCTTTGATACGTTCATAAATGATAATATTAGCGTCCACCGCCATCCCGGCAGAAAGCACAAACCCGGCAATCCCCGGCAAAGTCAGCGTTGCATGCAAGAGATTTAATCCCCACATTAAAAGAAGACCATAAACAATCATGGAAATCACTGCCACAACACCGGGCAAACGATAGTAGGCAATCAGGAAAATAAACAAGATACATACACCGATGGCAGTTGCTTTGATACTTTTGTTCAAAGAGTCTTGGCCTAAGGTAGGACCTACTGTTTGATGGGCAATGATTTCTAAGTCAATAGGCAAAGAACCGCTTCTCAGTAAAGCTGCAATACGGGCAGCATCCTCAAAGGTAGCAAAGCCACCAGAAATCTGTGCTTCCCCTGTTAAAATCGGACTATTTACCACTGGGTCTTGAATCAACTCACCATCTAAATAAATGCTGATTTTTTGTCCAGTATATTGCATGGTTGCAGCGCCAAAGGCATCTGCCCCTTCGGGCGTGAAAGTCATAGCAACCATATTTTCATTGGTTTGTGGATTCTTTTGGGGGGTTACTTCCTTCAAATCCGCCCCGGTTACAATCACATCACCATTGGGCGCACGGAATTCTAAGCGAGCCGTTTTGCCTAACATTGCAATAGCGTCCTCAGGGTTATCAATACCGGCCAATTCTACAATGACCCGTCTGTCCCCTTCTCTCTGAATCAATGGTTCGCTAACACCAAAAGCGTCTACCCGTTCTCGGATAATCGCAGTGACAGATTCCATGACTTCAGGGGTTACCTCTTGTCCTTCTTCCGGTTGCGCTTCTAATACTACATGGGCGCCGCCTTGCAAGTCCAAACCAAGATTTGTCTGGGTTTGGATAGGTCCTAAAGAAAAGTACACTGCTGCAAGAATCAGCGCCACAATGATGGTTACTTTGAAACCACCTGCTTTTACCATACCATAAACCTCCTTCTGACATTTCCTTTTGCTGTTTTGCTTGATAGCTTATATATTCTCATGAATAACATCGCAAAAGGCAACCATGACGGCTGCCTTATCTTTCCTGCGCAGTTATCCTTATTTTTCGTTCTTTTCTTCGTTGTCCATATAATCTTCTAAGTCGTCAATGTTTACTTCTTCGTCGTCGCCTTCTTTGATTAAAGCGCTCTTAGGTCCAGCAATAGCAGTTTTTAAAAAGGTTAACTCTACGCCTTCCCCTGCTTTAATTTTAACGATTTGGCCATCCATATAAGTGATGGTACCCATCAGCCCGCCAATGGTCACGATTTCATCACCGACTTTGATTTGTTCCATTACCTCAGCCCGCTTTTTTTGCTGCTTCTTCTGGGGCATGATAAAGAGCAGGTAAAACACTGCCATTAAGCCAACAACATAAATCAATGTGCCTGTCATATTATCCATAGATTACACTCCTTGTTTTCGTATATTAAACCTTGAGTAAATTCTCTCTAAATTCAAAAAATCCTTTATTTACCAAGAAATTTTCTAAATTTATCCAATAAAAACGTTTAAAGTTCTCCTATTTTTCCTCATTACATTGATAGTGTGCCCAAAATTCCTTGCGATACTCCTGAAAATACCCTTCTAAAATGGAAGTTCTGATTTCTTCCATAAGACGAATGAGATAGCGTAAATTATGAATGGTGGTTAAACGAATCCCCAACACTTCATTAGCCTTTAACAAATGACGGATATAAGCCCGGCTATAATTGCGACAGGCATAGCAATCGCAACGGTCATCAATGGGACGGAAATCTCTTGCATATTGCGCATTACGGATAACCAACTTTCCTTCAGGCACAAATACAGTGCCATTGCGGGCGATTCTCGTTGCTAATACACAGTCAAACATATCAACGCCTCGAGCAACCCCTTCTATCAAACAATCCGGGGAGCCCACCCCCATGAGATAACGTGGTTTTTCTACCGGGATAAAAGGAATGGTATGTTCTAATAATTCATACATCAATGGTTTTGGTTCCCCAACGCTTAGCCCCCCGATGCCATAGCCGCAAAAGTCCATTTCTACCAATTCCTTAGCGCTTAATGCTCGAAGTTCGGGCTCCATCCCCCCTTGGATAATGCCAAATAACCCCTGGCGGTCGTGATGATGGGTTTCTTTGCAACGTCTTGCCCAGCGTGTCGTTCTACGCAAGGCCATTTCGATATCACGACGGCTATCCCCATAAGCAGAACATTGGTCGAACGCCATAGCAATATCAGAACCTAAGGCCATTTCGATTTCCATTACCTTTTCGGGAGTAAATTTATGATAAGAACCATCAATATGGGAGCGGAACATAACGCCATCCTCTTGTAGTTTGCGCAAGTCATTGAGGCTGAATACCTGAAACCCGCCGCTATCTGTAAGAATCGGCCGGTCCCAGTGCATGAAATCATGAAGGCCGCCTGCCTCTGCTATTAAGTCATGGCCAGGACGTAAATATAAATGGTATGTATTACTTAAGATTATCTGAGCACCGATTTCCTTTAACTCTTCAGGCGTGATTGTTTTTACTGTTGCTTGCGTGCCAACAGGCATGAAAACAGGAGACTTTACCTCGCCTCTTGTTGTATGCAAGATACCTGCCCGAGCTTTGGTTCTTTCATCCTGTTTGTCCAACGTATAGTAAATAGGCGGTTGCATATCATATCTCCTTTATCTATTCATCTATCATATCAGCAATGAGCATAGCGTCACCAAAGCTGAAAAAACGATATTTCTCTTTAATTGCTTCTTCATATGCCGCAAGTACTCGTTCCCGCCCAGCAAGAGCAGATACTAACATCAGCAAAGTACTTTTCGGCAGATGAAAATTAGTAATCAAGCCATTAATAACTTTAAAACGATACCCTGGATAAATATAAGCCTCCGTCCAACCGGTACCGGGAACAACGATACCGTCTTCCGTTGCCACAGTTTCTAGTGTCCGAGTGCTGGTTGTCCCTACGCTAATGATTCTGCCGCCCCGGGCTTTGCAAGCATTAATCTTATCTGCTGCTTCTTGGGTTACTTCATAATATTCTTTATGCATTTTATGGTCTAGGATATTGTCTACCTTTACAGGACGGAATGTGCCTAATCCCACGTGCAATAGAACACGAGCTATCTCTATGCCCTGCTGCTCCAAAGACTGCAATAGTCCGTCGGTAAAGTGGAGACCAGCAGTAGGTGCAGCGGCAGACCCCTTTTCTCTTGCATAGACAGGCTGATAACGGCCCTGGTCCTCTAAATGCTCCTTAATATAAGGCGGCAAAGGCATTTCCCCAATGGCGTCTAGCAATTTATAGAAATCGCCCTCATAGTGAAACTCCACAATACGGGTGCCCTCATCGCTAATACCTTTCACCGTAGCCGTTATATCATGGCCTGGAAAGATAAGCTCTGTACC
>CAMNVD010000099.1 GCA_946562005.1 uncultured Clostridia bacterium | reverse complement strand
GTCCCTTGCTTCTAATTGGGATATTACCCTTACCCAATTAGAGGATATTAAGGTGGCGGTATCTGAAGGTGTGTCCAATGCGATTATTCACGGCTATGAAAATAATCCGGAAAAAGAAGTATATCTTTCTATTGTTTGCTATGATGATGAGCTTTTTATTGAGATAAAAGATCATGGTGTGGGCATTGCAGATATTAATCAAGCAATGCAACCTAGCTTTTCTACTCAAGAAGAGCGGATGGGACTTGGTTTTTCCTTTATGCAAAGCTTTATGGATGAAGTGATTGTGGTCTCGGCACCGGGAGAGGGGACGACTTTGACGCTAAAAAAGAAAATGCCTGCCCCTGAAGGCAGATAGATTGTGGCTGTTACCAATCTAGTTGGGGCGGAACGGTGCACCCATGAGATACTCTCGGATGAAGTATGTAAAAATTTAATCAAACAGGCGCAGCAAGGAGACAAGTCAGCCCGTGACCGATTGGTAGAATCTAATTTAAGATTGGTGATGGGTTTTGTTCATCGTTTTGCTGGACGGGGGGCTGAATCAGAGGATTTGTTTCAGATGGGCATGATTGGACTGTTGAAAGCTATTGACCATTTTAATCTATCTTTTGACGTGTGTTTTTCCACTTATGCTGTGCCTGTTATCATGGGGGAGATGCGTCGTTATCTTCGGGATAATAGCAGTATTCGGGTGAGCCGTTCGGTAAAAGAATTAGCTTATAAGGCTTTGCAATTAAAGGAATCATTAGAAAAAGAAACAGGTGTAGAACCGACCATTGAACAATTAGCTGCTCTTCTGGATAAGAAAAAAGAAGATGTTATTTTAGCTCTAGAAGCAGTGCGACCTACAAAATCTCTCTATGAACCAGTAGGTGAAAGTAAAGATGGGTCTCAGGTAGAATTATGGGAACGTATCGGAGATGAGCGGGATAGTGCCGGTGCTTGGCTGGAAAAGTTAAATTTGGAGCAGTGTCTAGCCCTTCTTACACCGAAGGAGCAATGGGTATTCCAAAAGCGGCATCTGACGGGGCTTACCCAGCAGGAAATCGCTGCTGAACTGGGACTTTCTCAGGCGCAAATTTCTCGTTTAGAGAAAAAGGCATTAGGGAAAATTAGGGAGTTTTATGCAGAAAACAATGAGGCATAAGTATTAGACAAAAAGTTGAATTTTGCGGTTGTGTATAGTCTTAAAAATCCAGCATATACTAACGCCAGGAGGTAGAGATATGGCGTTTACGATTACTGCTGGTAATGATAGACTGACAACAGCTCTTTATGATAGGTTAAAAAAAGCTTTTTATCCGGATGCTTTTGCAGGTGAGATTGCGTCACTTTGCAAATTAAAAATAGAGTTAACGGCTGCAGAGGGGCAAATGGTCATTGCCTTATGGACCAAAAAGTCTGTAGAGGATGCGGCATTTCAATCTTTGCGTAATGCTCTATCTGGGATTATTTATCGATTTGTTCAAGAAGTGGTAGCTGTGGATTATTTAGAGGAGCGGCTTTTTCTTGGTTATGGTGAACTATTACTTTCTGAAAAAGAACAGGTAGGACGTATCCTCAAAAAAGAAATGGGGAAGTATTGGGAATATGCTCGGGCTAATCATGTCCTAGCTGCGCTTCCTGAGCGCTTATCTGACTATTTGGCTGAGGCTGGACATTTGCATATCCAGGGATTTCTGCGTTTTCGTTTGCCTGAGTACTTGCCCCTTTTAGGGAAAACCATTGACCGGGCAATCGAGCGTTATACTGTAGAAAAAGAATACGATGCTTTTATTGATTTAATCCAGGCTTTTATCAAAACCCAAAAAAGTCAAATCAATGTGGTTCATGTGGTATGGAGTGCCGACCATTGCTTTCGCTTGTTAGATGAAAACTATTTGCCGTTAGAACAAGGTTTTTTGCAGCAAGCAGATGGTATCGCTATGGCGGGTGCCTATGATGATGTGCTCATTAGTTCCTTGTTATATCTTTTGCCGGAGAAAATTATTTTGCATACTGGTTGCGAGGCAAAAGCGCCGAAAATTGCTTTAACCATCCAAAAAATCTTCAGCGGACGGGCCATGCTTTGCGCAGGGTGTAAAGTCTGCAAAGGGACGGTGCAGCAATCTCAAAAATAAAGTTTTGATAAAAAATTGACAAGGGCAAAAAAAAGATTTAATATAAATATATATTAAATAGATAAAAGCAATGAGGAAGACGCATTTTATAGAGATTCTTGTCAGAGAGAAGTCTTATTTGCTGGGAGAGACTTTCAAGAATGATAAGATGTCACCGCTTCTGAGTTTGGCTGGGGTAGCAACCAGTCACGCTGCCTGCGTTAACGGGTAATGAGTGAAAGACTTTTGCTTCTGATGAAGCAAAGGGAGCAAAAGTTTTTTATAAGGGTGGAACCGCGGATATAACCTTCGTCCCTTGACGGCAGGCTATACCCACGGTTTCTTTTTATGTTCGGATTCATTTTTTGATAATAAAAGGAGTGTGTTTTATGGAAATTAATTTAACCTTACCAGATGGAAATGTACGAGCCTTCGAAGGGCCTATCTCTGCGATGGAAGTAGTAAAATCCATCAGCAACAGTCTAGCTAAAAATGCCATCGTGGCAAAGTATAATGATGAAATGATTGACCTCTCTACAGTATTGGATAGGGATGGTTCTTTTGCTGTCTTTACAGCAGATAGTGAGGAGGGAATGCACACCTTCTGGCACAGCTCTGCTCATATCATGGCCCAAGCTGTAAAGCGGCTCTACCCAGATACCAAGTTTGGCATTGGCCCTGCTATCCGTGATGGATTTTATTATGATTTTGATTCTAGTCATACCTTTTCTCAGGATGATTTAGCTAAAATTGAAGCCGAAATGGAAAAAATCGTCAAAGAAGATTATACTTTCGAACGGAAGGTGCTGACTAGAGAAGAGGCGCTGGCTCTCTTTACAGAAAAAGGCGAAACTTATAAAGTAGAGTTGATTCGCGATTTACCGGAGAATGCTGTTATTACTACTTATCAACAAGGGGATTTTTTAGATTTATGCGCTGGTCCTCATGTGCCTTCTACCGGGAAAATCAAAACCTTTAAGCTGATGAACATTGCCGGTGCCTATTGGCGGGGGAATGAAAAAAATAAAATGTTGCAGCGGCTTTACGCTACCTCTTTCCCGAAAAAGCAGCTGTTAGACGACTACCTTTTCCGTCTGGAAGAAGCAAAAAAACGGGACCACAAGAAAATCGGTAAAGAATTAGAATTATTCATGAGTGCGCCGGAAGGCCCTGGATTTCCCTTCTTTCTGCCAAAAGGCGTGGTGCTGAGAAATATCCTGGAAGACTATTGGCGGAAAATCCATGTAGAAGCCGGCTATGTGGAAATCAAAACACCGGTTATCTTAAATGAGGAATTATGGCACCGCTCTGGTCACTGGGACCACTATAAAGATAATATGTATACCACCAAGATTGACGATGTGGACTATGGCATTAAACCCATGAATTGTCCTGGTGGGATGATTGTCTATAAGAGTAAAATGCACTCTTATAAAGACTTGCCGCTGCGTGCAGGGGAACTTGGCCTCGTACACCGCCATGAAAAATCCGGTCAGCTCAACGGTCTCTTCCGGGTACGGTGCTTTACCCAGGACGACGCTCACATTTTCTGCCTACCTACTCAGATAGAAGATGAAATCAAAGGGGTAATGCGGCTGGTAGATGAAGTCTACAGCAAGTTTGGCTTTGACTATACCATTGAGCTTTCTACTCGTCCGGAGGATTCTATGGGCTCTGATGAGCTGTGGGAAATGGCAGAGGGCGCCTTGGCTAAGGTTCTCACTGACATGGGGAAAGAATATGAGCTGAATGAAGGGGACGGCGCCTTCTATGGTCCAAAAATCGACTTCCATATCAAAGACTGCTTAGGCAGAGATTGGCAGTGTGGTACTATTCAGCTGGATTTCCAGATGCCGGAACGTTTTGACCTGACTTACATCGGTGAAGATGGCGAAAAGCATAGACCAGTTATGCTGCACCGAGTAATTTTCGGTAGCATTGAACGGTTTATTGGCATTATTACAGAGCACTTTGCTGGTGCGTTCCCAGCATGGCTTGCACCTGTTCAGGTAAAAGTATTGAATATTACTGATAACCAGGCTGAATATGCCGAAAAAGTAGTTGCAGATTTGCAGGCGGCAGGCTTCCGGGCGGAAATCGACTTGCGTAATGAAAAAATTGGCTATAAAATCCGGGAAGCGCAAACTCAAAAAGTACCTTATGTGCTTATCGTTGGGGATAAAGAGATGGCAGATGGCAAAGTAGCTGTAAGAAAACGGGGAGAAGGGGACATCGGTGCTGTT
>CAMNVD010000098.1 GCA_946562005.1 uncultured Clostridia bacterium | reverse complement strand
TCTGGTGGTTCTGGCGGCTCTCTCGCTATCCGGATGCCGGATGGTCTCTTGGATATGGAGACGACTGCTTTTGCTCAGGATAAAACGGGCATTATGATTGAAGATAGTTCTCTGCCTATTTATGAAGAAAAGGCAAAAGAAGCACCGGCAGTCAAAAATGAAAACTCTGCTGCCGGTATGATTAACTTAAACACGGCAACGCTTACTGAATTGGACAAGCTGCCTGGCATCGGGCCGGCAAAAGCCCAGGCTATTATCGATTATCGTAATGCTAAAGGCGGCTTTACTAAGAAAACCCAGATAAAGAATGTATCTGGTATTGGTGACGCTACATATCAAAAAATAGAAGGAATGATTGTGGTTGAATAAAGACGTTCTTGATGGCTTTATAGACAAATTGGAAAGTCGTTTGCTTTTGTGGCATATAGCTGCCTTTTGTATAGGTATTATACTGGGGCAGTTTTTCCATTTCCCTAGCATAGTTATGATGGGGTTGCTTGGCGTGACGCTAGCGGTAACAGTTTTTGCTTGGTATAAAAAGATCCCCTATGCGCTGTTGATTTTCAGTTTGATAGTAGGGTTTTGTTGGGGAGATGTCAATGGGAAGAGGGTGGAGGCCTTTCCTGGTGAAGTGGGAGAAGTTGTTACCTTAACAGGCAAGGTGGTTTCAACGCCTACGGCTATGAAAAATGGCTATAAATTTTATTTAGAGGGAAATGTGATTATGCCCGATGGCGGTATGGGCCGGGAGAATTACCGGGTTTTTGTCTATGGCAAGGAAGATGCTCAAGCGCTTGCGTATGGTGATATGGTTAAAGTAGAGGGGAAGGTTCTTGCTGGACAATATTTTGGCAATCCGGGCAGTTTTAACTACAGTGAATATTTAAGTTCTCAAGAGGTAGCGGCGACTGTGGATAGTCGTTATCAAGGGGAGATTTTTCGTACGGGGCACCGTAGCGGTTGGGGATTTATGGAGCTAGCAGAACACACGAAAAACAAGGTTTATGCGGCCATTGACCGGATTCCGGAAGAATCTAAAGGCTTTTTAACCGGGATTATTTTTGGGGATAAATCTAATTTAAGCTCGGTGGAAAAGTCTATGCTTTCAGCGGTGGGTATCTTTCATGCCTTTGCGGTATCAGGGCTTCATGTGGGGTTTGTTGCTTTATTTATGGCGGCAGTGGCAGAAATGTTTCGTCTCAAGCCTTGGGGGAAGCTTATCTTTGTTGCTGTGGGATTATTGTTTTATGGCGCTATGGCAAACTTTACTCCTTCTGTTACGAGAGCAGTGATTATGAGCATCATGATTTATCTAGCTTATGCCCTGGGCAGAGGACGGGATAGCTTCACGGCTCTTGGGGTTGCGGCGGCCATCATCTTATTTATTTCTCCAGCTGCTATTACGACGGCAGGTTTCCAGTTATCTTTTGCTGCTACCTGGGGTATTCTTTATCTCACGCCTGTCTTTAGCCGGATATTACCAGGGAAAGATGGTAAAATCAAAGCAAGCCTAGCTGTGACTTTTGCAGCGCAGTTTGCTACCATGCCGCTGATTGCTTACTATTACTCTCTTTTGACCGTTGGCGGTATGCTGCTTTCTCCATTGATTATTCCGCTGGTGGGGTTGGTGGTGTTACTCGGCATTATTTCCTGTCTCTTTTCTTTCCTGAGTGTGGTATGGGCTACCGTACCTCTTTATACAGCGGGGCTCATCGCTGATGGTATCTATGCTTTATCTGCATTCTTTGAAAAAATTCCGTTTGCTTATTTTACCGTAGCTAAGCCCCCTATTTGGTTGATTGTGCTATTTTATCTTTTACTTCTCTCGTTACCCATTCTGGCAAAGGGGCAGATGTCCTTTGCTAGCGGTGTGGGGGAATTATTAGATGGGATGCTGGCGAAAAAAGCTATAGAATCTTCAGAGATTTCCGTTGATGAAGCAAAACAGGGAAAGTCGGCTTATAGCTGGCTGGTGATAATGGCTTTGGTAGCAATATTATTTTTACCCAATATTTCCTGGGGACACCAGTTAGAGGTAGTAGTTTTGGATGTCGGGCAAGGCAGTAGCACGCTAATCATCACGCCGGAAAAGAAACATATTTTAGTAGATGGCGGTGTTAATATATCAGGTGATGACTATTTGGGAGAAAAGGCTGTTTTGCCTTATCTGAAGCAGCGGGGTATTACCAGATTAGACGCTGTCATAAATACCCATCCTCATAATGACCATACAGCAGCAATCAAGGGTGCTCTTGCTTATTTAGATGTGGCGTTATTTATTACATCGGATGTTTTTCCGGATGTAGAGGAACAGCAGTTGTTATTAGGGCTAGCTGAAGAACGCAATATTCCTGTTTCCTTTGTCCGACAAGGGCAACGAATCACATTAGAGCCGGGGCTGACTATGGAGGTGTTTTATCCCGTTGCCGGCGGTAATTATCCGGAAGATGACGCCAATAACGGTTCACTGGTATTAAAGCTCACTTATGGAGATGTGGATATACTGTTGACTGGGGATAATGAAAATGCTTCACTAGCCGAAATTGTTGATTTTCCTTTGCAGTCTGAGATATTGCTTCTGCCGCATCATGGTAGTAACGGTAGTTTACATGAAGAATTTTATCAGCAGGTTAATCCGGAAGTGGTTATTGCTTCCGCTGGGCGGGGAAATAAATTTGGCCATCCTGGCAAGAATGTGGTAAACTATTGGCAAGGAGCAAATATTCCGTTGTATCGCACAGATAGGGATGGCGCCATTATGGTGAAGACCAACGGAAAAACTTATGCTATCGATACATTTTTACGGGGAAAATAAAGGTGAAATAGTAAGGAGCTAGATGATTGCAGAAACTATTGAAAGAACTAGAAAAGGGTAGTTATCTGCCTGCTTATGTTTTTTATGGAGAAGAATGCTATAACATGGGGGAAGCTATAGGGAAATTTACAGAATTTTTTACCAATGGCTATACAGAAGACTTAAATGTAGAGAGGATAGATGCTAGTAAATGCGAAGTCAGCGAGGTATTAAATGCTGTGGCGACTATGGGCTTCTTCTCCAGTCAGAAGTTGGTGCTGGTAGAAAATGCTTCTCTCTGGTTGGGCGGCGGTAAGAAAAACGCTAAGGCAGAGGAAGGGGAAGATGTTGAATCCACCAAGGTAAATCTGGATTGCCTACTGGATTATTTAGCAAGCCCGGTAGAACATACGTGCTTGGTTTTTCTGGCGGAGGCGGGTATCCATAAAAATCGCAAGCTGGTAAAAGCAGTAGCCAAGGTGGGTAGACTAGTAGAATTCCCATTATTGCAGGGCGGTGAAGTCTATGAATTTATCCGTCGGGAATTCAAAAAGCGAAATACAGATTATGAAAAACCAGTGGCAGATTATTTAGTGCTTTCTGTGGGCAATAACTTATTTTTGCTGACACAGGAAATAGATAAGCTGATTGATTATTGTGGCGGTGCGCCCTTGGTAACACTAGCGCAGGCCAAAGAAATCGTGAGTCAGAATAGTCTCTTTACGATTTTTTCCCTAATTGATGCTGTAGCGGGTAGAGATGGCGGAAAAAGTCTTTTGCTTTTAGAAGAAATGATACGTCAAGGGGAGTCAGAACAAAAAATATTAGTGCTTCTAGCACGGCAATTCCGCTTGATTTATCAGACAAAATGTATGCGTGCAGCCGGATACCGGAATACTGATATTGCTAAAACGCTGGGCCAACATCCTTATGTTATTGAAAAGGCAGCCAAACAGAGTGTTGGTTTTTCCCTGGAAAGCTTGGAGAAAAACTTGGAAATCTTACTGGACGCTGATAAAAAGAATAAAATGGGGCTGTTGGAATTAAACAAAGGATTACAAATCGCTATCCTGGAAATCTGTGCTCAGAAATAGCTGGATAGGGCAATCCGGAAAAATATAGAATTTTTCTGGGAATTCTTGTGATGGAGACTTGCTTTTTTTATTTTGGCGTGGTAAAATGTTTCTTGTTCATTATGTAGAATATTGATTTTATATAATTCTAAGGCTGTCATGAGGAGGTGACTTTTGTGCCAAACATTAAATCTGCTAAAAAACGTGTTATTGTTGCTGAAACAAGACGGCAAAGAAATATGGCTGCGAAATCTGCAATGCGGACTCAGCTGAAAAAGTTTGCAGCAGTTGTTGCGACTGGTAATAAAGAAGAAGCGCAAGCACAATTAGTAGCAACTGTAAAATTATTGGATAAAACTGCCAGCAAAGGGATTATCCACAAAAATGCTGCTGACAGAAAAAAAGCCCAATTATACAAACATTTCAACAATATGTAATTTTCCATTATCAGAAAATTATGAGAGAAGGTTTTCCTATCGTTATGGTAACGGCAGGAAAACTTTTTTATGTTTAAATAACTTTTTACTAGCGTCTGAAATA
>CAMNVD010000097.1 GCA_946562005.1 uncultured Clostridia bacterium | reverse complement strand
AAGGCATAGCAGGCGTTACTTGATGAAGGGAAATATCACAAATATCAATCCGTCGCACAAAATCCTGCACGCTTGAACCACTAGCAGCAAAGTTACGAAAATCATGTTCCCCCAGAAAATAACCGGCTGCTTCCTGCATCTTATCAATGTCTAATTGTTCTGCTAAATGCCAGCTATATCGATTCTGAAACACTGTTGGCTTACTTTCCGGTGTTACATAGTAGCAATAGGTTTTTCCCACAGCATCGTAACGAGCATGAAATTCTACAGATACTTCCTCCGCCTGAAGCACCCGAATATCCTGAGGCAAACAGTTATTCAACACATAGGCCATTCGTTCCACCGGTAAGGAAGACGCTGTATAAAAATTCGCTACCTGCCCTAAGCTATGAACGCCTGCGTCTGTCCTGCCAGCACCTGTAATATGAGTGACATCCCCTAATAGTTTACCCAGGGCGTCTTCTATCACTTGCTGGATGCCTAAGCCCCGGCCTTCTGCCTGCCTCTGCCAGCCAGAGTAATTTGCACCGTCATAGGAAATGATTAGCTTCACATTTTTTCGCATTCTACAGCACCCACCGATAAAGAAACAGCCCTACCAAAAACACAAACATTAATGCAACTAGCATCATATCTGCTACAGTAAAAGTCAATACCCGCATTCTAGTTCTGCCACTGCCGCCATGATAGCCGCGGGATTCCATAGCCTCTGCTAATTCATCTGCCCGCTTCATAGCGCTTAAGAAAAAAGGTACCAGCAATGGCAAAATATTTTTAATGCGTTCCTTCAAGGACCCTTTATGAAAATCCATACCTCTAGCCATCTGCGCTTGAATAATCCGTTCTCCTTCTTCCATTAAAGTAGGAATAAAACGGAGGGCAATGGATATCATCATGGCCAACTCATGAACAGGTACTTTTATCATATTGAGAGGCTTTAGCAAAGATTCTAATCCATCTGTAAAGGCAATGGGCGTGGTAGTCAGCGTCAGAAGCGACGCCGAAATCATGAGAAGAATCAACCGCCATGCCATCCAAATCCCTTGGTAAATCCCAGCATCAGTAATCTTCAAAAATCCCCATTGCCATACCACTTCCCCTGGAATCATAAAAGCATTTAATACCGCCGTCAACACCACGAAAAACACCACAGGTTTCAGGCTTTTTAAAAGCATTTTCAAAGGAATTCTAGCAATAAGAACGCCGATAAACAGCAATACCGTCACGCCAATTTTTGCATACAAATCATCGACCATAAACAAGGCAAAAAAATAGAAAAACAATGTAACAATCTTCGCCCGTGGGTCAGACCGATGAAAAAAAGAATCTACCGGATAATATTGTCCGATTAACACTGTCGGTTTCAAGCGTCATCACCGCCTTCACCTTTACCCAGCCAGGCAGAGATTTTCTCATAGGCAGCTTCCATAGTCAGGGCAGTACCAAGAATCTCTTTGCCTCTTGCTTGCAGTTCCCCAATGATTTGCATAGGCGCCGGCACATCCAGCCCCCATTTATCCAAGTCTTCTTTTTGAGTAAATACTTCTCCTGGAGCGCCGTCTAATACCAGCTCCCCTTTATTTAATACAATCATTCTCTGGGCCACTTCTGCCACATCATTCATGCTGTGGCTAATCCAGATGATTGTCCGTTGTCCATCGTTATGATAATTTTTAATCAACTCCAGCAGCACTTTGCTGCCGTTATGGTCTAAGCCCGCCAGGGGCTCGTCTAAAATCAAAACTTCCGGCTTCATAGCTAATATGCCCGCAATGGCAACCCGTCTCTTTTCCCCGCCAGAAAGCATTAACGGCGAACGAGCCGCAAACACGTCTGGATCCAAACCCACACGAATCAATGCCCGCCGCACTCTTTGTTTTATTTCTTTTTCGCTACAACCTAAATTTTTCGGTCCGAATGCAATATCTTCTTCTACTGTTTCTGCAAACAGCTGCTGTTCAGGGTATTGCATGACCAAGCCTACTTTTCCTACGACCTGAGACACTTTAGTATCGCTCCCGATAGAAATCCCCTCTACCGTGCAAGAACCAGTTGTCGGTGTCAGCAACCCGCAAAGTATCTGAGCCAGTGTAGATTTCCCCGAGCCAGTGTGCCCAATAATCGCGACCAACTCACCAGAAGAAATGGATAAGTTAATATCTTTTAAAGAGGTATGCTCCCACGGTGTTCCTGGTTGATAGGTAAAGCCCATATCTTTTATTTCAATAGACATAATTTTTCCACCAACCCATCTGTTTCTAACTGATTCCGTAAAGTTTCCCAGCCATCTGCTGCTAGCCGATTACCCAGCATTGTCACTGCCGGCAATTCTAATCCCAATTCTGCTAGAGTCGACTCTTGCCCGAAGATTTCCTCTGGTGTGCCATCCATAACAATCTGTCCCTCAGACATCACCACGATTCTTTCTGCACAAGCAGCCTCCTCCATGCTATGGGTAATATGCACAATATTCATCTTCTTTTCCTGATGAAGCCTTGCAATAGTAGAAAGCACTTCACGTCTGCCCTGTGGGTCCAACATAGAAGTAGGCTCATCTAGTACCAGACAATTGGTATGCATAGCAAGGGCTCCTGCAATAGCAAGCCGCTGTTTTTGCCCGCCTGATAATAAATGAGGTGATTTATTTTTCAGATGGCCAATGCCTACCCAAACCAGAGCTTCATTGACCCGTTCCCGGATTTCCTCCGGCGGCAAACCCAAGTTTTCCGGTCCGAAGGCGGTATCCTCCTCTACGGTAGAGGCAACGATTTGATTATCAGGATTTTGCATCACAAAAGCAACATAACGCCGTATCAGCGGAATATTCCCTTCTTGCGCCGTATCCAGACCGGAAACCCAGACTTTACCCTGCAAAGGCAAAAGTAGTCCATTTAATTGCCGGGCAAAGGTAGATTTACCAGAACCATTAGTACCAATAACCGCTACCCACTGCCCCTTGGGGATAGTAAGACTCATACCGTTTAGGGCAAAGCCTGCTTCCCCATGATATTTATAATATACTTTTTCCAGCTTAAACATGAATGGAACTCCCCCTTTGCTGTGAAGTATACAGATAAAAGCAAAGCCAGGAAATGCATCCTGACTCTACTTTTGGAAAACTGCTAAAATTATACCAACTCTATGAGAGCTTTTTGGGCTCCATCCCCACGCCGTTGTTCTAAGCGAATGATTCTGGTGTATCCCCCCTGGCGATTTGCATAGCCGGGTGCAATCTCGGTAAAGAGCTTGGTAACCACATCTTCTTCCATCAAGTAGGCCAAGGCACTACGGCGAGCTGCTAAGTCACCTTTTTTACCCAGGGTAATCATTTTTTCTACGACACTAGACAATTCTTTTGCCCGGGGTTCGGTGGTTTCTATTTTGCCGTTTTTCAGGAGTGAAGTCGCCAAGTTCCGTAACATAGAACGACGATGTCCACTTTTAACTCCTAATTTGCGGTATGCCATTTCCAAACCTCCCTTTATTAATCTTCACTGGGTTTCAAAGAGATACCCAGGTCAGCTAGTTTTGCGATAACTTCTTCTAAAGATTTTCTGCCTAAGTTGCGGACTTTCATCATTTCTTCTTCGGTCTTTTGTGTCAGTTCCAAAGTGGTGTTGATGCCTGCCCGTTTCAAGCAGTTGTAAGAACGAACAGAAAGGTCTAGCTCTTCGATGGTCATTTCTAGGAGCTTATCTTTCTTTTCTTCTTCTTTTTCGATGAGGGTTACCTCATCCGGAACACTTTCCGTGAGTCCTACAAACAACTTCAGATAGTCGCTGATAATTCTTGCAGAATTGCTCACAGCTTCATCCGGCAAGATGCTGCCGTCTGTCCATACTTCCAAAGTCAGTTTGTCATAGTCTGTCTGTTGCCCTACCCGGGTATCTTCTACAGAGAAGTTTACCTTAAGGATAGGAGAGAACAAAGAGTCTACCGGAATCACGCCGATTGGCTGGTCATCCTTTTTGTTCTTCTCTGCAGTAACAAAGCCTCGGCCTTTTTCCACGGTGATTTCCATATACAGATGTCCATCTTGACTTAAGGTTGCAATATGATGCTCTTTATTGACAATCATCACATCAGCATCACACTGGATATCAGCACCAGTTACTTCACCTGGGCCTTGTGCATCGATGTAAACGATTTTTGGTTCGTCGCCATACATCTTCACCGCTAGGCCCTTTAAGTTCAAGATAATATCAGTTATATCTTCCACCACCCCTTGGCTGGTAGAAAACTCATGCAATACACCGTCAATTTTTACTGCACTAATAGCTGCTCCTGGCAAAGAAGATAAGAGTACGCGCCGTAAAGAATTCCCTAAGGTAATGCCATATCCTCTTTCCATAGGTTCTACGACGAATTTACCATATTTCTTGTCATCAGACAGTTCCACACACTGGATT
>CAMNVD010000096.1 GCA_946562005.1 uncultured Clostridia bacterium | reverse complement strand
CCAGATGGTGACAGCGACTGGACGGTTATCTTCTACTGAGCCGAATCTGCAAAATATCCCTGTTCGCATGGAAATGGGACGACAGATACGCAAGGTGTTTATTCCCAAAAAAGAAGGGAATTTATTACTGGCGGCTGACTATTCTCAAATCGAGCTGCGGGTTCTAGCGCATATCTCTGGAGACCCGGTATTATGTAAATCCTTCTTAGAGGGAGAAGATATCCATGCCCGGACGGCAGCAGAGGTTTTTGAGGTGCCATTAGACCAGGTAGATGCTTCTATGCGGCGGAAGGCAAAGGCGGTAAACTTTGGCATTATTTATGGCATCAGTGATTTTGGTTTGGCGCGAGACTTAGGGATTGGCCGAAAGGAAGCAAAAGTTTATATCGAAAAATATTTTCAGCGTTATGAAAAAATCTCAGCGTATTTTGAAAACATTGTAGAGCAGGCAAAGCAGGATGGCTTTGTAACTACCATTCTGGGCAGACGACGGTATTTGCCGGAGTTGGCTAGTAAGAACTTTACTGTGCGAAATTTTGGTAAGCGGCTGGCTATGAATAGTCCTATCCAGGGAAGTGCGGCAGATATTATCAAAAAGGCGATGATTTTAACTGCCCATGCTATAGCAGAAAAGCAATTGCAGTCTCAAATGATTTTGCAGGTACACGATGAATTAATTTTTGATATGGTGACAGAGGAGCAAGAGATTCTTATTCCGTTGGTAAAGTCTTGCATGGAACAAGCGGTGGATTTACAGGTGCCGCTCATTGCAGATATAAAAATGGGACCCAATTGGTATGATATGAAGAAGTTATAAGCGAGAAACGGTCTAGAAAAGAGGTGGAAATATGCCCGAATTACCAGAAGTAGAAGCAGTGCGCAGCAGTTTAGAACCGTTAATCTGTGGACAAAAAATTGCTAAAGTGACGGTGCACCATGAAGATGTGATTGCGCCTTTGACGTCGATGGCCTTTTGCCGTGCCTTAGAAAATAGTATTATCAGCACAGTAGCACGGCGGGGAAAATATTTGCTGGTGGGGGTTCGAGATGATGCGTCGAGAGAAAATCTTTTAATGGTTCATTTGCGTATGACGGGGCAGCTGATTTGTGAAGGTGCCGAGCGGCCCCTGAAAAAGCATACCCATGTTGTCATTACTCTCGGTAATGGCAAGGAAATCAGATTTACAGATGTGCGTCGCTTTGGTAAGATGGTCATATTTCCCGGAGGTGACGTTTCTTCTGATCATGGACTTGCAACCCTAGGGCCGGAGCCATTATCTGATGACTTTTCTCCTGCATATTTTTATGAAAGATTAAAGAATAAAAAGGTGAGAGTCAAGGCAGCCCTTTTAGACCAGGGAATTGTAGCGGGATTGGGCAATATTTATGCAGATGAAGTGCTGTTTGCAGCAGGTGTTTTGCCGATGCGGGTATGCAGCACACTCTCAAAGGCGGAAGTTAAACGCTTGTGTCAATGTATCAAAAAGATTTTGGCAGAGGCGGTATTACATAAAGGTACTACTTTTCGGGATTATGTAGATGGAGAAGGGAAGAAAGGTGGTCATCAGGATTTTCTTCAGGTTTATCAGCGGGAAGATGCGCCGTGTTATGTTTGCGGTAGGTCCATCCAGCGGGTGAAAATAGCCGGTAGGAGCAGTCATTTTTGTTCCCATTGTCAAAAATAAGAAAAAATAAATTTGGCGGTGGGCAGGAGAAGAGGAAAACGGTATGGAAATCATAGGGCTAACAGGCAATATTGGTAGCGGAAAGTCTACAGTAGGGAAAATCCTAAAAGGTTTTGGCGCCGTGGTTATTGATTGTGATGTGATTAGCCGGCAGTTAGTAGCGTCGGGACAGCCTTGCTTACAGCAAATCATAGACCATTGGGGTGATGTCTATCTGTTGCCTGATGGTAGTCTGGACCGAAAAAAAATGGCTGCAAATATTTTTTCTGATAAAAAAGAAAAAGAGGAGCTGGAGGCAATCCTTCATCCGGCTATTACAGAAGAGGTGCGACGTCAAATCGAAATCAATCGTAAACAGGGAACTTCTTGTGTTGTGGTGGAGGCACCGCTGCTGATTGAAGCAGGCCTTACAGATCTGGTGGATACTATTTGGTTGGTTGTGTGCCGGCAGGAAGCTGTATTGGCAAGGCTGGCGGCCTATCGGGGGTATTCACAGCAGCAGGCGTTGGCGGCTTTAGCCAATCAAATGCCTGATGCTGAAAAGATTCCTTATTCAAATGTGATTATTGAAAATAGCGGCGATTTGGAAGCGTTAGAGATAAAAGTGGCAAGAGCATGGCAAGATAGCCTTATGAAAAACTAGGAGTAAAAAGGAGCAGGGAAGATGAAAGAACAAAACAAAGAACTAAACACCATGCAGGCAGTAGCAGCATTTCAGCCGGAAGCAGATAGATTGTTTTACTCGGCAAACCATGATGAGATTTTAGCGGGAGCAACTACAGATATTTATTTTGTGAAAACGCTAGAGATTCTATCTCATCTAGGACGGGAAGACGCCCAGGTCAAAGCGGAAATTTTTGCCCGAAAAGACGGTATCTTTGCCGGTATCGGTGAAGTGAAAAACTTGCTGCAAGGGAAGCCTGGTATTGAGTTGTGGGCTTTACCGGAGGGGACTGAATTTCACTATAAAGAAGTGGTTGCGACCATTTCCGGCCCTTATAGCAGCTTTGGTTTAATGGAAACAGTGATTTTAGGGATGCTTGCTTCTTCTTGTGGCTGGGCAACAGCGGCAAAAGAAATTAAAGCGGCAGCCGGAGATTATCCTATCACTTGTTTCGGGGCTAGACACGTGCATCCTGCTGTAGCGCCTGTCATGGAGCGGGCTGCTTTAGTCGGCGGGGCAGATGGGGCTAGCTGCATCTTAGGGGCAAAGCTTATGGGTAGAGAGCCGCAGGGCACGGCCCCTCATGCTTTAATGCTCATTGTAGGGGATACGGTAGAGGCAGCGCTTGCCTATCATAAGGTAATGCCTGACGGCGCTTTGCGTTTGGTATTAGTAGATACCTTCAAGGATGAAGGGGAAGAATCTTTACGGGTGGCAGAGGCGCTAGGAGATAGCTTAGATGGTATCCGTCTGGATACACCTGGTGAACGGGGTGGTGTTACCACAGAACTGGTAAAGGAACTACGGGCACGGCTGGATATAGCAGGCTATGAAAAGGTAAGAATCTTTGTTTCTGGTGGGCTTACGCCGGAGCGGGTTACCATACTAAAAGAAGCCGGTGTAGACTCTTTCGGTGTAGGCAGTTATATTTCTGGGGCGTCTGCCATTGATATGACTATGGATATCAAAGAGGTGGACGGTAAGCCAGTGGCTAAACGGGGGAGAATTCCCGGCATCCGCAATAATGACCGATTAGAACGATTATTATAAAATAAAATGATGGCGATGAAAATGATATGAGTAAAAATGAATTTCATATTACCTCCGGCATGGAAAAGAGAGACCTGACCGGTAGTGAAATCATGCAATACAGTAAAAGTGCAGAAGAAAAGGTACGGCAAAAGGCTTTTTTTCGCAAGAGGCGAAATGGCTATCTATTATTAGGCGCTGTTATCTTACTGGTGTTTGGCGTCTTTGTTTCCGGTGGCTTTTCTACCGGGGAGGAGGGACGGCCCCTGGATAAGGAATTGGTGGTACAGCTTTCTTCCTCTGTGCAGGATATCGACCCTGCCTATGCCTGGTCGGACGGGGAGATTAGCATTGCCCGTTTGATTTTTCAGGGATTGGTGGCTTATGACGCCCAGGGTATTTTATCTCCTGCTCTTGCTGAAAGATGGGAAGTTACTGATGGCGGCAAAACGATTACTTTTTATCTAAAGGATAATGTTTATTTTCATAATGGGCGGAATGTAACGGCGGGAGACTGCAAGTTTACTTGGGAGCGTTCTTTGCGGGTTTCGGCACCGACATCATATATATTTGAAAATATTGTTGGTGCTGGTGATGTATTGGCTGGTAGAAGTAAAGAATTAAGTGGTATAGAGGTTCTGGACGATTATACGTTGCGGATTCATCTCGTATCACCTCAACCTGATTTTATTACATTATTGGCCCAGCCTGCTGCTGCTGTATTAGATCGGTTTGAGCTTGTAGAGCAGGGGACAAACTTTGCTCGTCCTGGGGGAAGCTTGCCTAGTGGGATTGGTCCTTTTCGGCTGGTAGAGTGGAACCATGGGGAGCATTTGGTTTTAGGTGTGAATGATTTATATTGGGCCGAAAAGCCTTGGCTAGAGCGGATTAAATTTATCTTGAATTTGTCGGCAAAGGATACGTTTGTAGCTTTCGATGCTGGGGAGATTGATATCATTCAGGATTTCCTGCCTGGTGAGGCTGCTGATTGGTGGGGAAAACCAGAACGTTTGAATTTATATACGGAGCCTGTGC
>CAMNVD010000095.1 GCA_946562005.1 uncultured Clostridia bacterium | reverse complement strand
AATATGTGGCTTCGTTCTTTCAAACTTTTGCTTTGCCATTTCTCTTCCTCCTCAAATTTCTTCCAATTTTATAATCTATTCTGCCCATTTATCAAGGTCATTATCACCAGATATTGTAAAACATAAACCGCCCTTCTGTCAATAAGGGAGTGACTTTCAACACTATTCTACATCAATGCTTTCATGTGCCAGGTACAGCACATCCGTGCCGCTGCCGTCATCTAAAGCTCGCCACTTGATAATCACCTTTTTGGCAATGGGCGGTAAATCCTCCCCTGTATCGCTGTTGAAATATGCCAATACATCTGCTTCACTTTGGAAATCCATATCTTCCGGTACCGACAGCATAGAGTAAGCATTGAAACAGCCTATATAATCCCCTTCGTTGGTCTGGAGCAATTTTTCCATACGCAGATAATAACTATCAGCCCCAAACACTTCCAGATAATACCGTCCAGCCGCTTCGTCATAAATCAGCAAATCTGTGGTTTGCGGCTTTTCTACGCCCTGCCCCATGTGACGCAACACACCGTCTTCTAGCGCTTTTTTCTCCAGGTAGAAGCTATAATACATATCATCGGTCCGTTCCTCTTCTGTCAGCTCTATCCAAGGCGCAAAGATAATACCGCTGTTTAATAGCAGTTGTTCATCAATTTTTTCCCCTTCTGTGAAGACAGGAAGCAGGGTAAAGTTCATCTTATCTAAATAATAAGTCATCCACTTTTCCCGCTCAGCTGGATAAATAGGCAATTCTTTCGCATAGCCTTTGGCTTGTTCTAGGGTGTAGCTACCTTCCCATCCGGTCATATCCGTCCAGGTAGCCCCAGTGTTCTCTGGCAATTGCTCTTCCTGCCCCGGTTTGTTTTCTTGGTCCGGAAGATTAGGTTTTTCCTCATCTTTTCCACAGCCAGCAAAAAGCATCACCCCACATAAACATAAAGCGCATATAGATACTACTTTTTTCTTTTTCATGGTCTCTACATCCTTTTCTTATTCTGTCATACTTTGCTGATTTTATTTATCCGATACGCAATCCACCAATGATTTCATTGATATCCGTAACGCCTTCCTTATCAAGCCATTCCTTGATACCGTCTACCACCTCTACTGCTGTCATAGGATTGATAAAGTTACCGCAGCCGATAGCGACGCCTGTTGCCCCCACCAGCATAAATTCAATAGCGTCAGAAGCCGTCACAATGCCGCCCCTACCAATAATCGGAATCTGCACTGCCTGGTGGACTTGCCATACCATGCGTAACGCCACCGGTTTAATAACCGGACCGGAAAGCCCCCCTACCACATTACCTAAGATTGGCCGACGAGTTTTTACATCAATGGCCATACCTAACAGCGTGTTAATGAGGGATACACCATCTGCTCCTGCCGCTTCTACAGCTCTAGCAATTTCCGCAATGCTGGTTACGTTAGGAGATAACTTCATAATCACTGGCAGTTTGGTTCGTTTCCGCACTTCTGTCGTTACTTCCGCCGCCATTTTGGGGTCGGTGCCGTAAGCCAGCCCCCCAGCCTTCAAGTTAGGGCAAGAGATGTTTACTTCCAGCCCTGCAATACCTTCATGTCCGTCTAGTTTTTCTACCGCAGCAGCATATTCCTCTACAGAATGTCCCACCATGTTGACGATGACAGCCAAATCTTTTTTTCTTAACTTGGGCAAATAGTGTTCCAGAAAATAATCCACACCAGGGTTTTGTAGCCCAACACTATTGAGCATACCGGAAGCAGTTTCTGCAATGCGTACCCCTTTATTACCCAGCCAAGGTTCGGCAGATACCCCTTTGACCATGATACCCCCTAAACGGCTGATATCATAAAACTTGCCAAATTCATCACCATAGCCAAAAGTACCAGAAGCGGTGCATACCGGGTTTTTCATAGCAATGCCGGCAATATTTACTGCTGTCTTAGTCATCAAAAACCACCTCTTCCCCACGGAATACAGGACCGTCGTAGCAGACCCGATATTGCTTCACAGAACCATCTGCTTCTTTCAGTTTACAGATGCAGCCCATACAAACGCCAATGCCACAGCCCATGCGTTTTTCCAGAGATACTTCAATGGGCACCCCATGTTTCTCTGCAATTTCTACCGTACAAGCCATCATAGGAGTAGGACCGCAACAGTAGATGAAATCGATTTTCTCTTTGTTCAGCAAATCCTCTAACAAGGCAGTCACAAAGCCCCTCTGCCCTACAGAGCCGTCGTCGGTAGCGATTTGCACTTGCACGCCGTTTTCTTGCCAAGCGTCCGTCCCTACCAATGCGGCGGCTTTGCTTGCTCCCATAAGCCCATAGGTCGTAACGCCCTTTTCCCGTAATGTTTTTGCCAAGGGCAAAAGAGGCGCAATACCCATACCACCTGCGACCAACGCTATATTTTTCTGTTCTGGTTTTATCGTAAAGCCATTACCTACTGGCCCAATGAGAAACACATCGTCCCCTTCCCTTAGCTCCCTCATCAGGTCAGTACCTTTCCCCACTATGATATAGAGAATATTGATTGTACCCTTCACGGCATTAATATTGCTAATACCAAAGGGACGATTTAAGAACGGCTCAAAACTGCGATAAATAGGACGCACCATGACAAATTGGCCGGGTATTGCACTTTTTGCAATTTCCGGCGCCGAAATAGTCATTTCATAAATGCCTGTCTGTACCGCTATGTTTTGCAGAACTTGTCCTTTTGCAGATAATACCACCCGTCTCACTCCTTATTGTTATTTTTCCATAGTACCTTTATATTATCTATCATCATAGCAAATTTTCTTACATTTGACTACTGTCATTAAGTATTCTACACAAAGCCGCAAATCCCTTGCCCCATCAGGAAAAAAAGAGAGATTAGATTTACTCTAATCTCTCTTTTCTATTTTATTTTCCCCGTGTTTCTTCAATCATCATATCTTTAATCTTCATCAAGCGAATGGTGTTACTCCGTTCGTTTTCATCCAATTTCATTTTGATATATTTGATTGTTTCATTCAGCTGCGGAATCATTACATATTCCAGCGCATTTACCCGGCGGCGAGTTTTTTCGATTTCCTGCGCCAATAATTGTACGCTTTTTTCGATTTCAGCTAATTTTAACATATCTGTTAAAATCTGAGACAGTTCAGATACAGCGTCATCCAATTCCCCAGAAGTCTGAGCAAAGCCATAAGGGAAGATTTCCGAAGGGTCATCATTTTCTGTTTTGTAATCGTAACGAGGTACATCTACAGACATAATGTTTTTATAAGAAATCCCTAAGGAAACAGATTGTTTGGGATAAATCAGAGATTGCTCCAACATTTCTGGACTCATTACAGCAGAAGCAACAGTAAAACTGCCATGGGCACGCATCAAGGCTTCTTCTACTTTGATACGCAAATCCCGGTTCTGCCGCACGATTTCCAAGAATTGTTTCATCAATTCATCACGTTTATCTTTCAACAATTTGTGGTTTCTACGCGCTGATTTGATTCTGCCTTTTAATTTGCTTAACTCCATCCGAGTAGGATTTACGTTTAGTCGGGCCATGTTCTGTCCCTCCCTTATTTAACCGGCAAGTATTTTTCGATGAATTCCGGTTTAATACGTTTTAATTCGGATTTCGGTAAGATGGAAAGCAATTCCCAACCCAAAGAAAGTGTTTCTTCAATGGTTCTGTTGGTTTCATAACCTTGATCAACATATTGCTTTTCAAATTCATCAGCAAATTTTGCATAGAGTTTATCAACTTCAGATAAAGCTGCTTCACCCATAATAGCCATTAATTCTTTTGCGTCTTTCCCACGTGCATAGGATGCAAAAATCTGGCTGGCAAGGTTTGCATGGTCTTCACGGGTTTTGCCTTTCCCAATCCCTTTATCTTTCAAACGGGACAGAGATGGCAATACGTCTACCGGAGGCGCATAGCCTTTCCGATAAAGGTCACGAGCAAGTACAATCTGCCCTTCGGTGATATACCCAGTTAAGTCAGGGATTGGGTGAGTTTTATCATCTTCCGGCATGGTTAAAATTGGAATCATGGTGATAGAACCATCTTTGTCTAACTGACGGCCAGCCCGTTCATACAGGGTTGCAAGGTCAGTATACAAATAACCAGGATAACCACGACGGCCCGGTACTTCTTTTCTTGCAGCAGATACTTCACGTAATGCTTCTGCATAGTTGGTAATATCAGTGAGGATTACCAATACCTGCATACCTTTTTCAAATGCCAAATATTCAGCAGCTGTCAAAGCCATACGAGGTGTTGCAATACGTTCTACAGCAGGGTCGTCAGCCAAGTTCATGAAAAGAACTGTTCTGTCGATAGCGCCAGTTTTCTTAAAGTCGCTGATAAAGAAGTCAGCTTCATCGAAGGTAATCCCAATAGCAGCAAATACTACTGCAAATTTGGAATCAGCTTTCAATACTTTTGCCTGACGGGCAATCTGACAAGCAAGGTCA
>CAMNVD010000094.1 GCA_946562005.1 uncultured Clostridia bacterium | reverse complement strand
AGGCTGTAGACTTAGAATTGATGATGACCTCCCCGCTATGCCCCTGGATTCCCTTACGAATATGTTCATAAGTACCATACATCTCTGCTGTATCAATAAAGTTGATACCGCTATCTATGGCTTTTGCTAAAAGTTTTGCCCCTTCCTCCGGGGCAAGTCCCATTTGCAATGGTCCCATAGGTAGCGCACCAAAACATAGCTCACTTACCTGTAAATCTGTTTTGCCTAGTCTATTGATTTTCATATATTTCTCCCCTTACCCCAATATCGGAAAATGATATAAAATACCGCACTAAAAAATTCTCTCCCTATTATAATATAAACACGCCAAAAACAAAACAGAAAAAGATTGCCAAATTCTTAAGATTTCTTAAATTTTTAAATAAAATGAACTATAGGAAACGCCTCACCGGAATAACTGCGGTACCTTGACAAAGACTATCGAAAACCTTATGATAGCTATGTATTAGCTTTATAGCAGTATAGTTGGATATAGGAAAGGAGCCACTTATTCATGAGTGAAACGCAAGCAAAACAAAATGTTTATGATATATTAAAGGAAAGAGGCTATATCGAACAGTCCACCAATGAAGAGGAAATTCGTGACCTTTTAGGGAAAGAACAGGTTACCTTTTATATCGGTTTTGACCCTACCGCAGATAGTCTCCATGTAGGCCACTTCATCCAAATCATGGTGATGATGCATATGCAGCGGGCAGGACACCGTCCTATCGCCCTATTCGGCGGCGGCACAGGTATGATAGGCGACCCCTCCGGCAGAACCGATATGCGGAAAATGCTCACCAAAGAACAAATCGACTATAACGTAAAATCCTTTCAAAAACAAATGAGCCGTTTCATTGATTTTGGTGATAACGCTGCCCGTATGGTGGACAACGGCGACTGGCTGTTAGATTTGAATTATATCGAATTTTTACGAGAAGTAGGCGCCCACTTCTCTGTAAATCGTATGCTTACCGCAGAATGTTTTAAGAGCCGCTTAGAAAAAGGCTTATCTTTCTTAGAATTTAACTATATGCTCATGCAAAGTTATGACTTCTTAGAACTCTATAGAAGATACAACTGTAAATTAGAATTAGGCGGCAACGACCAATGGTCCAACATCATCTATGGCGTGGACTTAGTTCGAAGAAAAGAAGAAGCCCAAGTTTACGGCCTCACCTTCAAGCTCCTCACCAACAGCGCCGGTAAGAAAATGGGCAAAACAGAAAGCGGCGCCCTCTGGCTAGACGCCGAAAAAACCGCTCCTTATGAATTTTATCAATACTGGCGTAATGTAGACGATGCCGATGTAGAAAAATGCTTGGCTCTTCTCACCTTCCTACCTATGGAAGAAGTGAAACGGCTGGGCGCATTACAGGACGCTGCTATCAACGAAGCAAAGGCAGTGCTGGCTTATGAAGTCACTAAACTGGTTCACGGTGAAGAAGCAGCCAAATCTGCGCAGGAAGCCACCGCAGCGCTCTTTGGCAATAGTGCAGACAAGTCCAATATTCCTTCCGTTACCATTAGCAAACAGGATATTACGGACGCTACCACTATTTTGGACTTATTGACTTTAGCCGGACTAATCAAATCCAAAAGTGATGGCAGAAGATTGGTTCAAGAAGGCGGCGTATACCTAAATAACGAACGGGTCAACGCCTTCGACCAAAAAATCACCTTAGCGGACTTTCCTGATGGAGCTGCGCTGCTCCGCAAAGGCAAAAAAGTCCATCAACAGGTAATCTTAGGAGAATAACCTCAAGGAGAGGCAAATCAAAACGCCTCTCTTTTTATTGTCTTTTATGCAAAACTATTCTATAATAAGCAGATATCTTATTAAAATCATTAAAATGAAAAAACGAAGTTGAGGTTAGACTTATGAATATTTGTATGCAAATTGCCCTTTTATTTTTTATTTGTTTACTGGGGCAATGTATATCGCTAGCGCTACCCTTCCCCTTTCCCGGTAACATCATCGCCATGTTGATTCTCTTTATCCTGCTGCTGACGAAGGTCATCAAGCCGGAAAAAATTCAAGACTTCACAGGCTTTCTCCTGTCCAATATGGCATTTTTCTTTGTACCGGCAGGGGTGTCCATTTTAGAGAGCTACCCGATTATGAAGGACAGTTTACTTCCTATTTTCTTGATTTGTTTACTTTCCACCATTATCACCTTTTTCGTTACCTTTGCCACGGTAAAACTGGTCGTCACTTGGCAGACCAAACACAAAAAGACGGTAAAAGGAGAATAGATACCATGCAAGAAGTCATTGAATCCCCTCTTTTCAGCATTGCCATTACCATCACAGGCTACGAGATAGGTAAATGGCTAAATAAAAAAACTAATAATCCCCTACTGAACCCCATTTTATTTGATATCTGCTTTGTTATTTTGATTATGCAGCTATTGGATATTTCTTTGGAGACTTACAATATCGGCGGCTCTGTTATCAATATGCTTTTAGCGCCTGCCACCGCCGCTCTTGCCGTCCTCATGTATAATCAGCTGGATGCACTAAAGAAAAATATGCTGCCAGTTTTCATTGGCACTTCTGTCGGCGCACTTTCCGCCATGACCAGCATTTTTCTCATGTGCAAGCTGTTCGGTCTGGATGAGAACATCACCCTTTCGCTGCTTCCCAAGTCAGTCACCACACCTATCGCCATTGAAATTTCTGCACAATTAGGCGGCATCATTCCCATTACTGTAGCAGCAGCAGTTTTTACCGGCATCATGGGTATGATTATCTGTCCCATCTTCATCAAGCTATTTCATATGAAGGAAAGTGTCTCCGTAGGCATTGCCCTTGGCACTTGCAGCCACGTATCCGGCACCAGCAAAGCCGTGGAAATCGGCGAGTTAGAAGGCGCCATGGCAGGACTATCCATTGGCTTTGCCGGGATTTTCACAGTAATTTTTTCTTTGTTCTTTTTATAATAAATTCATTAACATTCGGAGGATTTTATGAAAATCGAAACCATAAATAACAATAATCAAACAATCGCCGTTGTCTTCGGCAATGAAAAAATTATCGCTGACCCCCAATCTGCTCTGGACTTGGTGATGACGGTAAAATACGAAACCGGCGCCAATAAAATCGTTATCAGTAAAAAAGCTATTACAGAAGACTTTTTTATTCTCAGCACTGGGCTTGCCGGAGAAATCTTACAAAAATTTATTAATTACCAAATAAAAGCAGCCATCTGGGGAGATTATTCTCGCTATACCAGCAAGCCGCTGCAAGATTTTATTTATGAGTCTAACCAAGGCAAAGACTTTTTCTTCGTTGCAACAGAAACAGAAGCAATAGAAAAACTTACAGAAACCATAGACTAACATTCAAAAAAAGAAGGTGTAAACACCTTCTTTTTTTCGCCTTCAAACACGACACTATTTTTTACTTAGCTGCTCCCGCCCAATAAAGTCTCGGATAAACTGCACTGCTGTCCGCCCGGAGCGACTGTGATAACGACGCTCCCAAAGAAGGGCTTCCTTAGACATCATATCCCATGGTACCGTAATATTATTTTGCGCTGCCAATTCTTTGACAATTGCAAGGTATTCATCCTGGCTAGGTGCCGCAAAGGTAATAGTCTTACCGAAACGATGGACCAGAGAGAGTTTCTCCGTCATACCATCTTTAGAGATTTCTTCTTCCCCTGCCCTATCTTGCCATGTCTCTTTAATCAGATGTTTGCGGTTAGATGTAGCATAAATAACCATATTTTCTGGGATAGCCTTTATCCCGCCATCTAAAAGATTTTTTAGCACTTTATAATCTTCGTCTTCCTCTTCAAAAGATAAATCATCTAAAAAGAGAATAAAATAATACGGATATTTTCTCACCTGTTCTATTAAATCCCCCATAGTACGTAAAGCATGGCGGTGAATTTCGATAAGTTTTAATTTTCGGTCCTGATAATGAGCCGCTACTGCCTTTACCAGAGAAGATTTTCCCGTGCCACGTTCCCCATAAAGCAGCAAATGATTCGCCGGATACCCTCTTAATAAAATCTCTGTGTTTTCTAACACTGCCTGCTTCTGCCGCTCATAACCGATAATATCAGAAAAATTCCCGGCGTCTGGCTGTTCTACTGGCAAAAGCTTATCTTTCCACTGCCAAAAATTAGTCAGCGTCATATGACCATAACCATATTGATAATGAAAGTCTAATAATTGGGATAAGAAATCTGCAATAGATTGACTGTGTAAATAGGACTGAAATAGATGATTCTCCATAACAGTAAGGTTATCATTGCCATAGGATTTTTTCTGTCCCGTTGGAAAATCCATCGCCAATGCCCGTTCCCACTGCCAATCATTATCCTCGGGCAAGGCAAAACAATCCTTAATCATCTTTATTTCTTTTTCTGCAATTTTAATTAAGGCAGGATTCATATCCTTTGCACTAACCACAGCGGCAATCTGCGTAAAAATATTTTCTGCTATTATCATCTGATGAAATAAATACCGTGGCCAAACATGGTCCCTCCAACCATATTTTATGGCAAAATAATATAAATTTCGATAAAATTCTCCCCAAACGCTAGGATTTACCTGCCCCT
>CAMNVD010000093.1 GCA_946562005.1 uncultured Clostridia bacterium | reverse complement strand
GTCTTAGACTTAAAAGTGGAAATCATCAAACGGCGGGGGCCTATTGGTTATGGCAAGGCCGAAGCTTTTGTTAATGGGGAACTGGCCGTTTCCGGGCAGCTTACTTTTGCTATCGGGGATTAAAAAACCAGCTCACTTAAGGAGGAGAAATTCTCATTATGTTTAGAAAAATATTAATTGCCAATCGGGGTGAAATTGCAGTAAGGGTTATTCAGGCTTGCCGGGATATGGGTATTATCAGCGTGGCGGTCTATAGTGAAGCGGATAGAGAAGCCCTTCATGCGCAATTAGCAGATGAATCTGTCTGCATCGGTCCGGCAAGAGCCAAAGACAGCTACCTGCATATGGATAACATTATAACGGCAGCTCTTGGCGTAGGAGCAGATGCTATTCATCCAGGATTTGGTTTCTTATCGGAAAATGCAGCTTTTGCTCGGAAATGCCAGGAAGCAGGCCTTGTCTTTATCGGGCCAAGTCCTGAAACCATGGAAAAAATGGGTGATAAAATCGCAGCTCGGGAAACAGCCCTCAACGCCGGTGCGCCGGTAGTTCCTGGTTCCCATGGAGCGGTTGGTTCTTATGAAGAAGCAGAGGCTATTGCAAAAGAAATAGGCTTTCCGGTAATGATTAAAGCCTCGGCTGGCGGTGGCGGTAGAGGCATCCGTAAAGTAGATAGATTAGAAGACTTGCAGCATCATTTCCTTTCTGCAGCAGCGGAAGCAGAAGCGGCCTTTGGCGACGGCAGCTTATACATAGAGAAATTTGTAGAAAATCCTCGGCATATTGAGTTTCAGATCCTAGCTGATAGCCAAGGGACGGTGGTCCATCTCTTTGAACGGGAATGCAGCATCCAACGGCGTCATCAGAAGCTATTAGAAGAATCTCCATCTCCCTTTTTAGATGAAGATTTGCGGCAGAAAATGGGAGCAAGCGCCATTGCTATTGCGAGAGCCTGCAACTATTGCAATGCTGGTACCATTGAATTTTTAGTAGATAGCAACCGAAACTATTACTTCTGCGAAATGAACACCCGGATTCAGGTGGAACACCCGGTTACAGAGTCTGTTACCGGGGTTGATTTGGTGGTAGAGCAAATCCGCATTGCGGCAGGGGAGCCTATCTCCTTTGCGCAGGAAGACATCGTGCAGAGAGGCCATGCCATTGAGTGCCGCATTAATGCAGAAGACTATACTAGGGACTTTATGCCTTGTCCGGGAACGATTATTGGGCTGCATACGCCTAGCGGTCCTGGGGTACGGGTAGACTCTGCTGTGTATCAGGGGTGCACTATTTCGCCTTTTTATGATAGTATGCTCAGCAAGCTCATTGTGACTGGTAGTACCCGGAAACAAGCCATTGCCCGTATGAAGCGTGCTCTTGCAGAATATCTTTTTGAAGGTATTATTACCAACATTGATTTTCAACTTAAAATTATTGATACACCGGAATTTATTGCCGGAGATTATGATACCGGCTTTATCGAAAGAAGTAATTTGTTAACCAAATAATGATTTTGCTAAGATAAGAGGTGAGTAGGATGCTCATTGATTTGTTTAAGAAAACTCGTTATATTTCTGTAGATTTAGACTACAATGAACGACAAAAAGAGTTGGGGCCTTTGGTGGTTTGTCCTTTTTGTAAGAAATCCATGCGGGCAAAGGAATATGAACAACGGCTCCACCAGTGCCAGCATTGCGGTAAATATGGACGTCTCAACCCAGAGCAGCGTCTAGCTATTACGGTAGACGAGGGCAGCTTTCAGCTGATGAATGAGAATGTCTATACGACAAATCCACTGGACTTTAAGGGTTATGAGGAAAAGATAGCCGTTCTTCAGGAAAAAACCGGTTGCACGGAGGCGGTGACTACTGGGGTTGGTACGATTCTGGGAGAAAAAACTTGTATCGCTGTGATGAACAGTGAGTTTTTAATGGCCTCAATGGGTTCTGTAGTTGGGGAGCGATTGACTCGTCTCTTTGAATACGCCACAGAAGAACGGCTGCCGGTGATTATCTTTTGCGCTTCCGGTGGCGCTCGAATGCATGAAGGGATTCTCTCTCTCATGCAGATGGCGAAAGTCAGCGGTGCAGCAGGAAAACACTCTCAGGCGGGACTCCTCTATATCACTGTGCTGACGGACCCTACCACAGGCGGGGTAACGGCTAGCTTTGCTATGCTGGGGGATGTTATCTTAGCAGAAAAAAATGCAACCATTGGTTTTGCTGGACGTCGGGTAATCGAAGGAACCATTGGTACAGAATTACCAAAAGATTTCCAGACCGCAGAGTTTGTCGAAAAACACGGTTTTGTGGATAAAGTCGTATCCCGTCAAGAATTAAAAGAAGTTTTAGCAAAAATCTTAAAACTTCATCGATTGGAGGCAGGGAATTAACGATGAGTGGAGAACATAATAAAATTACTGCCAGTGGGCGCATAGAAATCGTTAAACAGAAAGCCCGTCCTAATGTGGTGGACTATATTTCCCGGATTTTTGATGACTTTATCGAGTTTCGGGGGGACCGTGCTTTCGGTGACGACCAGGCTATCCTAGGCGGTATTGCTCGTCTGGGCGATATTCCTGTGACGGTTATCGGTCATCATAAGGGAAAAAATACCCAAGAAAATATCGACTTTAACTTCGCTATGGCGCACCCGGAAGGTTATCGGAAGGCGCTTCGGCTGATGAAACAGGCAGAAAAGTTTCATCGTCCCATTATCTGCTTTGTAGATACGCCGGGGGCTTATTGCGGCATCGGCGCGGAGGAGCGGGGCCAGGGAGAAGCTATTGCCAAATCGCTCCAGGTAATGATGGCATTGGAGACGCCAGTGATTACCATTGTCACTGGGGAGGGGGGCAGCGGCGGTGCTTTAGGTCTTGCCGTAGCTAATAAAGTCTATATGCTGGAAAACGCTGTTTATTCGGTGATTTCGCCCAAAGGCTTTGCCAGCATCCTTTGGAAGGACGCAACGAGAGAAAAGGAAGCGGCAGAACTCCTGAAAATGACGGCCCAGGATTTGTATGACGCTCACATCATTGAAGGCATCATTCCTGAACCGGAAGAAGGGGCGCACAAAGATGTGAAGCAAATGTGCAAAAATATTGAGGCTGTATTGCGTCAGGATTTGGCGGAACTTACTGGGATATCTGGGCAGGAGCTTGCTCAGCTCCGTTATGAAAAATTCCGTCATATGGGCGTATTCTTGGAACGGTAAATATCTTTGTAAATATCTCTATCTAACGAGTAAAAATAAATAAAAATAGGAGGGTATTGTCATGTTAGAACAAGTAGCAAAAATCATTGCTGACCACTTTGGTGTTAGCGAATCTGACATTACTTTGGAAACAAAGATTAAAGAAGATTTGAACGCTGACTCTTTGGACGTGGTAGAACTCATCATGGACTTGGAAGACGCTTTGGGCGTAAAAGTAGATGATGAACAAGCCGCTGGGATGACTACTGTTGCTGATATTGTGAAATATATCGAAGCAAACCAAAACTAATCCTGATTTCAAAAAAACAGAGAGCTAATATGTTTAGCTCTCTGTTTTTTTATATTTACAGATTCTTCGTTACACGCAGAATGGCAAGCGGAGTATGTGCGGGCTGATTTTAGTCGTCTAGATGTTCTCCTTCTTCATAAGGATTGACATGGACCATGCAGTGTTTGGCGGCTGGAAACTCTTTTTCAATGCTGTGATGAACGTTGCTTGCAATATCGTGGGCTTCATATAAAGATAAATTTCCATCGGCAGAGATTTCGATGTCCACATAAAATTTGGAGCCGAAGGTTCTGGTCTTTATAGAGTCGACCCGTAAAACGCCAGGCTGTGCTAGTGCAACGGCTGTCATAGCAGAGATGGTTTCTTCTTCACAGGCGGTATCCACTAGTTTGCTGATGGCGTCTTTTGCGATGTCGTAAGCAGTTTTGATAATCATCAGGCAAATGAGGAGAGAAGCAATGGGGTCAAAAATAGGGAACCCTAAAATAGCAGCGCCAATCCCTAATAAGCTGCCGATAGAGGAGAGGGCATCAGAGCGATGATGCCAAGCGTCTGCCCGCAAGGCGTCGGAGCGGATGGCTTTCGCTGCTTTGATGGTATACCAAAACATACCTTCTTTTAACAGAATAGAGATAATGGCAGCAAGAAGCGCTATTTTCCCTGGAATGACCAGTTCACTGCTATCGGAAAATATTTTCTCCAGGCCGCTGTAGCCTATCATAAAGCTAGTGATAAGCAGCATACCGGCAAGGATAAGCGCCGCAATACTTTCCATGCGTTCGTGGCCATATTGATGGTCGTTATCTGCTTGTTTGTTGGAGATGTTGACCCCGGCAATGACCACGACAGTGCTTAAAATATCAGAAGCGGAGTGAATAGCGTCTGAAATCATAGCGGAAGAATGAGCGAAAAAACCGGCAATCATTTTGATAATGACTAAAATGACATTAATAGCAATGGACCACAGGGAAACTTTATAAGCAATTTTTTCTTCTTGAGAAATGCCTGTGGCAGCTTTTTTTTCGGTCTGCATTGGTGCGGTCATGAAAGCACTCCTTATCTTTGCTAAAATCAATATCAAATAAAAAGAGCAATGACGCTAATCTCTCACATCATTGCCCCGCAAGCGGGAAACGCTTGCTGCTCCCGGCTGTCTCCTGCTGGGAGCCCGGCCGCAA
>CAMNVD010000092.1 GCA_946562005.1 uncultured Clostridia bacterium | reverse complement strand
GATGATACGTTGCTACACAAGAGAAGCAGGCGTCAGGAATCTAGAACGAGCCATTGCTAAGGTGTGTAGAAGGTTGGGTAGAGCAGTGGTAGATGGGGAAACAGGCCCTTTTAAAATCACAGCCCAAACCATCAGCGGGTATTTAGGCGCACCAAAATTTCCTTATGCAGCAGAAGAAAAAACAGACCAAGTGGGTGTGGCTACCGGTCTTGCCTGGACGCAGGTAGGCGGAGAAGTATTGGAAATCGAGGTACAGGTATTGCCTGGAAAAGGGAAAATCTCTCTGACTGGACAGTTAGGCGATGTGATGAAGGAAAGTGTTCAGACTGGCTATACCTATATTCGTGCTATCGGAGAAAAGCTTGGCATTGCTACTGATATAGAAGAGAAGTACGATATTCATCTTCATGTGCCGGAGGGTGCTATTCCGAAAGACGGGCCCTCAGCTGGTATTACCATGGCATTGGCCATTGCTTCTGCACTTACAGAGCGTCCTATCCGTCATGATGTGGCGATGACTGGTGAAATCACGCTGCGAGGAAGAGTGCTACCGGTAGGCGGTATCAAAGAGAAGGTATTGGCAGCTTATCGCAATGGCGCTAAGACGGTTATCTTACCTGACGCCAATAAAAAGGATTTAGAGGATATATCCCAAAGCGTATTGAGAAAATTAAACTTTCACTTCGTAGGGCAGATGGAGGAAGTGATAGATATCGCACTGTTGCCCAAAGAAAAGTAGAATAAAACCAGAATAAGAAATGGATGGAATGAATCAAAAATGGAAATAAAAAAAGCGGAATATATTGCAAGCGCTGTATATCCGGAGCAGTATCCTGAAGAAAAACTTCCTGAGATTGCCATGCTTGGCAGGTCTAATGTGGGGAAGTCTTCTCTCATCAATAGTCTTAGTAACCGAAAAAATCTGGCCAGAACCAGTAGTCAACCGGGGAAGACCCGACTGATAAATTTTTATAAAATGGACTATAGCTGGTATCTGGTGGATTTGCCTGGTTATGGCTATGCTAAAGTATCTAAAGATTCTCGTGATGACTGGAAAAAGATGATAGAAAAATATCTGGCTAATGACCCGGAAAATAAATTTTGCTTTCAGCTTGTCGATATTCGTCATGAGCCTTCTGTGCTGGACAAGCAGATGAATGGGTGGCTAGAGGAAAAGGGATTTCCTTATATTGTCATTGCCACGAAGTTGGACAAGATTAGTCGTGGCGCTCGTGAAAAGCAACTGTCTCTCATTAGCAAGACGTTGGGTGTGGAGCGGGAACGTATCTTTCCTTTTTCTTCTCAGACAAAGGAGGGGAAGGAGGCAATCCTTTCTCTGCTTGGAGAGGTTCTTGGCATAGAAGAGGCTGAAGCTGAAACAGAAAACAGTAAAAAAGAAGCATAAATAAAGAAGCATAAAAAAGAGTACCATGCATCTGCATGGTACTCTTTTTGTTAATCATTAGATAAGATTCTTCGCCGCGCTCAGAATGACAAGTGGGCTTCGCTCAGAATAACAGACGTACTAGGTCATGTATTTCTCACAGTGTTCTTTGATTTTTTGGAAGCTCTCCCGGCTGATGACATGCTCGATGCGGCAGGCGTCTTGGGTGGCTGTTTCTTCATTAACACCTAGACGAATCAAATATTCACTCAGGAGCAAATGCCGTTCATAGATTTCTTCAGCGATTTCTAAACCTGTAGCAGTGAGGGAAATCAGCTTACCATCATCTATGGTGATGAGGTTTTGGCTTTGTAGGAGCTTCATTGCATTGCTGACGCTGGGCTTGGAAAAGTTTAGCTTGCCTGCAATATCGATAGCGCGGACCTGTCCTTTTTTCTGTTGTAAAATTAAAATAGTTTCTAGGTACATTTCGGCTGATTCTTGGCTGCGCATAGCATTCGCCTCCTTTGTTTGAGCTTTTTATACGATTCCTTCTCTATCTATGGTAGCAAAAAAAGAAAATGAGCGCAAGAAAAAAGTTTATAATCCCTATTGACATCCTGGGATTTGTAGCGTAAAATATGTTTGGATTGGGTTAGTTCTGGCTAACTATTATTTTTGCATAGTAGTTAGTCTCAGATAACTAATAGAGAGGGGATGATATGATGCCTGTTAGCCTTGCACCTATAGGGGAAATCCTATACATAAAGAAAATAAAAGAAAAGGATAAGGCATTAGAATTTCTGCATCGTTTAGGCTGTATAGAGGGAGAGGCTATTACTGTAGTCTCTAAGCTTGGGGGTAACATTATCATTAATATTAAGGGGGCAAGAATTGCTCTGGATAAAAATATGGCCAATCGTATTATCGTGTAAGGAGGTTATTATGCGCACATTAAATCAAGTGAAAGCCGGGAATATGGCAACTGTGGTAAAAATCCATGGTGAAGGTGCCCTAAGACGTCGGGTGATGGATATGGGCATCACCAAAGGGGTAGCGGTGTTCGTACGAAAGGTGGCGCCGTTAGGCGACCCTATGGAAGTGACGGTGCGGGGTTATGAGCTGACTATCCGCAAACATGATGCCGAAATAATTGAGGTGCAATAAGCTTATTTTTTGAAGTTTGGTTAGTGTTAACTAACTAAAAAGGAGGATATGATATGAATATAAGGATTGCTCTGGTGGGAAACCCGAACTGCGGGAAAACAACAATGTTCAATGCTCTTACTGGCAGCTCTCAGTATGTTGGTAATTGGCCTGGCGTAACCGTGGAAAAGAAGGCTGGCAAACTCAAAAAACATAGTGGTATAGAGGTGGTAGATTTACCAGGGATTTACTCCTTATCTCCTTATACGCTAGAAGAAGTCGTTTCTCGGAATTATCTCGTTGCCGAAAGGCCTGATGCTGTGATTAACATCGTAGATAGTACCAATCTGGAGCGGAATTTGTATCTGACAACGCAAGTATTGGAAATGGGTATTCCAACTGTTGTTGCTTTAAATATGTCAGATTTGTTGGAAAAGCAGGGTATCAAAATAGATATTCTTGGTTTGGAAAAGGCCTTGGGTTGTCCAGTGGTACAGACTTCTGCGCTCAAAGAAAAAGGCTGTTTTGATGCAGTCGAAAAGGCGTTGCAAATCAGTAAGCATGCGCAAAGACCTAAGCCGTTAGAATTGTTCTCCTCTGAGACAGGGCAGGTGGTAGCAGAAATCAAAACTATCATTGGCGATAAAGTAGAAAAACATCTCTTGCCCTGGTATGCCGCAAAAATCTTTGAGCGGGATGGGGAAGCCTGGAAAAAGGTAGGATTTTCTCCGGCGGAAGCAGAACAGGTAGAGAAACTTATTACCGCTTTTGAAAAAAAGATGGATGATGACAGTGAAAGCATCATCACTAATGAACGATATGAATTTATTGCTGGGGTTATCAGTGCATATTTTCATGCGAAAAAGGAAAGGCATGGTTTGTCTGCTTCAGATAAAGTTGATAAAATCCTTACCAACCGTTTCTTGGCATTGCCCATCTTTGCAATGGTGATGTTTGCCGTCTATTATCTTTCTGTCACTACTGTGGGTTCTATGATGACAGACTGGGTAAATGATGTACTCTTCCCTGAAATCATTTCACCACCAGTCGCTGCTTGGTTAGAAAGCATTGGCGCGGCGCCTTGGCTTTCTTCTTTGATTTTAGATGGGATTATTGCCGGTGTTGGGGCGGTGTTGGGCTTCTTACCGCAAATGCTTACCCTCTTTTTCTGCTTGGCGATTTTAGAGGACTGCGGTTATATGGCAAGAATTGCCTTTATCATGGACCGAATTTTCCGCCGCTTTGGTCTTTCTGGAAAATCGTTTATTCCTATGCTAATAGGCACTGGCTGTGGTGTGCCGGGGATTATGGCCTCTCGTACCATTGAAAACGAACGGGATAGGCGGATTACCATTATCACCACCACCTTTATTCCTTGTGGGGCGAAGTTGCCTATTATCGCCCTTATTGCCGGGGCTTTATTCCCTGAGGCGGCTTGGGTTGGACCTGCTGCATACTTCATCGGCATGGCGGCCATTGTAGTCTCTGGTGTGATTTTGAAGAAATTCCGTTCTTTTGCCGGAGATGTAGCGCCCTTTGTTATGGAGTTGCCACCTTATCATATGCCGGGGCTCAAGGGGGTCTTGCTCCATATGTGGGATAGAGGTAAAGCCTTCGTGAAAAAAGCGGGGACGGTTATCTTCCTTGCTTGTGGCCTTATCTGGTTCTTGCAGACCTTTAACTGGTCTCTGGAAATGGTAGAAACGGAAAACTCTATGCTTGCCGACATCGGTAATGTATTAGCGCCGCTCTTTACCCCATTAGGCTGGGGACATTGGCAAGCAGCAGTGGCGGCGGTGACCGGTTTAATCGCCAAAGAAAATGTAGTTAGTACCTTTGGTATCCTTTATGGCTTCGCAGAAGTAGCAGAAGATGGTGCAGAAATTTGGCCGCTATTGGCTGCTGATTTCTCTAGGGCATCTGCTTTCTCTTTCTTAGTATTTAATCTGCTTTGTGCGCCTTGCTTTGCTGCTATTGGGGCTATTCGCCGGGAAATGGCTAGTGCCAAATGGACTTGGTTTGCTATTGGCTATCAGACGGGACTTGCCTATGCGGTGTCTTTTGCCATTTATCAACTGTGGAATTTTTTCTCTGGTGGCAGTCTCACTATCTTTACTGTACTTGCGCTTCTTATTGTGGCGGTGTTTCTCTGGCTATTGTTCCGTCCTTATAGGGAAGAACCCCATAAACTGATGGTAAGACATGGCGTTTTAGATGTTTAAAAGGAAAGGGAGGTTTTTATAATGGGAA
>CAMNVD010000091.1 GCA_946562005.1 uncultured Clostridia bacterium | reverse complement strand
CCATCAATGACTATAATCTGATTATCATATTTGAAGGCAGTCATGTTTTTCCCTACTTCGCCTAGTCCGCCTAAAGGTATGATGGAGAGTTTTCCATTTTTGCCACTGGATTTTTTATGTCCGCCGCTACGATAATTTCTCTTTCCACCATTGCTACTGATGGCAACAGCTCCACTATCTGCCCCATCTACAGCAGTTTTTTTAGGCGCAGTTCTTCGTCCACTGGAAGAGGGTCTTTTCCGTTCCGGAGCCGATTTCTTTTCAACGCTGTCTATACGGTCTTGTCCCTCACTAGCAGCCACAGTTGTAGCGGCCTTTTTATTTTCTGTTGTCTTACTATTTCTAGTTGTTCGTGTATTTCGATTGATTCTTGTTGTCCGACTATGACTAGCAGCGGTCTTTTTTTCTGGTTCTCCCCCAACTGTCATAGTAACATTTTCCTCTGTATTAATGAGAATAACCTCCTTCTCTTCTTTCTGTTTTCTATTTTTATAGCAAATTAAAAGAAACCACCACTCCTATTTATCCGGATATGATAAATTTCTTTTCTTTTCCCATATTGCAACACAATTATAAAATACTTTTCTGAAAAAACAATTTATAAAATAACCGTATAATCTCTATAACCATTGATTATACGAAAATATCACACAAAACTATCAGGAAAAAATTCTGTTAGTAGTATATAATTTTATTATGATTTATATGCAAAACACAATTATTCGCAATCAGGGCAATCCTAAAAAAATAAGCTATAGCTTTATTGTACTATAAGAAACTGTTTTTGCCAATAAAAAATATCCTCACTCTCTCAGGAAAGTGAGGATATTTTTTGAGATGCACAGGCAAACAGTACGTTACTGTATGTTTTATGTTTTATTTTTTATGATATTTCTTTAACATAGCATCTAATTGAGCGATTTGCTGTTCATTTGCGCCCACCAGAGGCAAACGGCAATCACCTAATTCCCAGCCTAATAAGTTTAAGCAGGTTTTTACCGGCACAGGATTGCTGGTAATAAACATCATTTTGCAAGCTTCTAAGATTTCACAATGAATTTTCGTTGCGCCTTTATGGTCGCCAGCCATGAACTTATCTATCATTGCCTTTAATTCATTACCAAAAATATGCCCAGCAACACTAACGATACCACAACCACCTAAGGCCAGAATCGGCAAGGTCAAAGAATCATCTCCAGAATAAATGGCAAAATCATCATCGGTCAGAGAGCGGATATCTGATACCTGTGCCATAGAACCAGAGGCTTCTTTTACCCCCACAATATTTTTTATCTTAGAGAGCTTTGCGATGGTGTCCGGCGTCATATTGATGCTGCTTCGTCCCGGAATATTGTAAAGCAAAATAGGCAGTTCCGTGCATTCAGCAATGGCTTTAAAATGCGCATATAAGCCGTCTTGAGATGGCTTATTGTAATAAGGAACCACGGCTAAGATACCGTCTGCGCCAGCTTTTTCTGCTTCTTTAGTCAGCGCAATAGAGGGCGCCGTCGCATTGCCAGTGGAGCCAATAATCACTTTTCCTTTGTCCCCAACAGCTTCTTTTACGGCTACTAATAATTTAATTTTTTCTTCGCTGCTAAGCGTGGGACTTTCCCCTGTCGTCCCAGAAACAACCACTGCTGAAGAACCATTTTCTATTAAATGCGCAGCTAGTTCCTGGGCTTTTTTATAGTTTACACTACCGTCCTTGGCAAATGGAGTAACCATCGCCGTCACAACACTACCAAAACACATCGTAAACCCCTCCTTCATCTCTCTATCCGAAATCATTTACTCTTCAATGAATTAAACCAGGCCTTCTTTTACCAAAAGCTCTGCGATTTGTACCGCATTGGTAGCAGCACCTTTGCGGATTTGGTCAGCAACCACCCAAAGCACCAACCCATTTTCACAGGAAATATCCTTGCGGATTCTGCCCACATATACTTCGTCTGTATCAGAGCTTTCCACCGGCATAGGGTATTTATTGTTGGCAATATCGTCTACCAAAATCACACCAGGCGCTCCCGCTAAAATTTCTTTTGCTTGTTCCGGCGTCAATGGACGTTCTGTCTCGATATTGATAGCCTCGGAATGACTACGGTATACAGGCACCCTTACAGCTGTGGCACTGATTTTAATATCCTCATCATGGAACATCTTTTGGGTTTCCCAAGCCATTTTCATTTCTTCTTTGGTGTAGTCGTTTTCTTTGAATACATCAATATGCGGAATCACATTAAAAGCTATCTGATGAGCAAAGGTATTCGGTTGAATTGGTTCGCCCTTAATGACTTGCTCCGTTTGAACCCGCAATTCTTCCATGCCCTCTTTACCAGCGCCAGATACCGCTTGATAAGTAGATACCACGATGCGCTTGATTTTTGCAACGTCATGGAGCGGCTTCAAGGCTACCACCATCTGAATGGTAGAACAGTTGGGATTGGCAATGATACCTTTGTGCCAATGAACATCTTCCGGATTTACTTCCGGCACCACAAGAGGCACTTCTGGGTCATAACGGAAGGTACTGCTGTTATCAATGGCGATAGCGCCCCGTTTTGCAGCCTCGGGCGCTAAAGTCTTACTGATAGCGCCACCTGCAAAGAGCACAATATCCAAACCATCCATAGCTTCAGGTGTAGCCACATCTACGGTATAATCAGTTCCTTGGTAGTTGATAACTTTTCCTTTAGACCGTTCGCTAGCTAATAGTTTTAAATTCTGAATCGGAAAATTCTTTTCCGCTAAGACTTTTAATAATTCTCCGCCGACAGCGCCGGTTGCGCCGACGATACCTACATTATACTTCTTCATATATATCTATTTCCTCCGATTCAATGTTATCCCTAATTTTTTATAGTTACTGTATATTATAACGATTTTTTAATGGTATTGCAACAGTAAAGGCTGGATTTGCTTGCCTGTTCTTGCTAATTTTATCGTTGCCGCCAGCTGCTTTACATCGAACACAACTGAATTACATTTTTTTACGGGATCATCCTGCCCAAAAGGTACCAAATACACATTTTTAGTGTTAAGCATCATGGCAATATTCTGCGCATTTAATCCCAAGCCATCATTGGTAGATACTCCTAATACTAACGGTTTTAAGTTTCTTAGATGAGCCTTTGCAGCCATGAGCGCTGGTGTATCCACAATACCGTTAGCTAGTTTTGCCATGGTATTCCCAGAACAAGGCGCTACCACCATCACATCAAAAAGACTTTGCGGCCCAATGGGTTCTGCTCCTGGAATAGTACCAATCCAGGGCTTGCAGCCGATATCATCCAGCGCCGCTTCCCACTGCTCTGGTGTGCCAAATTTCGTATCCATTTCCTGCACACTATGAGAGAGCACCGGTGTGATTTCCCACGGTTCTTCAGCCAGGATTTCCTTCATTTCTGCAATGGTTTTTCTTAACGTGCAGTGAGAACCAGTCAAAGCCCAGCCTATTTTCAACGGCTCCTTTTCTCTCTCTGTTTCTTGTTGAGACATATAATCCCCCCTCTTTCTCTTTCATTCTCCTTTATTTTTCGCTTTACTCTGCTGTTTCTTTTTTCCCTTACTTGCCGTCTTTTTTACCTCTTCTCCCGACTGCTCAAAAAGTTCAACCCGTTTATGAGCCTTCTGTATTTTGCCATTAATTTTAGTAGTCGCCGCAGCTACTGCTTTTCTACGAATGCGTACCTTATGCTCTTCTGTTAATTGTTCTGCCTGTTCTTCTATGTTCTTTTGCTCCTTAAATTGGGACATGGCACGGGTAACCTTTTTTTGTTCTTGTTCCCTATTTGCCTGTTCTTCTAAAAACTGAGCAATGATTTCTGGATAAACCTTGGCCAATAATTCTCCGGCAAACTGCGGCGCTACTTTCCCTGGAAGTCCGGGCGCTAATTTTGCACTAACACCATGGTCTTTTGCCGCCGTAAAATCAGTTCCACCAGGTTTTGCTGCCAAATCAATAATGCAAGCAGTGGTTTTCATTGTTGTAATAATTTGCCCCGTTAAGACCAGACTGGGAACAGTGTTATAGACAATATCAGCCTTTGCTACTACCTCTCCTAAATCCCGCCAAAGACCAATTTGAAATCCATCCGCCATGGCCGCCTCCTGTCGCTTCGAGCCACGGTTTACTACCGTCACATTTCCATCTAATCCTCTGATTTTTTTGGCCAAGACTTCACCTACTCTCCCATAACCTAATATCACAACTTTTGCACCATCTATCGTAAAAGGTGTTTCCTCTATTGCCATTTTAATGGCCCCTTCCGCTGTAGGTATCGCATTCGGAATAGCTACCTCATCTAATTCAGCTGTTTCTACTAATTCCCAGCTACCGTCCTGCGCCAATTTCTTTAGCATATCGCCAGCAACACCAACTAGGACAAGCGTATCAGATTTCACCACTTTCCACTGTTCCTGTGTTAGATAAATATCCTCTGGCATCAACGGCGCATAGAGCTTGCCATCATTTGCCACACCTGGCATTGGTAAAATAATAATATCCGCTTGGGACAATGCTTTTTCCGGCTTCAAACAACAAGATACACCAGCCGGCAACATTTTCTTTGGCAGCGCAAAGGCAGATATTCCGGCGTCAAGTGCCGTTAATCCTTTTAATAGATACAAATCTCTCAAGTCACCACCAACCATGAGGATTCTTTTCTTTCTCTTTCCTCTCATAAAGGCATTACTTCCCCCTGTTTTTTTATATTACACTATATGACCCCATAGAAACGGCTGTGCCGGAAATATGAGAAAAATCAAAAAAGAACGGCAAAA
>CAMNVD010000090.1 GCA_946562005.1 uncultured Clostridia bacterium | reverse complement strand
AATCGCTGTAAAAAGCACTTCCGCAATGCGCTGTTTTTGGATAACAGGAATACCATCCCAGCCATTTATCATTTGGAAGTATTCATATAAAAGTTCTCCGGTAGCCGCAGCCTCCGGGTCTGCCAGACGGATACCGTCTTCTAGTTTTTCCTTCGGATTTACTACGGCATGGTGGTCGATATTAACCACTTGAGCCTGCTCCGCAAGAGCGCATAATTTATCATCGCCTGCCCGGCCCAAACTATTACAATCCAAAAGAATGATAACATCCGGCTGTTTCTCATAATCAGCCAAAGAAACTATTTGTTCAACGCCCGGCAAGAATCCTAAATAAGGAGGCACTTTATCCATCAGCACCGGCGTTAAGTTTTTCCCTCTATTCTTATAATAATGATAGACAGCCAACATAGAACCAATACAATCCCCATCTGGATTAATATGGCCGATAACCATGATTTCATTGCCGCTGATAATGATTCTATCTATATCCCTAGCAAGATTTACTTGCACTTCTGTAAAATCTAGCATAAAGCCACCCCCTTACCACTTCTCAACATTATCACGCTCTCACTATCGTTCTAAGCGTAAACCAAAAACTTAAAATTCTTTATTTTCTAATGGTTGCTCTTCCTTGATTGCCCGTTCCTCATCATCCTGGATACATTCATCGATAATTTTAGAAATTTTCATGCCATAGGCGATAGAGTCATCTGCAACAAAAAGAGGTTCCGGGATGTATCTTACTTTAATTCGTTTCGCTAGTTCTTTGCGGATATATCCTTTGGACTGGGTCAATACATCTGCGATTTCATCCAAAGATGTATCCTGGGTTAAGGCAGAAATAAAAACTCTAGCATACCGTAAATCCTTGGTAACATCTACCCGCAGAATAGATACCATAGCCAGACGTGGGTCATCCAATTGATAGCGGATAATATCGGATAATTCCTTTTTTATTTCTTCGCCCAGTCTGCCTAAACGATATTGTGCCATATTCCATCCTCCTATCACAAAGAGAGAGGTATTTGCTACCACTCTCTTTGTGTTTTATTGTGCTATTTTTACTTTTTATTATTTTATAATTGTCTAGCAATTTCTTCCATAACGAAGGCTTCAATAATGTCGCCTTCCTTCACATCATTAAAGTCCTCGATACCGATACCGCATTCAAAGCCAGTAGCAACTTCTTTCACGTCGTCTTTGAATCGCTTTAAAGACTCGATTTTGCCTTCTGTGACTACGATGCCATCACGGATAACACGAACTTGCGCCTGTCTAGTTATCTTCCCATCTGTAATATAGCTACCGGCAACGTTTCCAGCCTTTGGCACTTTAATCACCATGCGTACTTCCGCATGACCGATTACGTTTTCTTTATATTCCGGCGCAAGAAGCCCTGCCATCGCTTTCTTCACATCATCAATGGCGTCATAAATTACCCGATACAAGCGGATATCCACTTCTTCATATTCAGCAGCTTTTTTCGTATTAGCGTCCGGCCGCACATTAAAGCCAATAATGATAGCATTAGAAGAGGAAGCAAGCATTACGTCAGATTCGCTGATAGCCCCAACCCCGCTATGAATAACCGTTACTTTTACTTCATCTGTCGCTAGTTTTTCTAAAGATTGGCGTACCGCTTCAGCAGAACCATGAACGTCTGCCTTAATGATTACATTTAATTCTTTAATTTCCCCTTGTTCGATTTGCTTAAAGAGGTCATCCAAGCTTACTTTAGAAGATTTCCGCATCTCATCTTCTCGGCGTTTTGCGTGTTGACGGGAAGCAACCATACGGGCAGATTTTTCATCTTCTACAGAAAGGAAGATTTCCCCTGCCGGTGGCACTTCAGAGAAGCCTAATACCTCTACCGGTGTAGAAGGAGTGGCAGCTTTTACCCGTCTGCCTTTATCATCCATCATTGCACGGACTTTCCCAAAGACAGCCCCGGCGATAATATTATCCCCCACGTGCAAGGTACCTTTTTGTACCAACAAGGTAGCTACAGGACCTCTACCCTTATCTAGCTGAGATTCAATAACTGTCCCACGAGCATTACGATCCGGATTAGCTTTCAGTTCTGCTATTTCTGCCACTAAAAGTACCATTTCTAATAATTGAGGAATATTTTCCCGTTTCTTAGCTGAGATTGGTACCATGATGGTATCGCCGCCCCAATCTTCACCAACCAAACCATATTCCGTCAATTCTTGTTTTACCTTATCAGGATTAGCGCCTGGTTTATCCATTTTATTAATGGCTACAATAATCGGTACCCCTGCGGCCTTGGCATGGTCGATAGCTTCAATGGTCTGTGGCATAACGCCATCATCAGCTGCTACTACTAAGATAGCTACGTCTGTAATCTGCGCACCTCTAGCCCGCATAGCAGTAAACGCTTCGTGACCAGGCGTATCTAAGAACGTAATTTTCTTATTGTTGATTTCAACTTGATATGCCCCAATATGCTGAGTAATACCACCAGCTTCTGTTGCAATCACATTGGCTTCCCGGATAGCGTCCAAGAGAGAAGTTTTCCCATGGTCTACGTGTCCCATTACAGTAACGACCGGTGGACGTTCTACCAGTGTATCAGCAGCGTCCTCCACATCCTCCATGATTTCCATAGCCTTATCTACCTGGACTTCTACGGTAATACCAAATTCTTCGCCTAAGAGAATAGCCGTATCAGAGTCAATTTCTTGGTTTACTGTCACCATAACGCCTAAACCAAACAGTTTTTTGATAAGCTCTGCAGCAGTTTTCCCCATGCTTTTTGCCAGCTCTTGAACGATAATAGTTTCCCCAATAATAATTTTCTTCGGCACCACAGGAGGCATTTGTTGTTTCACCTGTTTTTGTTTTTTATTGGATTTCCAACGAATTTCCTTATCACCACCATAGTTATTGCGGCGGTTATTACCCATTTCCTTATCTTTATACTGCTTTTTATCTCCCTTGCGGTTTGGTTGTTTTTCTACAGGAGCCGGCGTATATTTCGTACCCGGCATCACGCCACCAGCACCGCCTGCTGGTTTAGCAGGACCACGATTACCATTACCTCTGTTGTGGAAGGATTTATTATCCTCTCCATCTTTATCCTTACCTGCAAAATCCTTATTAAAAGGACGGTTATTGTTGTTAAAGGTCTTGCCCTTATTATCATTTTGTCCGGTTTGACCATTCTGCCCCTGAAATCTCCTATCACCAGAAGGTGCTGGACGGTTACCACCCTGTTCAAACTTACCGCCTGGTCTCGGGCCGTTATTGGGGCGGTTGCCAGCAGGTCGATTTACACGGTTATCTTTAGAATCTTTTTGCATTGTTTGCATAGAAGGAGCGTGGGATGTTTTTTGCGTTGGCAAAGGTTGTTTCTCGGCTTCTTTTTTTACAGGAGCTACATTTTCTTGTTGAGGCGCAACGGTCTTTGATTGTTCGTTATTTTGCGTTGCCGGTTGATTATCCTTGGCATCTGCTGGAGACTTTGTTTCCACAGATTGCGCTACTGCCTTTTCATCTTCGCCGATATTAGCAGACTCCTTATTTTCTTCCAGCGCTGCGGCTGCCTCTTCTGCGGCTGCCTTTGGAATACGAACAACCCGAGGTACAAAACCGTTATTTGCCGGTTTTTTCTCTTCAGCTTGTTTATTCTTACCAGCTACAGGTGTTTTTATTTCGCCAGCAGCAAATTTTTCCCGGACTTTCGCCACAATATTTTCTTCGATGATGCTCATGTGGTTTTTTACCACACAACCCATTTTCCCTAGCTGCTGGATAATTGTTTTACTATCACAATTTAATTCCTTTGCCAATTCATATACTTTTACTTTTGCCATTAATGAAACCACTCCTCTTCTATCCAAAGCAAATATATCCCTCTAAAAAATTATTATACCGCATAAACGTTCTTTTGCATACCCACTGCAAAATTTTTATCAGTCACCCCTAAGACCGCCCGGGGAGATTTACCGATAACAAGCCCTAGTTCTACTTTATCAAAGCCCATAATATAAGGCACTTGATATTTATCAATATGGTACAAAACTTCTTTCTTCACATAGTCAGAAGCATCCTGCGCCAACACGATAAAGAATACTTGCTTTTTTTTCATACCGGCGATGACCATATCATCCCCGGAAATAATTTTTCCCGCCTTTTGGGCAAAGCCCAAAAGGGCTTTAATTTTTTCCTCATTCATCCTGAGCCAATCGCTCCTTCAGAGAGTTAAAAACGTCCTCTGTGATTTTCTGTTTAAATGCCCGCTCTAAGCCTTTGGCTTTTACTGCTTTTTGCAGACAATCTTCATTAGGGCAAAGATATGCGCCCCGACCATTCATTTTACCTTTACTATCAATAGTGATTTCCCCTTCAGGCGTTTTCACCACACGAATCAGGTCCCGCTTATTCCTCATTTCCCGGCACCCTACACACATACGCTGAGGGATAGGTTTATTATTCAAGGTTATTCCTCCGTCTCGTTCAGTTCCTCTGATTCTAATTCAACCATTGGTTCGAGGGCACTACTAACAACATCTGCATTTTCTGGACTTTCCGCTTCTGCTGCTGCCTGAGATTCGCTCTTAATATCAATTTTCCAATTAGTAAGCTTAGCAGCAAGGCGAGCATTTTGCCCTTCTTTCCCGATGGCAAGAGAGAGCTGATAATCTGGCACAACGACCTTTGCAAATTTTTCTTCCGGATAAACATCTACAGATACTACTTTAGATGGACTCAATGCATTGCTAACAAAGATAATCGGGTCTTCGTCCCAACGGATGATTTCGATTTTTTCACCGCCCAGTTCA
>CAMNVD010000089.1 GCA_946562005.1 uncultured Clostridia bacterium | reverse complement strand
CAAGCTGCTCCACTAGCGCAAGGGGAGATAACGCTTGATAATCCCAGACAGGTTGTCCATGTTCGTAAAGACAGGTGTAAAATTCATTGCGCCGTGCGTCTAAAATAGGACAAATGTAACGACAATCTCCATTGCCGGCAAGTGCGTCTAAGGTATTAATGCCAATGACAGGTTTTTTCAGCGCATAACTCCAGGCCTTAGCTGTCGCAAGACCAATGCGTACCCCCGTAAAAGACCCAGGTCCTACCGTCACAGCAAAGCCATCCATGTCAGCTAAAGTCATGTCACAAAGACCAAGCAGCAGCTCTACACTAGGTAGGAATTTTTGCGAATGTGTTTTGCCGATATTCAAGCCAATTTCACCCAAAACCCCTTCACTGGATACGATAGCGGCAGAAGCCGCCTTGGTTGCAGTATCAATAGCCAATAGTTTCATCAGCAAACACCTCCTCTAGCCATGTTGGCGGCCGCATAAATTTGCTTTTATCATAACAAATAGCAATACTCCGCTCTGTATCAGATACATATTGGATGTGGATAGCAATATGGTCAGCAGGCAGCAGCACGCCTAGCCGTTCTGCCCATTCAATAACAATTACACCATCACTGTTAAAATAATCTTCTAATCCCAGCTGGGAAAATTCCCGCTCCGTTTCCAACCGATACATATCCATATGATAAAGTGGTAGCCGTCCGCCTTCATATTCTTGTATCAGCACAAAAGTAGGACTGACTACCGGTTCCGTTATCCCCAGCCCCTTAGCAATACCTTGGGAAAGGGCAGTCTTTCCGGCGCCTAAATCACCGGATAATGCAAGGATAGTACCAGGCGTAATATGTTTACCGATTTTCTCTCCCAAGCAAAATGTTTCTTCCGGGCTTCGGGTAATCAAATCCATAACCTTGCCCCTCCCTTCTACACCTCTACAGATAACCTTCTAAATACGGCTACCAGATTTTCACATATGTTATCATATCATAAATACTTCTACAGTCAAAGCAAATTCCTATTTAAAATAAGAAAATATACGGAAAAATGCCATTGGTTGTCATTCTGAATGCAATGAAGAATCTTTTTTATTGACTATCTTCTAATAAGATTTTTCACTGCGACACACATCTAAATGACAAAAGCGTTTGCAATCTCCGTATATTTTTACACTTTTTATGTAATATCTTATTTACGGTCCGCTGCCTTTACCAGGCTTTCGAATAAGCCATAGGACATATCCTGTTGCTGCCAAGCGCATTCTGGGTGCCACTGCACACCGATAGCGAAGGGATGATTTTTCCCCACAATAGCCTCTACCACACCGTCAGGGGCCGTTGCCGCCACCTCAAAGTCATCTGCTACCTTATCGATAGCCTGATGATGGAAGCTATTGACCCAACGCCGTTCTCCACCGATAATTTCGGCAAGCATTGGGTTAGTCACATTAATGCTGTGACTGTTATACCACTTTGGCGCTTTTTGCATATGCTCCATGGTGTTTTCCCGCTGCCGGTGAATATCCTGGTAGATGGTACCGCCCAGACAAATATTCATTACTTGCATACCCCGACAAATGCCCAGCATTGGCTTTTTTGCCTGCCAGCATTTTTGGGCCAGCCAGATTTCCCAGCTATCTCGGGCCGGGTCTATTTTACCGATGCCTACTTGAGGCAACTGCCCGAAAAAATGAGGGTCTACATCATTGCCCCCGGTAAAAATCACAGCATCTACCAAGTTAAACATTTTTTCACGAATGGCGTCATTAGCCATTGGCGGTAAGATAAGAGGTACTCCACCAATATCCGCCACCACTTCCTGATAATAATATCGTAACCAACAGGTTTCTGCTTCATAATCCAATCCGCAGGTTAACCCGATAATAGGCTCACTCATGCCAGGCATCCTCCCTAACCTTCCAATCTATATCTCTATAGATTTTACTATAAGTTACACAAAAAGAATAGTCCTTTTTTCAAAGCAGCCAAGGCTATCTTTCCCTCACCAAGAGTATATGCCCCATGAAGCCTATCCTATGCTGATTTTTATTTTTAGGATGTAAGCGCCGGAGAAGGATTTGTCATAGATACCCCATGTTCTCTCTCTGCGCCTAATCCTACACTGATGGCCATAGCCCGGTCGATTTTTGCCATGGTATGTTGTTCCACTGTAGCGATTTTTTGGATTAGACGACTTTTATCAATAGTACGTAGCTGCTCTGCAAGAACTACAGAATCCTTATTCAACCCAGATTCCAGACAAGGAATCTCTACATGAGTAGGCAGCTTCGCTTTATTAATGCGAGAGGTAATGGCAAGCACAATGGTAGTGGGACTATATTGATTGCCCACATCATTTTGCACTACGATAACAGGACGAGTACCCCCCTGCTCTGAGCCTTGTACGGGGTTTAATGCTGCAAAGAAAATATCTCCTCTTTTTACTAACACCATTCATCACTCCACATCTATGTTTCAGGAAAGATTTTTTTGAAATATCGCTTTGATTTATTTTCTTTCCCTGTCTCTATGTAGAGTTTGTCCCAAAGCCTATTGCTTTTATACCTTGCTTCTTAAAAATATTTTATTTTATTTTTCCGATAACATAACCATAGCTTCTCCTAGGTAATCTGCCACATCAGAAGGCAGCATAGACCATTGCCCGAGACGGGCGCAAGCCAAGTCCGCTCCATAACCATGGAGATAAACACCTAAAGCCGCCGCTACCGTCGGTGTAATCTTTTGTGCCAGGAGACCACCGATAATCCCGGCTAACAAATCCCCACTGCCCCCTGTGGCAAGACCTGGATTCCCCGTAGGATTAATAAATACTCTACCTTTTTTATCTGCAATAATGGTTCTAGCACCTTTTAATACCAGCACCACTCCATATTCCTTCGCAAATTCCTCAGCTACCTGCAAACGGTGCTCCTGAACATAGGCAGGCGTAGTACCAGTAAGATAAGCCATTTCTCCTATATGCGGCGTCAATACCACCGTTTGTTCTAACCCCTTTAAGAGTGGCAGATGATTCTTTAGCGCATACAACCCATCAGCGTCTATGACTGCTGGGCTTTTGATAGCAGCGAGCAGCTGGAAAACGATTTGCTCGCTATCCTCCGTCCGGCCTAGCCCCGGCCCGATAACCAACGTTTTATTGTCTAAGCGCAAGATTAAGTCTTCTATGCCGCTAGCGGCTATGGTTCCACCGCTGCTGCAATTCATCCGCATGGTCATAGCCTCTGGTAATGCCACGGAGAAAACATCAGCCAACTGCTTTGGCACCGCCGCCGTCAGAAGTCCCGCCCCAGCTTTTAAGGCACCTTTCGCTGCAAGAATAGCGGAACCATTTAAGCCTTTGCTAGCGCCGACTAAAAGCACATGACCGAAGTCTCCTTTATAGCAAGTAATCGACCGTTTCGGCAGCCAGGTCTTGGCAAATTCTTCATCTAGCACTTCCCGCATAATGCCGGCGCTCTCCCAGAGAGAGGCAGGCATAGCAATATCGCCTACCACCAATTCCCCTACATAGGTAGTGGCCGGCTCCAAATATAGCCCTACCTTTGGCAAGGCCATGGTAACAGTCCTAGTACTGTGAATGCAGATATCCTCAATGGCACCGGTATCCGCCACAATACCAGAAGGCACATCAATGGCAAGAACTGGACGATTGCTTTCATTAATGAGACGAATCATTTCCTTGCAAATATCATTCATTTTGCCCTGATAACCAGTGCCAAAAATACCGTCAATCACCAATGCGCTATTAATCAAACCTACTCTTGCTACATTCAGGTCCCGCTCCCCCAAGACCATTTGATATCGTAACCCCATCTTTCTTAGGATTTGCCAGTTGACAAGAGCATCCCCTTGAATATCATCGGGATGGCAAAGCAGAAACATCCGTACATCATAGCCGTGGTTGATTAAATGCCGGGCCGCCACATATGCGTCCCCGCCATTATTTCCCTTGCCAGCAAAGACAGCCACCCTGTTATTGCCCCTTTCCCCGCTAGCGATAGGCAGCATATCGTATACTTCTTTTGCTACAGCAATACCGGCATTTTCCATGAGCAAAATACCAGGCATATTATATTCTTCCGTAGCCCGTCGGTCTAAAGAACGCATCTGTTCTACAGAAACAACCTTTCCCATGTTATCCCTCCGTTCTTTCCTCTAGGAAATTCTCTTTTATTTTTCCGCTACAGCGAAGGCAACAGCTTGGGTCTTATCATGGCTGAGAGAAATATGTACAGTGACAACACCCTGCTCCTCAGCAGCAGACAGCATATCTTCCGCTAACGTTACCACAGGAATATGCGCCATTTGTTTTATCTCTATCTGTTTCCATCTCTCTACCCACATGGTAATCCCCAGCGCCTTACTAACAGCCTCTTTTGCCGCAAAGCGCACCGCAAGAGAACCAAAATAATCTGGTTTTTGTGCGCAATCAGCGATTTCCGCCTCTGTAAACACTTGACCTAAAAACCGAGGACTTCGTTGCACAGCCTTTTTCACCCGTTCTATTTCGATGATATCTATCCCAACACCAAAAATCATGTTTGCGCCCCATTGTCTTTATTTTTTCTTTTTCGCCACAGCCCAGCCTTTTTTCTTTTTCGCTTTGCCGCTCATAGATTTGCTTTGTCCATTGCGAGCAATGGCATTATTAACCGTTTTTTTAAGCTTATCATAATCTGCTTGGGATTGGCTGAACTTATTTTTTCCAGAATGAGGTATGCCCTTACCACCTTTTCCCTTCCGCTGACCTTTCCCTTTTGCAGATTCCTCTGTCTGATATTTCTTCATCGGGTTATAGTTACGATTTACCGTCAGATATTCCTCTTCTTTCCCCGC
>CAMNVD010000088.1 GCA_946562005.1 uncultured Clostridia bacterium | reverse complement strand
AAGATAACCACCAGTGCCATCCACATTGCTACCACCCTCTCCTATTTCTATCTTACGGAAGATTGCTTCCGCCGCTTATGGTTCTGATAAGAACCTATTACTATCAAAAGAATGGGAACTATCATATAAAAAGGAACACAAATCCAAGCAAAATACAAATCCAACGACTGCGTAATCCCCTCCGCAAACCCAACAAAGCAAAAACCAACCGCTATCATCAATAAGGCTAACGGTAAGATTAGGACACGCCTTTCCCGCATAGCAAAAGTGCTGTTTATCATTTCTAGTGATACAAGAAACATATATACTATGCGAAAAAGACCACCGGCAATTAACATCATAATGCCCATTAGCTCTACCTGGGGAACAACCTCTGTCAAGTTTATCACCTTCAGGACATTGGTCCCCGGATAGTCGTATAAATAAGCAGCTGGCCCCAACACCAACGTATTGCGAACATCCAGAAAAATCAAATAAAGAAATATCCAAAAAGCCCAGGAAAGAATAGATTTATTCCAGCGGCCCTCTCCAGAAACATGAGCACCAGGCACTAATAGCATAAGAAGATTCGCATACTCCAGTAAAACAACATATTTCATACTTTTTAGCCACGCCGCTCCATCAATATCCTGAAAGGGTAACAAATAAGAAAACCGCATTTCCGGCAAAACAAATACCGTATCCAAAAAGGCCACCGCTAATAAAAGAGAAACAACCACAACAGCGGCACGAGCAAGAACCTCTACCCCAAGGTAAACACCAAAGGCCACCGCTGCCATAACCAAAAACATAATTACCATTTGCGGCGTGTACCACATATCCAGCGCCACCCAAAAATTCACCATAAGCAGCAAGGAAAAACCTGTCGCAAAAAGGAACTGGATAATATAAACAACGGAAAGCAGTTTGCCGATGATTTTACCAAATCCAGTTGTTAAAATTTGAGAAAAATCCTTGTTAGGAAACAATCGAACAACCATCAGATAAAGGCACAACAAAAGAAACCCAATCACAGCAGCGCCCAATGTTGTCATCCATTGATTGTGCGGAATGCTTTCTTCCACTGGAAGAAAGATTTGCTGTCCACCTAAAAGAAAGGCAGCCGCCAGTAAAGCCAACTGCCTTTCACTGATTTGCTGTTTCAAGTTTTCTTTTGATTTGACACCATCGCCTGCTGATTTTTTCATCTTTCTCTAGTCCTCCCTTTCTGCAATATTTCTCCGTCTAAGCAAAAACAACCTATTTTCCAACGTCATCCCGTAAATTACCAGCAAAAGAAATATGACTATTTACCATTACCTCCATCTGGACCCCAGGAAAAATATCTACCCACTGGTCCTGATGGGTTTTCCACCATTTATAGTTCGTACTTCTCGCCAACTGACCAATTTGCAAGTAGTCAGCATGGAGTTCCTGACTCTTTTTCAACGTTTCTTTTAATATTTCCGTCATGGCATAACTTTGATTTTCCTCCAGCATTTGGAAATCCTCTCTGCTTTTTGGTGCCTCCGCCCCCACCATCTCTACGATAGCACTATCCACGTCCACCTGGACCATTACCGTAGGAATATCATCTTTCACTTCAAATTTTGGCTTCATATTTAGCTTTACGATTTCCAGGTTAAATATACCGCCTTTGGTATCCGTAATAGAAAGGGTGCTATTTTCAGCCCTGCCGCTATACCATAATAATCCTTTACTAGCTACATCTCCTAAGCTACCTACCGCCATACCATCCCGAAAAGCAAGAAATCCTGTTAAAGCAACCTGTTCTGTTAATTGCCCAGGCGCAGACGCACTATCAGAAGCGGCGCTTTCCTCTTTATCAGGCTCTTTTTCTTGCAGCGTCAAAATGGGTAAGTAGGGAGACGCTTGCGGAGTAGCAGAAGCCGTAATAAAGTCATTAAAACTAACACCATAACCTTTTCCCCGATGACTTTGACCATTTACATAAAGCAAACGTGCCAATCCCAAAGAATTTACCCAGTCATCACCGATAGGCGTATTTATTAAGTCAAAGGCTCTACCTGGCGTCACCACAATGAGCGCCTTCGGTCGTAAATCTTTACGCAGAAACATATCCAAGTAATCAAAAATGGATTGGTCCAATGCTTTTTCACCAATAATTACGATAGCATTGTGCTGCCAACTAAGCATACGATTATTAATGGACTCTAGGTTGCTTACAGCCTGATAAGCCGTTTCGCCACAGGCAGTTAAGTGAAAATCCCCACTGGCTCGTACATTGCCCGTGTTTCCAGGAGAACCATTTAATAAATCCACTGTCACCCGAATCAGTCCATTATCATCCCGGTCAATGGCAACACCAGAAACAACCCCCAAATGAGTCACATCCTGCTTATCCCAGCAACCAGTTAAAAAACAGGAGCAAAAACAGCAAATCATAGCAAACCATACTTTTTTTCTTGTTTGATTCATCGTTATTTCCTCATTGTTTTTCTCATTGTTTTCCCTTTGCTATTGCAAATGCTGAGGGGGCAAAGGCTTCTGATGCTTCTTTTCCCGCACAACATTTTTTACCTGAAACACAGCTGGCCGTTTATTCTGTTTCCATAGAAACATCCTCACAAAAGTATCCTTTAAGACACCTCGTGACACCGGCGCAATAGGCGAAAGATAAGGCACGCCAAAAGACCGCAGGGATACCAAATGAAACAACAGCACCACAGACGCTACCATTAATCCGAAAGCTCCCAACATACTACTAATAAGAATAAATGCTAACCGTAAGAGACTAGACACATCCAACAGGGGATTGACAATAAACGTACAAATCATCGTGACAGCCATCACAATCACCACCGGCGCACTAACAATCCCGGTAGAAATAGCTGCATCCCCTAGTACTATCCCGCCAACAATACCGATAGCCTGCCCCACTGACTTTGGTAGCCGCAGTCCCGCCTCCCGTAATAATTCATTCAAAAGATTTGCATAGAAAATACTTACCGACGAGGAAAAGGGTACTGTTCCTTCTGTTGCCAGAATAACAGCAAACAGCTGCACCGGCAGCAGCTCTTGATGAAAGGAACTGACTACAATATACAGCGCCGGCCCATAAATAGAAAAGAAAAAGGCCATATACCGCAAAAGCCGAATAAAGCTAGCATAAAAGGGGCGAGAATAATAATCTTCTACACTTTGGAATAATTCTGAAAGTAATAGAGGCACAGTCAAGACCACAGGAGAACCATCGACGAAAATAGCCACCCGCCCCTCCAATAGCTTAGCGCTAACCTTATCCGGCCGTTCTGTATTTCCCACTGTAGAGAAAATAGAATGGGGTGCGTCCTCGATATATTGCTCCACATAACCAGAGTCTAAAATCGCATCCACCTTAATAGAAGAAATCCGTCTCCTAACCTCTTCTATCAAAGCCTTATCACAAATGCTTTCTATATAAACGATAGCAATATCCGTCTGGGTATATTCCCCCACCTTGACCATTTCTATTTTCAGGTCAGGGTGTCGTATTTTACGTCGCAGCAGGGATAGGTTTACTTTCAAGGTCTCCACGAAGCCCTCTTGCGGCCCGCGAATGGTAATCTCCGTGCCGGGCTCCCCCACAGAACGAGCACTCCAATCACGGATATCCAACTCTAACCCAACAGAACAGCCATCTATTAAAATATAAGCTGCCCCGCTCATAACGCCCTCTACCAGTTTTGCTAAGTCTGTTTCTTCTTGGACGCTATTGACAGTCAAGATATTGTCTGCAATAAAAGAAACTTGGTCGGTAATTTTCTCCTCTCGATACAGCATCAACGGAGTAAGCACATTATCATTTAATATTTTTTTATCTACCAATCCATCAACAAAAATCAAAACTGCCTTTTTTCCTCTGTCTCCCGCTAAATGGAATTCCCGAAAAACCACATCTGTATGGTCACCCCACAGATTTTTTAGATAATCTATATTTGATTGTAAAGCAGAAAAAACTGTTCCCATAACATTCCTCTTTTACCTCATCGATTTTGCCTCTCTTGTAGTCTTATTATGGGAAATTTTTTCTTTTTTATTCTTCATTGTCATTCTTAGCATAGCCGAAGAATCTTTATCTCAATAAAAAAACAACTAAGAGCATCTCTTAGCTGTTTTTACGTTTATCTTAATTTATCTTTATTTTTCTATTTTATGAAATCTGACTGTTTTCTCTTTTAGAGAAATTTTTCCTACTTCATAACCATATTCATTTGCTTCTTTTTTGTAAGTCAGAAAAGAATGGTCAATAGAAAACCCTAAAATCATCTTTATCTCATCATAAGATAATAGATACTCTGCTTTGTTGCAGCGCTCTAAGTAACACCACAACCGTTCATATTTACTCATCACACCAGGCTTCTTTCTGCATAGCTATTTTCGGTTCAAAGCCCGATAACCGATATCTTTACGATAAAAAGCATCCTTAAAAGAAATTTTTTCTACCGTAGCATAAGCAGATTGAATCGCCTCTGCAATGGTTGCGGCTCTTGCTGTAACCCCTAGCACACGTCCTCCGGCTGTCACGATTTGCTCATTCTTTTCAGCAGTACCAGCATGGAATACTGTGACCTTTTCATTATCTAAGCCCTCGAGCCCCAAGATTTCTTCGCCTTTTGCATATTTTCCCGGATAGCCGCCAGCTACCATCACGACGCACACGGCAGGCTCCTCATACCACTGGATATTTATATTCTGTAATTTCCCATCTAAGATAGCCTCAATAATCTCAACCAGGTCTGTTTCTAGCCGCATCATAATAGGCTGAGTTTCCGGGTCGCCAAAACGTGCATTGTATTCCAATACTTTCGGTCCGTCTGCCGTTACCATAAGACCAGCGTAGATTAC
>CAMNVD010000087.1 GCA_946562005.1 uncultured Clostridia bacterium | reverse complement strand
CCAGGGCGGTTTTCCGCCTTGATTTTGGCCATCATTTCCCCGGCTACTTTCAAGCCGTCATTTAAGGTTTCCAGGAACCGTTCTTCTTCGATTTTGATAACTTTTGCCAAGTAGTCTTTGTTCGCAACGATTTCCGGGTATGCTTCCCCCATTACTGCACAAACAACATCCACCATCTTATAGAGGAATGGTTCATTTAAACCTAGCATCTTCCCAAAGCGGGCAGCCCGGCGTAAAATCCGACGTAATACATAGCCCCGCCCTTCATTAGAAGGCATCACCCCATCAGAAATCAAGAACGTGCAAGAGCGAGCATGGTCAGCAATTACTCGGAAGGGGAACCCTGCCGGCCCTCTATCATAAGATTTCCCGGTGATTTTTTCCACGTGTTGAATGAGCGGGATAAACCCGTCCGTGTCAAAGTTACTGGGAACGTTTTGTAATACAGAAGCAATACGCTCGAGACCCATCCCTGTATCAATGCTAGGACGAGGCAACGGCGTAATATTACCCTCCGCGTCACGATTGTATTGCATGAATACCAGATTCCAAATTTCTAACCAACGGTCACAGTCGCATTTACCAATGGCACATTCTTCAGCGTCACAAGCGTGTTCTTCACCACGGTCTACCATGATTTCACTGCAAGGTCCGCACGGACCTGTATCCCCCATGGACCAAAAGTTATCCTTTTCACCCAAGCCAAAGATACGGTCATCGCCAATGCCAGCCACTCGTTTCCATATTTCTCTTGCTTCATCATCCTCATGAAATACCGTCACGTATAGCTTGTCTTTGGGCAGCTTAATTTCTTCTGTTAAAAATTTCCAGGCAAAGGTAATGGCCTGTTCCTTAAAATAATCGCCAAAGGAGAAATTACCCAACATTTCAAAAAATGTATGATGGCGGGCCGTTCTGCCAACGGTATCCAGGTCGTTATGTTTCCCGCCGGCACGTACGCACTTTTGGGAAGTAGTAGCGCGCGTATAAGGCTTTTTGTCCATACCTAAGAAAACATCTTTAAACTGCACCATACCAGCATTGGTAAAAAGCAAGGTAGGATCATTAAATGGTACCAAAGAAGAACTAGGCACAATGGTATGCCCATTTTTTTCATAATAATCTAAAAACTTTTTACGGATTTCTGATGTGGTCATGTAAATAAATGGAGATTTTTCATCTGTATTTGCCATTACAATCGCTCCCTATTATCTATAAAATTTATTAATTATCTAACCATATCTACTTGTCCCTATATTATAGCACCAATTTTTCCCTATTACCAGTGCACAAACAACATTTTCCCGCACTTTTTAAATCATTCCTAAAGAATTTTTATTCTTTTTTTCCTGATAAACGTTCCTAAATAATCAAAAAGATAACAGCTATCATAAGCTGTTATCTTTTTCTACTTCCATCTGCCTGATATTTGCCGTATCCTTTTCATTTCTACGCTTGTGGAGGATGCCATCTACCTGCTGGATTAACCCTGGCGCAGCATCAATAAGTCTTTCCACTGGTAAGACAGAATCCACCGAGATTAAGCGCACTTTGCCATTCTCAATGGCTAAAAAACCAACAGGTTTCACAGAAACCCCAGCCCCACTACCACCACCAAAGGGAAAACTTTCTTCCTCTTGCATCATACTAGCAGTCTTTTTATCCTGATTCATTCCATATTCCCCGCCGCCTGCAACGAAACCACAACTAATTTTTGAAATAGGAATAATTGTCGTTTCCGGCGCTGCTTGAATAGCGCTACCCACCACCATATTCACCTGCAACAGGTCTTTAATGTTAGAGATAGCCGTTTGCATGAGCGTTTCGATTTCCTTCTTTTGCCCCATTACCTACACTCCTTTTTATCAGTATCACTACTATTTTTATTCCCTTACCAATAATCTGCCCCAGAGAACTCTTTATCATACATTGAAACTGCCAATTTGTGTCAGATTGAGCAAAGACAATATGCTGGACAGGCGGCGTCTTCCAAACCACCAACGTATGACTCCAGCCATAAAACCACCCCATCAGACTAGATAAGATACCGCAAAGCGTACTTTTTACAGCAGGATAGGCTGTACTCATCTCACCGCAAAGCAACCATTTTTCTATTACAATATTCTTTAATGCAACAGAAAACACGGTCTGCCATTCTGTCTTTAAAGCGGCTATGATTTTTTGTTTCAAGCTATCATTGGCTATTTCCCCTGCCGAGGAATCCGTTTTTTGTTTTTGCTGCAAAAAAAGATTCTTGAGGGTATACTGCTTTTTCCAGATAGCCTTCTGCCACACCAAAAGATGCGCCCTGCCATAAAGGCCATCTTCACCATAGGTAACAATCAATCGCACCCTTAATGGCAAAAACAGGAAGATTATACAGATAAAAACAACCCCTAACAACCATGCCATGTTACCGACCAGCCTTTCCCTGTATCCTCAATATTTTTCTCTATGATTACCACTATTCTCCACTAAAAACCATCTTTTTATACGCATAAGGAACGAAAAGAGGAGTATGCATATTGCTTACTCCTCTTTTTCCATAGATTTTTCAAGATTAAATCTATCCTTCATTTTCAAAAAAAGATAGGCCGTGTTTTCTGTCCACAATTCCGTATCCTGCAACCGCCAATTTTTATGATAACAATTAGGCGTATGAGAATTTACCAACGGCTGTCCAGTACGGTCACAAGCAACAACAATGGCATTGTGTTGCCACAATCCATCACCGCTCCAATCATAACAAATCACATCTCCAGGTTCCAACTGCCAACACTCCGATACCACATGGGCTAACTGCATACCACGATGAGAGCCAAAATACCAACGAAAGCTATGGGAAGCCGCCCAAGAAAAGCTATAACTGTCTTTATCCGCTCCATCCCCCTGATACCACCAACCAGCTTCCATATCAGAGGAAATCTCCATAGGCACGTGGCCTGCCCATAAACACTGGGATACAAAATTAGTCCCATCTACCGGAAAAGATAAAAAACCGGGGTTAAAATGACTCCACCATTTTTCCCCGTATTCTACTGCACTTCCTCTATCATATAAGATTGTCATATTGCCCTCCCTAATCTGACCGCTGCGGCCTGCCATTCCTTACCAGTAGTATATGGCAGAGTTTCTGGTTTATGCAGGATGAGCAAGAGAACACATAAAAATCATTTAAATCATTTTATAAATTATCTTTTATAAATTACTTTAATAGCTGCAAAATCCCAATATATGCAGCCGGCACTAAAAGCGCCGGTAAATAATTTACCGTGCGTATTTTCTTAATGCCTAAAATGCCCAATCCGGAGCAAAAAATAAGAATCCCCCCAACAATAGAAAGCTCTGTAAGCAACGCACCAGTGACAAAGCCTGCAATCAGATGGGCAAAACAATAGAAAAATCCTTGCCAGAAAAAAAGCACCACTGCCGCAAATGCAATACCAAAACCATAATTCGCCGCAAAGACCATAGAAGTCACCAAATCCAGCATAGCGTTAGTATATAAAAAGGTATTATCTCCTTGAAGTGCGCTTTGCATTGGGCCTAAAATAGATAAGGTTCCCACACAAAAAAGGAGAATCGCAGTAGACAGCCCCTCTGATAAATTGCCTACAGAAATTTTAGATAATCCCTTCTGAAACAAACTATCCAGATTCAGCATCTCTCCAATAAGTCCACCTAGAGCAAGACTAGCAATGAAAAGTACAGGAAACTCACTTTTGGGCATATTAGAAAGGGCAGAGTTTAGCCCCAGAGCAATAGCCGCAAGGCCCATACCCTGTATCAGCGTTTCCTTATAGCGTTCAGGGATTCCTTTTTTCAGCACACTGCCAATAAGACTGCCACAAACAATAGTTGCACAGTTCACAATGGTTCCTAACATAAAAATTCCTACCTATTCGACTCATTTACTATTTCTTCACTTTTTTCGTTATACGCTTCGTTATATTCTTCTTTTTCCCGGGCAAAAGCGTCCACTTCGTCCGTTGGCATTTGTTCCAGCCATTGTTCTGGAGCAGGTAACGCTTCCAGGCTCTTTAGACCAAACGCCTGCAAAAACATATCTGTCGTCCCATATAAAATAGGCCGTCCTGGGCATTCTCGCCGTCCCACCTCTTGAATTAACTTTTGCTCCAAAAGTTTCGCCATAATACGGTCTGTATTGACCCCGCGGATTTGCTCAATATCCTGCCGCGTCACAGGCTGACGATAAGCAATAATCGCTAATGTCTCCAAGCTTGCTTTTGAAATCTGCTGAGCTTTCGGACGGTACAGCTTTTCTATATAGCTGTAATACTCCGGCTGCGTCAGAAACTGCCAACCACCTGCTATCTCTACCAGGTTGACAGCCTTCTCCCCATAGTCATGTTGGATTTCACCAAGCAAACCCATTACCGTCTCTGCATCACTCTCACAGATAGCTGCTAGCTTATTCACAGTAAGAGGTTCATTAGCAACAAATAACAATGCTTCTACTATATTTTTTAATTCTTGGGAAAACAGCACTGTCAATTGGTTTCCTCCTCACTGCATCTTGCATAAATATAAATTTCTTCATAGTTACCGCTTTGCTGCACGTCAATTTCTTTCATCTTCAATAACTCTAATACAGCCAAAAACAGCACGATGATTTCCAGCTTGCTGCTATTTTTTCGGATAAAGGAAGTGAATGCAACCCCCTCCGGCTTTTCCATCAGCGCAGCCTTGATTTGTACGACTTTATCACCGATAGTTACCTGTTCTTTGATAATGGTATGGACAGGCGGTATTTCAGCTAAGCGTTTACAAATATTCGCAAAGGCAAGCTGTAAATCCTCTAGTTTCTTCCCTTCCAATGGGTTCTCCGGCGCAAAAAGAGAAAGATAGACATCCTCCATATCACCTC
>CAMNVD010000086.1 GCA_946562005.1 uncultured Clostridia bacterium | reverse complement strand
GAAAAAGTCTCTGTCAATCTATTACAAAACACCATGGAAATTACCTATGACGGTGAATGTCTTACAGAAGAAAACATCATCCAGGCTGTAGAAAAAATCGGCTATGGGGCAAAGCCTTTTCTCATGGCATCAGAAAATCAAAATAACCCAAATAACCAGTCCGCACAAGGGAATAGCGCTGTTCTGGCGCCTGATTATGCGTCGGATGAAATAAAAAAAAGATTTTCTATTTCGTTGCTTTTTTTAGTACCATTGTTTTATCTTTCCATGGGGAGTATGGTAGGGTTGCCTATTCCTCATATCCTTCAGGGGCAGGAGAATGCATTGCAGATGGCTCTTACCCAGTTTTTATTAACCATTCCCATTATGGTTGTAAATAAAAAGTATTTTCTAGGGGGATTCCGAGCGTTATTCCATGGTCGTCCTAATATGGATTCTTTAATCGCTACGGGAGCAGGAGCCGCTGTACTTTATGGCGTGTTTGCCCTTTATCAGCTTGCTTATGGTTTTGGTCATGGGGACATAGCGTTAATTCACCAATATCACATGGACTTTTATTTTGAGTCCGCCGGGATGATTCTCACTTTAATCACCCTCGGAAAATATTTGGAAACCAGAGCAAAATCTCGCACTAATGACGCTATCATCAAGCTATTGGATTTGACGCCAAAGACTGCTGTCCGTCTTATAGAGGGCGAGGAAGAAGTAGTGGCTTTAGGTGTGGTGCAAACAGGAGATATCCTGGTTGTGAAGAACGGTCAGCAAGTACCAGTAGACGGTGTGATAATAGAAGGTAGCGGAACTCTGGATGAATCAGCCATTACTGGGGAAAGTATTCCTGTAGAGAAACAAACCGGCGATGGGGTTACGGGAGGAACAATTAACACGGCCGGATACTTTCAAATGAAAGCCCAACGGGTGGGGGCAGATACGGTTCTTGCGCAAATCATCCAGCTTGTAGAGGATGCTAGTGGTTCAAAGGCTCCCATTGCCAAGCTTGCAGATAAAATTAGCGGTATTTTTGTTCCTATGGTGATTGCTATTGCGATAGGTACCTTTTTCGTTTGGTGGCTTATTGTAGGAGCGTCCTTTCACTTTGCGCTAGGGATGGGCATTTCTGTACTGGTCATTTCTTGCCCCTGCGCACTGGGGTTAGCAACGCCTACTGCCATTATGGTAGGTACAGGCAAAGGGGCGGAAAACGGTATCTTAATCAAATCAGCAGAAGGGCTAGAAGTTGCACATAGTATTGATACAGTCGTTCTAGATAAAACGGGTACTGTAACAGAGGGAAAACCGGCCGTAACTGATATACTCCCTAATGTTGCCGATAGCATTGATATGACGCAATTATTGACCATTGCGGCTTCTTTAGAAGGCCTTTCCGAACATCCCATTGCTAAGGCTGTGGTAGCAGCTGGCAAAAGGCAACAGGTGCAGCTACAAACCATGAAAGACTTTGCTAATATTCCGGGAGAAGGCATTACGGCAAAACAAGAGAATCTGATGTATTGTGCCGGTAATAAAAAAGTGCTCCAGCGGATGTTGCCGGGAGAAGTCACCATGCTTTCTCAAGGAGATAGTCTATCAGAAGAGGGAAAAACAGTACTTTATATCGGCAATGAAAACCAATTATTCGGTATCATTGCCGTTGCGGACAAAATCAAACCGACCAGTAAAGAGGCGGTAACCGCCTTACAGGATATGGGTATAGATGTATTGCTCCTAACAGGAGATAACCAGCGGGCTGCTGTCTATATGCAAAAGCAAGCAGGTATTCCTCGGGTAATTGCAGAGGTATTACCTCAAGATAAGGAGACGGAAATCCGCAAATTACAGGAGCAGGGAAAACGTGTCGCAATGGTAGGCGATGGGGTAAACGATGCGCCGGCTCTTGCTCGGTCGGAGGTCGGCATTGCTATTGGTGCTGGCACAGATATTGCCATCGCATCTGCTGATATTGTATTAATGAATAATGATTTATTGTCCGCAGTAGGTGCTTTGCAATTAAGCAAAGCTGTTATGCGCAATATTAAGCAAAATCTCTTTTGGGCTTTTTTCTATAATGTATTGGGTATTCCTATTGCAGCGGGCATCTTTTATACTTCATGGGGATGGAAGTTAACGCCATCTTTAGCAGCGGCGGCCATGAGTTGCAGCTCTGTTTTTGTCGTAACCAATGCATTAAGATTAAAAGGATGGAAACAAAATAAGCAGCAAATAAAAATTGAACGTAGGGAGGAACTTAAAATGAAAAAGATTATGACTATTGAAGGAATGAGCTGTGGTCATTGCTCTGCTCGGGTAGAAAAGACGTTGAACGCATTGGATGGGGTAACGGCTACAGTAAATCTGGAGACAAAACAAGCCACCATTATTATGGAACAAGAATGTAGTGATGATGTCTTAAAACAAGTAGTAGAAGAACAGGGATATACAGTTACAGCCATCCTATAAGAAAATTAAAACGAAAAACTGCATACAAGCACCAAAAAAGGCTCTCTCCATATAATAAGGCAAAAGCACCAACTGGGGAGGAGCCTTTTTTATGAATATTAAAATCAAAATAGGGACAGATGGGGAAAAATGCTGGGAAAATCTTTATCAAGGTGAAAATAAAACAGATTGGACTGAAAGCGTAGAATCAGTTTGTAAGGATACTGTAAAAGATAGTCTAAAAGAAAATCTGCTGAAACATAAAAAACAAACTGCTTTAACAGAGAAAAGTATGGAAGGCAGCAGGGAACGACAAGGATTATCGGCCATCTACGAAGAACTGGAAAGCTTGATTGGACTAGAACAAGTTAAAAAACTGATTTTAGAAGTGCAAGCATTTGCAGAAATCCAAAAACTACGCAAGGAACAACAGCTAAACACAGAATCTACGGTGCTTCACTGCGTCTTTAAGGGAAATCCTGGCACTGGGAAAACTACTGTTGCTCGCATTATGGCAAAAATGCTCAAGGAAATTGGTGTGCTAGAAAAAGGTCATCTTGTAGAAATAGAACGGGCAGACCTGGTAGGCGAATATATTGGCCATACAGCGCAAAAAACCCGTGACCAAGTGAAAAAGGCAATGGGCGGCGTTTTATTTATCGACGAGGCCTATGCCCTTGCTCGGGGAGACCAGAAAGATTTTGGTAGAGAGGCGATAGAAGTTATCCTCAAAGCGATGGAAGACCATCGTGATAATCTGGTTGTTGTTTTAGCCGGATATCCTAAAGAAATTGATTATTTCTTGGACAGCAATCCGGGATTGAAATCCCGCTTTCCACTGCACATAGATTTTCCTGATTATAGCTTATCAGACCTCTCAAATATTGCAGAACAAATGTATGGGGCAAGAGATTATCGTATGACGCCGGAAGCAAAGGCTAGCTTAAAGCAGTCTCTGCAAACGTTCATGGATAGCGATACACAAAACCACGGGAACGCCCGCTTAGTACGAAATATTGCTGAAGCTTCTATTCGTGCGCAAGCGGTACGTTTGTTAGAAAAAAAGGATTGGCAGTTTAATAAAGGCAGTCTCATGGAAATCACTGCTGCCGATATCCAACAATCTGTGGAACGGCTAGCCCACTTCGGGAAGACAGAGCGAAAAGATGAGGAAAGCAGAGAAACAGAAAAACAAAAAATAGATATGCTGAATCAATTAAAACAATTAGATTATCTCGGAAATCTATCTAATATGATGCAGTTGATGCAATATTTGCAGCAGATATCTTATCCGGAGAAAACTGAACCCAAACAACGATTTGAGGTTATTTAAAATATTATGTTAACGGTGAAACGTCTTAGCTTATTCCTTAGCCAAGACGTTTTTTGGTAGCAAAAAATAGAAAAAGGTTGTATAATAAAAAAGTATTTTTTAGGAAGATTTTCTGCGCTGCTCAGAAAGTCAATAACAGGGAGGCAAGGAAAACGTGACCATTACAATAGAGCAAATTATCAAGAAAGCAAATGATGTGATAAATAAGCAACGGGAACAGATAGAAGCAATTACTGAAAAAAACACGCAAAAGGTATTAAATGCGTTCCGGGAAAACAAAATCTCTGAACAACACCTGAAGGCTACTACTGGTTATGGTTATGACGACATGGGACGAGATGGCTTAGAAGCCGTATATGCTGATATTTTCCAGACAGAGGATGCTTTAGTGCGACAGCAGATTGTTTCAGGTACCCATGCTATTTCTCTGGCATACTTTGGCAATTTGCGTCCAGGGGATGAGCTTCTTGCCATTGGTAGACCTTATGACACACTGCAAAAGGTAATTGGCTATGCAGAAGAAGTACCAGGGTCTCTAAAAGAACGAGGCATCCTTTACCGGGAATTTCCTATTGACTATAACAATATTGATACTGCTGCTATCGTAAAGGCCATCAGCCCAAAAACAAAAATGGTGACTATGCAACGCTCCAAAGGCTATGAATGGCGACCTTCTCTTGATATGGCACAAATGCAGATTATTATTGCTGCTATCAAGGAAACCTATCCTAATATCATTATCTTTGTAGATAACTGCTATGGTGAACTGGTGGAAGAGGTAGAACCAACTCAAGTTGGTGCAGACTTAATAGCTGGCTCTCTCATTAAAAACTTAGGGGGGGGACTTACACCTACTGGTGGCTATCTGGCAGGAAAGAAAACACTGGTAGAAAATGCTGCATATTTTCTCAATGTACCCGGTGGCGGGAAGGATGTAGGATGCAGCTTAATTGAGAATCGTTTGTATTATCAGGGCCTTTTCCTAGCGCCTGGTATTGTAGGAGAGGCGCTTTTAGGTGCTGTCTATGCAGCGGCTTTTTGGCAAACGCTAGGATATGAAGTATGTCCGCTCCCAGAAGAAAAACGTACGGATATTATCCAAGCTATAAAACTAAATGATAAGGACAAGCTGTTAGCTTTTTGCCGGGGTATCCAAAAGTATGCGCCAATTGATAGCTTTGTCACACCGGAACCATGGGA
>CAMNVD010000085.1 GCA_946562005.1 uncultured Clostridia bacterium | reverse complement strand
TCTTCATCCTTATAGGTAGTGTCCATCTCCATTGCCCCAGTGAATAAACGCAATGGTACCAGCACTTTATCCCCTTTTTCTATAGGGGCATAGTCTAAAGTAATCTTCTGTCGAGGTTTATTTGCTTTTTGATAAAAAGCTTCTTTTTTCCCGACTTGCAGCCATACTGTAGTATCCCGTAACATTACTATTATCTCCCCAGGCTGCCATTTTACTTCTGCGCCATAATATTCGGCAAAGGCCCTAAGGGGAATCATTGTGCAACCATCATGGATTTCTTCATAAAGAGGGAAATACAGCGCTTCCCCCTCCTGGTTATAAAGAGATACAGCAGCAAAAGCTTGTCCCGATAAGGCGCCAAAAAATACCATACCTGCCAGAGACGCTGACAAAAACCGCCTCTCCATTTGTTTTTTCATCGTTTTTATATCCTCCCTATTTTCCCTCTTCCCATTTTACCCTAGCAATCCTAATAAGGAATTGCCTATGCTCGCCCCTTCCACTCAGCAACTAATTTTTGGATTTCTCCTAGCTTTTCTCGAGCGACCACTTCTCCCATCTTTAGATACTCCTGCCCTTTGTGGAAATCCAACACGCCAATAGGAGAATCAAAGGGGATGGAGATAGGCTCCAGCACCACGTCTGCATCAGTGAGAATCTGCTTGTTAGAGACGATTTCGATAGAACGAGTAAGCACATCCACCATATTCTTTGGCTCCTGCTTGCCGCCGGCCCGCAGGTTGATAGCGATGACAATATCCGCTCCCATCTCCTTGACGATGGTATCCGGGCAAGCGTCCAACATCCCACCATCAGTAAGCATCATACCATTATATTTCACTGGGGTAAAGACCCCAGGAATAGAGGAGCTAGCCCGCACACCAATGGCAATGTTGCCTTTATCCAGCACAACCTTTTCCCCTGTATATAAGTCTACCGCCACAAGACGCAAGGGGATATTTGCATCCTCGATATTTTTATTTTTGGTACAAAGACGAATAAACTCGGTATATTCATCCCCCTGCACCATACCAAGACGACTGAACTTCAACCGCACTAACCGAGAAAAATTAATGTTTTGTATGATATCTGCCATCATCTTTCCCGTATAACCGCAAGCATATAAAGAAGCCACCAAAGCACCAGCAGAAGTGCCGGCCACGAAGTCAGCATGAATCCCTGCTTCTTCAAAAACACGAATGGCCCCAATGTGCGCAAAACCACGCACGCCACCGCCGCCAAAAGCAAAACCGATTTTCGGCTGCATCACTGTCCCTCCCGGATGTCATTTATGGTTTGATTATCCTAAATATTCTGCTGTAAAAACAAAGGCAGCTTCCCCTGTCATCAGCATTTTTCCAGTTGATTCCTCCCAGGTAATGTTTAACGTGCCGCCATCTAACACCACATCAACAGTTCTATCTGTCAGGCCGTTTAAAATGGCAGCAACCGTCGTAGCACAAGCACCAGTGCCACAGGCCATAGTTTCACCACAGCCACGCTCCCATACACGCATCCGCACTTTTTGCCGGGATAATACCTGGACAAATTCGGTATTGACTTTAGCCGGAAAGAAGGGGTGCTTTTCACTAACCGGACCGTAGGTAGAAAGAGGAAACTGCTCTACATCGTCCACAAAGATGACACTATGAGGATTCCCTGTAGAAACAGCCGTAAAGCGAAATTCTTTATCTAATAGCTGAATGGGCTGAGCAATGATTTGCCCTTCGCCCACCACCGGAATCTCTGGTCCATTTAGCACAGGGCAACCCATATCCACAGATACCAAATTATCCCCTTTTATCTCAATGCCAATAGGACCAGCTAACGTTTCTACCGTAAAAGCATTTTCTGTAACGACCCCTTGCTCTTTGGCAAATAGTGCAAAGCAGCGGATACCATTACCACACATTTCCGCTTCGGTACCATCAGAATTAATAATACGCATACGCAAGGTATGACTATCAGATGGCAAAAGCAATATCAACCCGTCTGCGCCCACCCCAAAACGACGATGACACATCTTCACCGCCAGCTGAGAAATATCCGCAGGCAACGCTTCTTGAAAGCCATTTATCATCACAAAGTCATTGCCCAAGCCATGCATTTTTGTAAACTTCATTGTCTTCCCCCTTCTCCTATTTTTCCATTTTTTTATATGCTCCCTATGTTCCATCATGCCAGATGTCCTATTGCTACCCAGAAGGACAGAAAACTATTTTTTTACTGTTTGACAGACCACGCATCAGGGAGGTTCCCCCATCTCGACGCTTTCTTACTCTCTGATAATCTCCTGAGCCAAGGCAGCGATGGATATCATCCGCTCCATACTGGTATTACGCAGCCACTGGTGAGCAGCCTCCTCCGACCAATGCTGTTTCGCCATCAGCATACCTTTGGCTCGTTCTATGATTTTCCTAGTTTCTAAATCTTTGCGCAATTTCGCCTGCTCCATCTCTAGCTGGAATATTCTTGCGTGAGCAGCTCCTAAACAAAGGGTAAATTGTAGAAATATTTCCTGCTGCATTGGCTTAGATAACACCACCAAAAGACCATCTTCTCCATAAGCATCCGTTCCATAGTTCCATTTGCTGCTAAAGACAATCACAGGACAAATCTGTTCTTTAGCTAAGATTTTGCCGATAGCAAGACCTTTTTGGTCTGGTAAATCATCATCAATCACAAGCAGCTGTGGCAGAAGCATCCGTGCTAAACGAAGGGCACCAGCGCCATCCCTGCATTCTCCAGCGATACGATAGCCCAATGGTAAAAGGGCACCCGTTACTTGTTTAGATAGTTTCTTATCAGGTGTGACAAGCATCACATTTTTTTCTTTCCGCATATTGCCGTCACCCCTCCTTATTGGCAAATTCACTACTAATATGTTATGTCATACCAGCCAAATGATGTATGTCCAACCCTACCAGATTAGCCTGATAAACCAATATAATCTTTAGATTTTCTTCATCTAAAATACAAATCCTGCCCATTAAAAAGAAAAAGTACTCACCGGACTTCTTGGATAGCAGCAGCAACTTTCCCTGCCGCCATGTCGTTTCTGTCATTACAAGCAATAGTCAGTTCTGAAAAGACTGGAGCAAGCCCCGCCTCTAATATTTGCACGCCTCGTTCTGTAATGCCGCCTTTAGTAGCCACCCGAGCAATCATTTCCCCAAAGGACATTTGCGTTTTCTCCATGAATGCCACCGTACCGCCTACTGTTTCTAGGAGCGTGGCAAATAGGACTTCTTTGGCCTCCTTCGGCAATACTTGTTCTCCTGCGGCTAGCCAATATTCAAATAACGCTGCAATAAAGGCCGGCCCGCAGCTGGTAAACTGCATGAAAGTTTTTAGCTGTTCTTCCGGCAATACGACTATTTTCCCCATAGGCACCAAGCTTTTTTCTAACCAATCCCTATTTTCTTCGCTTACCTTCTCATTATGAGAAATAAGCGCATAGCCCCGGTCTATTTCTGCTAGAAGCGTAGGAATGACCCGGCTGACAGCCCCGTCAAACACCTGACTATAGGCCTCCATATCCCCAGCGCCGCCAATGGTAACCAAATGCGTTGTTTCTGTCAGCGTGTCTTTGATTTCCCCTAAGACCCCAGCCATTTGCATAGGCTCCACACATAAGAAGACATGGGCGCACGCCGCTGCCCCACAATTATCCGCTGTTGCTGTTACCCCCGGATAAGATGCTACCAAGTCTGCCATTTTTTCTACGTGGCGATTAGACACCACCAGGCTTTCTACTGCCAGCCCATGGCGTAAAAAACCTTGAGCAAGCATTTTTCCCATAGAGCCATAACCGATAATGCCGATTTCTTTTTGTTGCATATTTTTACCTCGCTTTATTTTTATCTGTTTTTATATTTTTTAGATTCGTCGCATTCGCTCCTCAGAATGACAATGGATAATAAACTATATCTTATTATAACAACATCCAGCCCCTAAGAAAAGACAAGAATCTCTCCAGAGTTATCTTGACGAGAAAACCTGATAACGGTAAAATGAAAGTTAACAGGAATATTCTGTAAAAATCAGATAATGCTATAAAAGAAATGCAAATAAAAATAAAGGAATGAATTCATTGGAAAATAAAAATATGAATGCTACAAACCCTGTGGAGGAACAAAACAAAAAGGAAGCAGCAGAAAGCACCAACTTCATCCACAGCCAGATTGACGCTGAACTGGAACAAGACCACAGCCGAAAAGTTCACACCCGCTTTCCGCCGGAGCCCAACGGCTACCTCCACATCGGCCATGCCAAATCTATCTGCTTAAATTTCGGTACCGCTTTAAAATATGAAGGTCTATGCAACCTGCGCTTTGACGACACCAACCCGGTAAAAGAAGATACAGAATACATCGACTCTATCATGGAAGATGTCAAATGGCTGGGTTTCGACTGGGAGGACCGTCTCCACTACACTTCCGACTATTTTCATATCTTATACGAAAACGCCGTTCATCTTATCAAGGAAGGATTGGCCTTCGTCTGTGAGCTAAACCAAGAAGAAATGCGCAAATATCGGGGTACCCTGACCCAACCTGGTACCCCTAGCCCTTACCGAGACCGTCCCATTGAGGAGAACCTGCGCCTTTTTGAAGAAATGAAAGCAGGCAAATACCCTGACGGTGCTATGGTGCTGCGGGCAAAGATTGATATGGCCTCTCCTAATATTGTGATGAGAGACCCCGTCATCTACCGCATCCAGCATGAAAATCATCACCGCACCGGAGACGAATGGTGTATCTATCCGATGTACGACTATGCCCACCCACTCTCTGACGCTATCGAAAATATTACCCACTCCATTTGTACATTAGAATTCGAAAACAATCGTCCTCTTTACGACTGGATGATTGAGCACAGCATCTTAGCGGCCCGCCCCCGGCAAATCGAATTTGCCCGGTTAGGACTCTCCTACACTGTGATGAGTAAACGAAAACTACGCCGCCTGGTAGAAGAGGGCTTCGTCTCTGGCTGGGACGACCCTCGTATGCCTACCATTTCCGGCCTTAGAAGACGGGGCTACACACCTGCTTCTATCAGAGATTTCTGCCAAAAAATCGGCGTGGCAAAAGCCAATAGCATGGTGGACATTGCTCTTCTTGAACACTGTATCCGGGAAGACCTTAACTACAATGCACCTCGGGC
>CAMNVD010000084.1 GCA_946562005.1 uncultured Clostridia bacterium | reverse complement strand
GCGTCGCCCTGGAGCTCGATAGGAGATTTCATATATACCACGCCGTACAAAAAAATACGTATTACTTCCGACAATTACCTTTCACCTAGGAAGTAATACGTATTTTCTTTCGTACCGGAGGACAAAGCCCGTACTAGATGTCGGAGTCTGTTTCCACCTGCTGAGCTAGCTCCTGGATAGAGAGCCGCTGACTAAATTTCTCTGAAGAGAATCCAAGAGAATAAACACCGTCATCTGCTGTTTCAAAATGAACATAACGATATGGCACAGCCGTTGTATTAATCGTTTCAACCACAGCCTTGCAAGCAGCAGCAAACTGCTCTTTCGAATCATACCGACCTTTCATACGCACCCGAATATCTACATAGTCAAATGCTGCAATGTCGGAAATTGCCATATTCTTTTCATAAGTTGCGCCTTCCAAATACACGTTTACATAAAGACTAGCAATATCGTCATGGTTTTCTAGCTTTTCATAGCAGATATTGTAGATTTCCTGTTCCAGCCGAGACTCTGTCATCTGTCGCTCCGGACCAAAATATTCATAGGCAATAGGGAGTACCGAAACCCCGGCACAACCGCATACCAGAAAAAAACAAATCATACCGCTTAAGATGTCGTACTTAAAATGGGCTCCTTGATAACGAAAATAGTTATAGAGGATTTCACATCCCAGCACAATAAGGATAAACGGCCCAAAATATACCAGAAAAGCTGGGATTGTGTTGGGATTTACTAACCAATAAAGAATAAATCCTCCCATAAGAATCAGCGCTAGCCCCATGGTAAAGGTCCCCACACGCCGCACTGGACGACTGTTTTTTTCTTCTGCCTTTTCCATGCGTTTTTCAGTGCGATAGCGCCGGATACGTTCTTTTTCCTCATGTTTTAATTCTTTTGCTGTTTTTTGACGAGGCGCTTCTGGAATCGTTGCCGCTGTATTTTCAGTCGATTGTAAATCTTTATTCATGTTTGTCACCTTCATATTCCTTAAAATCTGTAGGAGCCTCTGGTTTCTTGCCACCCTTTACCAAGCGAATCCCCCAAACAATAATAAAGATAGCCACAAGCAAAGTTGGGAATTTATGAAAAATACCGTGTAATCCCGGCAGATAGTCGTCTAGCCGCCAAATCAGATTGCCAAACACATTATTAAAGAGCAAATAAATGCCGGCCAATACCAAAATTGCGCCTAAAAAGAGATGGCTTTTTTCCAATATTCCGCTCATATCAGAAGAAAACATATGGTCAATATCCGTAAAGAATGTCTTATCCGCCGCTAGTCGCTCTTCATAAGTAAGATGTCCGCTGTTTATTGCGTCAAAGAAGCTGTAAAACCAAATAACAGGCAACAAAAACAATAGCCATTCAAAGTAGAAAAAAGCTGCGCAAAATGCCACGCCACAAAAAAGCGACATCAGCACCATGCCCTTTTTCATCATATTCAAATACATCTGCCCTGCCCCAGGTATAAACGAAAACAAAAATAATAACAATCTATTCTTTTCCATGAGAAAGTTCCCCTCTCCAATTTAATTTTTCTACCCAATTCCCCATACTATCCGTGATTTCTGTGGAGATTTCCACCGTTTGCCGGCTAAAAGCCGTGGCGCCATCCACAATATTCGTTAAGAATCCCGTATCTATGTCAGCAAAGTTGGGAGAAAATACCCCTGCTACCCAAAAAAGAATGGCAAAACCTGCCGCCATGGCCATAGATAGCCACTTGCTGAGATAACTTTGCCGGGCCTCTTTTTCCAAGTCTCGTATGACAGCAGCCGCTGTCAAGTCCGAAGGAGCAAGCAAACGCTCATCAGACATAAGCTCTGTATAACGTAAAATACAATGGTCGCAAAAAGACAAGTGCTCAGCAATTTCCAATCGCTGCAATTCATCAAATTCTACTGCATCTTCTGCGTCTGCCGACCGGATAAATGCAATCAGCGTCTGCGCCGTAAGATGCCCGTCCGTATCAAATAAATCCTCCTGCCAAAGATTTGCCATATTACACACCCTCCTCCTGCATAGATTTTTTTAATGATTCCTTTAATATATTTTTTGCTCGGTAGAGCTGCGTTTTCACTGTTTTCACAGGGCGACCCAATATCTCCGCAATCTCTGTCACACTCTTCTCCTGTAAAAAATAAAGTACCGAAACCTTTAAGTACGGCTCCTTCAGCTGATAAATCTGGTCTGTTACCAGCCTGATATCTTCCCTTCCTAGAAAGATATCATCAGGAGAATGCACCACCGACCGGCCCCTGTCTCGACCAACGCCTCCCGTACCAACATCTGCGTCTATATCCTCGCTAAGCTGCACACGCCGCATATAAGCGCTTTTCAGGTAATCTTTCGCTTTATTGGTAGCGATACGAGCCAACCATGGCTTTAAGTAAGCAACTTGGCAGCGGTCGATATGTTGATAAGCCGAGAGAAATGTTTCCTGGGTAAGATTTTGTGCTTCCTGATAATCCTTGACCAGCTGATAACACACGGTGAATACAAGCTTCTGGTATGTCTCCACCAACTGACGGAAATCTTCATTTGTCATATGCGCTTATACTCACCCCCGTTTCCCTTACACTGATATAACGAATCTATTTTCATTCAGGCTTCAAAAATAGATTTCTTTTTTTCTTTTATACCACTACCCTAAAAATTTTGCTATACTAAAAATATCTTTCTCCCTCTGGGGAAAAATAGCTAACGCCCATTTATCATCAAAAAGGAACTCTACACGTATGAAAATAAAAGAACGTACAAACCTAAAAACAATTTTACCGCTGCTCATTTTCATTAGTTGCCTCATCATGTTTTGGGTAGAAACCCTTTTGCAACCAGGGTACCTGGGAAAATCTATCATAAAACTATTCTTGTTTGCCTTGCTGCCAATTCTTTATTTTTGGTTTCATAAACCCAAAATTTCTCTGGGATTTTGCAGCATTCCCCAAGGAAAGCCACTTTTATATTGTTTGTTTTGGGGCATCGGAGTTTATGGGGTTATCATTGGCGCCTATTTTCTTTTTGCTGCTTTTATAGATTTACCAAGTATTGCCGCCCTTTTACAGGACAATCTAGCGGTTAACAAGGAAAATTTCATTTTTGTAGCCATTTACATCTCTGTGATAAATTCTTTTTTAGAGGAATTTTTCTTTCGTGGGATGGCTTATTTTCCACTGGCCGCCGCCTGGGGAAAGAGACAAGCAGCGCTATTTTCCGCCGCCACATTTTCCCTTTATCATGTAGCCATCTTATTAGGCTGGTTTCCACTATGGATGTTCTTTTTAGCCCTGGCCGGACTATTTCTAGCAGGTCTGTTCTTTCTTTGGCTGGATGAACAATATGACACCATCCTTTGCTCCTGGCTAGTCCACGGCTGCGCCAATCTTGCTATCAATACCATTGGATTTATGATGTTTGATATCTTATAAAAAATCAATACAAAGCGGTAAACACCACCAAAGAATATACCGACTACAATCCGTTTTATAAAAAGGAACTACTACCCCGATCACTCCAGTTTCTATTGAGAAAAAAGCACTGTTATGGTATAATATGTTTATTATGTAAAACCTCAGTTAATCTAAGGCCGCTAAAACATGAACCAATCAATACAATAAACCCTTGAAAATAAAGGAGATGTAAAGATATATGAAATTAGGCATCGTAGGCCTTCCTAATGTAGGAAAAAGCACCTTGTTTAACGCCATCACCAATGCCGGCGCAGAATCTGCAAACTATCCTTTTTGCACCATCGACCCCAATGTGGGCATGGTATCCGTTCCTGACGAACGGTTGGATAAGCTAGCAGAACTTTATAATCCAGAAAAAGTCGTTCCTGCTGTTATTGAGTTCGTAGATATTGCAGGCCTGGTAAAGGGAGCCAGCCGAGGCGAAGGCTTAGGCAATAAATTCCTCTCCCACATTCGTGAGGTAGACGCCATCGTTCACGTAGTGCGTTGCTTCCAAGACGATAATATCGTCCACGTAGAGGGCAACATCGACCCTGTGCGGGATATGGAAACCATTAACTTAGAATTAGTTTTCGCCGACATGGAAACAGTAGAAAAGCGCCTGGATAAAGCCACCAAAATGCTAAAAGGTGATAAATCCCTCGCCGGCGAAATCGAGCTGTTAAAACGTGTGAAGGACACCTTAGAACAAGGACTTCCCGCTCGTAGCTTAGATTACACTGAGGAAGAGAAAGCACTCCTTGCGCCTATCTCCCTGCTCACCATCAAACCCATGCTATATGCTGCCAATATGGATGAAGCGGGTTTTAAAGACTATGCCAAGGACAACCCGTTTTTCGCTGCCTTAAAACAGCAGGCAGATAAGGAAAATGCCCAAGTGCTGCCCATTTGCGCCCAACTAGAACAGGACATCGCCGAACTAGAACCAGAAGAAAAAGCCCTATTCCTTGCTGAAATGGGCATCGAACAATCTGGACTAGACCGACTAGTGCAGGTAAGTTATGCATTATTGGGCCTCATTAGCTTCCTCACAGCAGGTCCCATGGAAGTAAAAGCCTGGACCATCAAAAAGGGAACAAAAGCCCCAGGCGCCGCTGGAAAAATCCACAGCGACTTTGAACGAGGCTTTATCCGGGCAGAGACCGTTTCTTATGACGACCTCATGGCCTGCGGCTCAATGGTAAAGGCTAAAGAAAAGGGCCTCGTCCGTTCCGAAGGCAAAGAGTATATCGTCAACGATGGAGATATTATCTTTTTCCGCTTTAATGTTTGATCATCTAACAGCAAAGGAGTAATCAATCTATGTATCATTTCACACCCCTAAGAAAAAAATACTGTCTAACTTGTTTTATTATTTTATTGCTTGCCTTACCTCTATTTGGCTGCGGTAATGAGCAAAAGGACAAGCATTCTCCAGACCAGACCGTATCTCAGCAGGATAGCGCTGTTTTAATCGTAACCGTACCAGGAACAGCAGAAACAGAGGAACATCAATATATGGCCACTGTTCCGATAGAAGGAAAATCCGCCCTTGCATTGCTTGAAGCATTGGGTAAAGAAAAGAACTTCCCGATAATTTGCAGCAGCGGCTACGTAACCAATATTGATGGCATTGCTCAGTTTGAAAAAGGACCAGAAAGCGGCTGGCTTTATCTGGTTAATGGAAAAATGCCCTCTGTCAGCGCTGACCAATATGTGCCACA
>CAMNVD010000083.1 GCA_946562005.1 uncultured Clostridia bacterium | reverse complement strand
TAAGTGATAATCTTCTTTTCCCCAAAGTTATTGGAAGGAACCAAAACATTGCCTACCTTGCCACCAGCCGCACCGAGTACCCCTCTGGAGAAGGGCAAGGTAATATCTTACGTTGGGACCTAGATAGCGGCAAAACAGAAGATATTTTCTGCAACGCTACCCCGCTCCTTGCTACCAGCGGAGAAATCTTCGTGCTGCAACTAGGAGAAACAGCCTCTTATCCACCAGGTATTTATGTTATCCGCATTGTAGACGGCGGTATTGAGCGAATCTCAGACCTGCCCGGAGAGGCCTACTCCAGCCAATATGAAGCAGCGTTCCTCGCCCGCAAGGTTACCAAGAAGGAAGGAGAACAAGAAAACACCTATCTTCACTTGCTCTGGCCTTGCAGCGACTACACCAGGCAGGACTTTTATGACGAACTTGTGATTAATGTAGAGACAGGAGAAATTACATCAATAGAATAGGAATAAAAATAAAAAAAGAAAAGGCGGTACATTTTTCGCACCGTCTTTTCTTTTTTTATTTAGCCGAGCCTTCAATAACACACCCGGTCCAAGATTCCACCTGCATAGGCAAAAACCATACCAAAATTCGTGATAGGAATCCCTTGTTCCTCCGCCATACGAAGACGTGCCATAACTTGGGGATGATTCAACATACAGCCACCGCAATGAACAATGAGCTGATATTCACTAATATTGGCAGGGAAATCTTTACCACTATAGCAATGGATGACCAAAGACGAACCAGCGATTTTCTCTAGTACCTGAGGCAACCGCTCCCGTGCAATATCCCCCTTCTGCACATGGTGTGTGCAGGCCTCCCAGATAAGGATAGGCCTCTCTGGATTTAACTGCCCCAATGCCTTCGCTCCTGCTAGCCAAATAGCGATATCTCCTTTATACCTAGCCATAAGGATGGAAAAGGAAGTGAGCCGCACCTCTTTTGGCAGCAATGCGTCTACCTGAGAAAATACTTGAGAGTCCACAATAACCAAATCAGGCAGAGGCATTTCCTGTAAATATTGAGCTAGCTGCTCCAGCTTCACCATAGACACCAATGTCTCATGGTCTAGTAAATCTCGAATGGTTTGCACCTGTGGCAAAATCAATCTGCCTTTGGGCGCCTGAGCGTCTTGGGGAATCACAAGAAGCACCTGGTCTCCTGGATGAACCAGTCCAGCGGTCAAAGAACGTTCTGTTCCTTGCACCCATAAAGAAACTTTCTGAATAATCGCTTCCTTTAACCGCATCTTGCCCTCCTCTTGCCAAGGACTGCACAAAACAGCCTCAGCATCTTCGGGAAGCCCGGCTATCATTTCCCCGCTACCAAAGTCATTCACCAGAAACAAGAAAGGGATGTTTTTCTCTTTTAGCAATGCTATATATTGCCAATAAAGAGGAGAAAGAGAATCTTCATTAGAGACAACTACTACTGCTAAATGCAGCTGCGCAAGTACCGACTGCATTTTCTCTTCTCGAGTACTACCCAGCATACTTTCATCACCAAAGCCCGGCATATCTATGAACAATACCGGACCAAGAGGCAGTAACTCCATAGCTTTTTCTACCAGGTCGGTAGTGGTACCAGCCACTGCCGAAACTAGACTCATTTCTTTCCCTGTCAGCGCATTCATCCAGGTAGATTTACCAGCATTGGTCTTACCCAAAAAACCAATATGGATGCGCTCTCCACTAGGCGTCTGCCCTAAATCCGCCACCACAACTCCCTCCCTTTCCTCATACATAGAACATCGTTACCACTTAAAGTTATTTTCCCCCTGCTCAATACGGGTAAGATATTTTTTGGTTTTTTCTCTTACTTTCTCATTGGGGATTTTCTCTACCTCTGCGGCTATCAGCTTATCCGTTAGCTCCTGAAACTCTGCGTCCCCATAACCAACGCTATACTCTTTCAAGGTAAGGATAGCATTTGCTTGACAAAAATTACTGATTTGTCCTGTCTTTGCAAAGGACATAAAGCGATCTCCAGTCCGCCCGGAGCCATAGCAAGCCGTACAAAAACTAGGAATATAACCTCGCCGTAAAAGATTTTTCGTCACTTCTAAGGGCGTCCGTTCATCTGCTACTTCAAATTGAGGCGGCTGGGAACCGTCTGCATAGCCCCCCACCCCAGTAGCAGAGCCAGCGCTTACCTGGGAGACCCCTAAGTCTATGACTTCATCACGATAGCTTTGTTCTTCCCTGGTACTCAAGATAATGCCTGTATAAGGCACTGCCATACGGATGATAGCAACCAACTTCTTAAAGTCATCATCATTTACTGCATAAGGAAAGCGGTTTTCTTCTGCATCGGCGGTAGGGCGAATGCGAGGCACAGAAATAGTATGAGGCCCCACACCAAAAACTGCCTCCAAATGTTCTTTATGAAAGATAGTCCCTGCAAGCTCAAAATGCCAATCGTACAAACCGTACAGCGCCCCAAAACCTACATCATCAATGCCAGCTTCCATGGCCCGGTCATGAGCCGTAGTATGATAGTCGTAGTTCCGTTTTGGGCCTTTTAAGTGATACTTTTCATAAGTAGGCTTGTGATAGGTTTCTTGGAAGAGAATATAAGTGCCGATACCCGCTTCCTTCAGCTTACGATAGTTTTCTACTGTAGTCGCTGCAATGTTTACATTGACACGGCGGATTTCTCCCGTGCCCCCGGCCGCAGCCGCTGTTTTCTTGCTATAAATAGTTTTGATACACTCCAGAATATACTCAATAGGACAATGTTTAGGATCTTCGCCGGCCTCTAATGCCAACCGTTTATGACCCATTTGTTCTAACACCGCTACCTCCCGGAGCAGCTGTTCCATGGTCAACTGCTTCCGTGTCATAGGACAAGTAGCATGATACCCGCAATAAGCACACTCATTGACACAATAGTCCGACACGTAAATGGGCGCAAACATGACGATACGCTTACCATAAATATGATTTTTGATTGCTTTTGCAGTAGCAAACATTTCCCCCAACAAGTCAGCGTCTTCTACATAGCTAAGCGTGATAGCCTCCTCCGCCGTAAGACCGCCAAAGCCAGCAGCCTTCTCTATGATTTGCCGCACCAGTTGTTTATTGCCTGCATCCTTTTTCCCTTGCTCTAGAATATGCTCTATCGTCTCCTGATGGATAAACTCCTCTGCCAACTGAGAAGCCTTATTATATACGACCACAAATCTTCACTCCTATCCAAAAAATATCTCTATGCTGCTATCTATCGATACATCATCATTCTGAGCAAAGTCGAAGAATCGAAAAATACGGTCATCTAAAAAATTCTTCGTCATTGCATCCCGCCGAATGATATTATCCCCCATATATTCAAACACCTATATACCCTAAGGATTCCAGTTGTTCTAATAATAACTGCCGTTTTTCTTTTAAAGAATATTCCTCTTTTACCAGCCGAGGATAGATTTCATACAACTGTTGTTTCGCCGCCGGCGTCGCCTTCTGCATGATGACATCCGCCCCCGCTGCAAGGGCCTCCGCCCGTCCGCCCTGCACTGTCAGAGCAGTAGTCGCTGGCAAATGGGCATGAGGCAACAGCAGCCGGGTAATCCCTAATGCCTTATTCGTTAAGCCGGTGTCTCCCTTAGCAGCACCAGCAAGAGCCGTCTCTGGATGAGGGATAAAAGGCCCAATACCTGCCATCGACACCTGCATTTTCTGCAATAACAGAATATCTACTGCCAACATTTCTATCGTCTGGCCGGGAAGCCCCACCATAAAGCCACTTCCCAGCTCATAGCCTAACGCCCATAATTGCCGCTGACAGTCCAGACGGCTTGCTAAACGATGCCCAGGATGTAACCTCTGATATAATGCAGCATTTGCTGTTTCATGTTTGATAAGATAACGGTCTGCGCCGCACGCTCGCCAATAGGCATAGTCCTCATAAGCCCGCTCTCCAACGCTTAAGGTCACTGCCACCCTTTTATCATAGGCTTTAATTCCTCGGATAACCTCACCCAGCATTTCCTTGGTGTAATACATATCCTCGCCGCTTTGCAGCACGATAGTACCATAGCCTGCGTCAATAGCCTCATAAGCAAGGCCTAAAATTTCATCAGGAACCATACGATAACGGCTAACAGTTTGATTTCCCCGGTTAATGCCACAATAACAACAGCAGCAATGGCACACATTAGAAAACTCAATAATAGCTCGGATATAAATATTTTGCCCAAAGACAGCCTTCTTTACCGAAAGGGCTTTCGCAAATAGATAGTTCAAAACCGTTTCGTCCTCACAAACAAGGAGAGAAACGATTTCCTTAACAGTCCCTTGGCAGGTTGCAGCTAGCTTATCAATAATTGGCAAAAGTTCTGATTCTCTTGGCACAACCACGCCCCACCTTTCTTTATCCGACTGTTTTTTGCCGCAAACTACTTGCTCAATACTTCTTTATGCATGGCAGATTTTACATTCACGCCTGCTATCTGCCCTAACTGTCCCGTCAAACTAGATATCTCATCAGTGGTCCCCTTGACGATTAAGGAAATGACAGAAACCCCGTATTCCCGATAAGGCAACCCCATCCGACCTAAAATCAGACTGCTATGAGCGTGCAACACATCATTGACTTGCGCTGCAAATTCATTACTATCTAATAAAATTCCTACAATACCGATTCTTTCTTCCATGTTTTAATAACCTCCTTATATCATAAAAACTCCCATTTGGCAGCAAACCAAATGGGAGCAAAACAATATCTTATCTAAAATATCTGTTTTTGCTTCCTCCCAATTAGATTGCTCCTTTTGGTTAGACGCATTCGTTTAAAATTCATCGTCGCCTTCGTCATCAAATCTTACTATATCACCTTTGATGCCAGAAATCAACTCATTATAATCCACACTATAAACAACAGCTTCACTAGCAAACTTAAAACAACGGCTCGCTTTTACCGTTTCGATTACCTGCATACGGTTCATAATTTTTTCAATACGCTTTGGCATACCAGCAAGGGTTACCATAATATCTTGTTCCTGTAGTTTGATAATGCTGTCTCTTAAGGCCTTCGCCCCAGTGGCGTCCATTACCTCTACATGGTGAATATCAATAACCAAATATTTTTCCCCGCTTTGGGCTTGCAATAAGTTTGATACAAACTCAGCCGTACCAAAGAATAAAGGACCGTCTACAGAGCATACTTTCAAACCGCATTCTTCCGCATTCACACGAATCACATCAGAAATAGGCAAGGTATCCAAGGATTTTTCACTAACTCTTAATTTTCCCATATCGCGGATAAAGAAGA
>CAMNVD010000082.1 GCA_946562005.1 uncultured Clostridia bacterium | reverse complement strand
TTATAATCTGTTATTAAGTAAAAATTAAACTATATTTAAAAATAAAAAAGCAGCAATCTAAATGATTACTGCTTTTTTAGATGGCAGGGGCAGAAGGACTCGAACCCTCAACCAATGGTTTTGGAGACCACTACTCTACCAATTGAGCCATACCCCTACGAAACATTAACATTATATCTTGATTTTCTTTGTTCGTCAAGCATTATATTATTTTATTTATGTTTGATCGCATAGACAATATAGCATAAAAGGATTTTTTAACTATTTTTAACTATTGGGGTAGATTTTTTTCACTATAAATAGGGATGCCGTGGGCATGGAGAATGGCTGTGGTAACCCCCATGCCGGGAATTTTATTTTTTGAAAAGGTACCGTCATAGACAGCTGTTACGCCACAGGAAGGGCTATTTTCCTTTAGGATAGCCATGGTAACATTGTGTTTTTTTAAAAGGATTTCTATTGTTTTTGCACCTTTGATAAATGCCTCCGTAACAGCGGTGCCTTCTTGGTTGATAACAACAGCATCTCCTGATAGTACCTCTGCGCCGGTACCGCCTTGGATTTCTGAAGGCAGACGGGGAATGGAAAGACCTCCGGCCGATTCCGGACAGATGGGTAAGTATTCTTTATCCCTCAGAAAATCAATGACATCTTGATTGTAGTTATGTTCTCCATTATATTTTACATTCTTGCCCAAGAGGCAAGCGCTGACTAAAATCATAACTTTGATGCCTCCTTTATATTCCAGCTATTTCCCGCTAAGTTTTGCAATGCTGATAGCGCCCGGTCCTTGCAGCCAGGAGATAATTTTTCAATGGCAGCAAGAATCTCTTTCATATCCTGCCGTTTGGTGTAGCCGTCAGCAGGACAGGTGCTAGTAATAATGGGAAGGGTAGCATAATTTGCATATCTTATTACTTCGTTTTCTTTCACATAAATCAAGGGCCGGATAACGGTAATCTCCATATTGCTGAGCCAGCTAACAGGTTTAAAGGAATCAATATTTCCCTCGAAAAATAGCTTTAACAGTAATGTTTCCAGTACATCGTCTAGGTGATGGCCTAGGGCGACTTTTGTAAAGCCGTTTTCTCGGGCTAAGTTATTGAGAGCGCCTCGACGCATTTTTGCACAGAGCGCACAGGGGTTAGACTCTTTGCGGATATCAAAAATAATTTCGCTAATATTGGTTTGTTTTGCAAAAAATGGTACGCCTAATTCCTTGCAATAGTCTGCTAGAATTGCACAGTTTTTCTCATCTTCCTCTTGATTGTTGCCTAAGGCAATATGTCCTGCGCCTAAGTTGTATTTATATTTAGAGGAACGATGAAACTTAACTAGCATTTCTAGAAGGGTTAGGCTATCCTTACCACCGGATAGCCCTACCATAATAGGTTCTTCGTTTGTTATCATGCCATAATCTGTGATGGCTTTTCTTATTTTATGGAGAATTTTATCGGCGATAGGCTTTTCTTTAGCAGTCATAGGACCTCCTTATTATGAATGATTCTCCGTAAGATTTAACTAGATGTTAGCAGGAAAAATCCGCTTTTTGGCGAAAATAAATATGTTAATCAGAATAGAGGAGATATGATATGGAAAAAGATTTGATTAAAATTAAAGGTACTTTGCATGGTCTTGTTTTTAACTTTAACACTGACGCTGTAGATTTTCAAGAAATATGTCAGGCATTGGGGAAAAAATTATCAGATTCTGCTCAGTTTTTCGCCCAGGCAAGCTATATCATAGACCAAAATTCTGGTCTTAGTTCTGAACAAATTCAGACCATTGAAGAAATCTTTCGCCTCTATGGTCTGACGCCGGGAACAATGCCGGAACCTAGAAAAGCGGTTTCTGAAGCGGCGGAAATGGACGCTAGTTTAGAACAGGGAACCACCCAATACCTCATGAAGCAAAGCGGGGACGGGGTATTAATTCCTTATGGGATTCGTTCTGGAAAAAAGATTATGGTAGAGGGGCACGCTATCGTTATGGGTGATATTAATCCTGGCGCTCATATTATTGCTACCGGCAATATTTTGGTGATGGGAACCCTTCGTGGTATTGCCCATGCCGGCGCTTCGGGAGATTCGGATACCTATATTATGGCCTATCGCTTGGCGGCTAATCAATTACGCATTGCTGATAAGGCAGCAAGAGCAGAGGATAACGACCAAAGCGCAGGAGACTATCCGGAAAAGGCCTATCTTAAGAACGGTATCATCGTCATAGACCCTTATGAAACACCACAGACCAAACGGGCTCTGGTAAAAGCAGCTCGATAAAATACAGTAGAATTAGTAAGAAAGAGTAGGTACGAAGATAGCTATGGCAGCAGTAACGCCTATGATGCGGCAATATACGGATATAAAAAAACAACATCCTGATGCAATTTTATTCTTCCGGCTGGGCGATTTCTATGAGATGTTTGATGAGGATGCGATTGTGGCCTCAAAGGAACTGGAAATTACATTAACAGGTCGCGCTGGAGGGGAAGAAAATAAAATACCCATGTGCGGCGTACCTTATCATGCCGCAGATATTTATATCTCTAAACTAATTGCAAAAGGTTATAAAGTCGCTATTTGTGAGCAGATGGAGGACCCGAAGCTTGCCAAAGGCATTGTAAAACGGGAAGTAGTCCGGGTAATCACACCGGGGACTGTCATGGAAACAAATATGCTCAATGAGCTAAACCAAAACTATCTTTTGGCTGTATACAAGTTAAAAAATACCTATGGTCTTGCCTATACAGATATTTCTACTGGGGAGTTTATGACTACCGAAATTTCTGGTAGCGATAGTTTACAGAAGATGGTAAATGAAGTATGCCGCATTAGTCCGGCAGAGTGCATTTTATCCAGGGCATTAATTAATGAGGATGTTTTTCAGTCCGGACTTTTAGGCTCTCACATCAAGGTAATCACGCCTATGGCCTATGAAACGCAAACCGTACGAAATGCTAATGTTTTAGTAACCACACATTTTCGGGTAGCAAGCACTGAAGCACTAGGACTTAGCTCCATGCCAGCGGCAACCGTAGCTGTGGCGGCTATTTTAGAATTTTTAGCAGCTACCCAAAAACAGGAATTTCAATATTTAAATAAACTTCAGATTTATCATTTGGAAACGTTTATGGTATTAGATGCAACTACCAGACGAAATCTGGAATTAACTTCAACATTACGGCAAAACCAGAGACGAGGGTCCCTCCTTTGGATATTGGATAAGACTTGTACCTCTCCAGGTGCACGTCTCTTAAAACAATGGATAGAAAAGCCCCTTATTGATACCAGGATTATCCGGATGCGTCTTCAAGGGGTACAGGAGCTAATCGATAAGCCCTTTCTTCATGATGACCTGATTCAGGCATTAAATGAGATGTATGATTTAGAACGGCTTTGCGGTAGGGTATGCTATGGCAATGCTAGTCCGTTGGACATGATTGCACTAAAAAACTCTATCCGATTATTGCCGCATATTATTAATGTATTGCTGCAAATGGAGCAGCCTATTTTCAGGCATTTTTATGAACGAATCGATGCGCTAGAAGATATTGAGCAGTTGATAGAAAAAGCCATTGATGACAATCCACCCTTATCCCCAAAAGAAGGCGGCGTTATCAAAAAAGGTTATTATCCACAGGTAGATGAACTGAAAGAAATCACAGCTACTGGAAAAACTTGGCTAGCCAGCCTTGAGGCGCGGCTCAAAGAAGAAACTGGCATCAAATCCTTAAAGACCGGTTATAATAAAGTATTTGGCTACTATATTGAAGTAACAAAAACGAATTTGGATTTAGTTCCGGATAGCTTTATCCGTCGGCAAACTCTTGCCAATGCGGAACGATTTATCACGGAAGAGCTAAAAGAATGGGAAAATAAAATCCTAGGTGCTAATGAAAAGCTGATGGCTTTGGAATATGATATTTTCTTAGAAATCCGCAAGATAATCGCAGACAATGCAGATAGATTGCAAAATACGGCGCACGCATTGGCTTCTTTAGATGTGATTCAATCTTTTGCTAAAGTGGCAGTAGAGAATAACTATTGCTGTCCAGAGGTAAACGATGGCGAAGAGATTAGCCTTACGGCTTCCCGCCACAGCGTAGTAGAAAAAATCATAGGGCAAGAAAACTATATAGACAATGATGTAGCCCTAGATAATGAAAATACGCAACTGCTGCTGATAACAGGCCCTAATATGGCAGGGAAATCTACCTATATGCGGCAAGTGGCCCTTTGTGTGTTGATGGCCCGCATTGGCAGCTTTGTTCCGGCGCAAAAGGCGCTTATCGGTAAAGTAGACCGTATCTTTACTCGGGTAGGGGCTAGTGATGACTTATCTGCTGGTCAAAGTACCTTCATGGTGGAAATGAGTGAAACTGCCAATATCCTGAGAAATGCTACCAGAAATAGTCTAGTAATCCTAGATGAAATTGGCAGAGGCACCAGCACCTATGATGGTCTAAGTATTGCCTGGGCTGTGGCAGAATATCTCTTGAAGCCAGAAATCAAGGCAAAGACAATGTTTGCTACCCACTATCATGAGTTGACCCAGTTAGCAGATGATTACCCTGCGGTGAAAAACTGCTCTGTGGCGGTAAAAGAAAAAGATGGCGGCATCATTTTCTTAAGGAAAATCGTTGATGGCGGTGCTGACAAAAGCTACGGTATTCAAGTGGCAAAGCTAGCAGGACTGCCAAAAGAAGTGATTATCCGTGCCAGTGAAGTGTTGCTTCAACTGGAGGCGGCAAAGCCTACCCATGAACTAGCCCAAGGCATAGCACCGCCAAAACATATCGTAGTGGAAACAGTGCCCAAGGATGTGCTTAGCTTCTTATCGGAAACAGGTCTACTAGACGCTAGCACCATTACGCCTATTCAGGCAATGTTTGAACTAGACCGCTTACAGAAAAAAGCGAAAGCGCTAAAAGATCAGTATCGGGATGAATATTAGAAGGAGTCATTATGTCTGAATCACAAGCAGAACAATCTATTATTAATATATTAGATGCAAAAACTGCCAGCCAAATTGCAGCCGGCGAAGTGGTGGAACGTCCTGTCTCTTTAGTGAAAGAGTTAGTTGAAAACTCCATTGACGCTGGTGGCAAAAACATTATGGTGAAACTATGGCAAACGGCGGGAGGTACCATTCAGGTGATAGATGATGGCTGCGGCATGACAGCTAGTGATATGCCGAAGGCTATCAAAAATCATGCGACTAGTAAGATTCAGTCTATTGAGGATTTAGACAGCAGCTTTTCTCTAGGGTTTCGT
>CAMNVD010000081.1 GCA_946562005.1 uncultured Clostridia bacterium | reverse complement strand
AGCATCCCTACACCTACTGCGACAATCAAGTCCACGGCAACCGTTAAAACGAAGTTCAACAGCATAATGATAGTATCTGTAATGGTCTGGATTTTCATATCCTTAATACCAGGAATATCAAACATCCCAAGACCAGTCACAATCAAAATGCCGGCAAGTACAGACATAGGAATAATGCTAGCAATAGGAGCCAGTACCAAGAGCACCAAGAGTAACATCACACTATGCACCATACCGGAAAGAGGGGTCTGCCCACCTTCTCTTACATTTACCACAGAACGAACAGTAGCTCCTGCGCCGCCCATACCGCCAAATAAACTGGACACCGCATTCCCGATACCTTGGCCCATCAATTCTTTGTTACTGTTATGTTTACTATTAGTAATCCCGTCAACAACCACAGAGGTAAGAAGGGAGTCAATACTCCCTAAGATAGCGAGAGTAAAGGCTGGAGAAATCACATATTGAATCACAGACCAATCGGTGATTTTCGGTAAAGAAAATTTCGGTAGCCCTTGGGGAATAGCCCCAATGGTCTCAATATTTCTTACTAAGAAACCGCCCTCAAACATCGGCGCAACATAAATGGCAAACAATGTGCCAAAAATCAGCGCCAGTAGGGATGCTGGTAATTTTTTATTGATACGGGGAATCACCCACATCAGAATCATGGTGACCACCGCAACTAGCGGCGCCTGTAAAAAATAATCTTTTTGCTGCATGATAATGATGACAGCAATCCCATCCATAAAACCGGAAAACACCGGATACGGAATCAAGCGCACCAAAGAACCTAGCTTTACCAACCCAAAAATGATTTGCAATAAACCGGCAAGTAAAATAGCAAGCAATGCATACTCTCTGCCATAAGTACCTACCACCGTAGCAGTAACAACTGTCATCGGACCGGTCGGCCCTGTTACTTGCGCTTTCGTCCCTCCGAATAAAGAAGCAAAGAAACCGCAAAAAATAGCGCCATATAGACCAGCAACAGCGCCCAGCCCGCTAGCGACCCCGAATGCCAACGCCAACGGCAACGCAACGACAGATACGGTAATCCCTGCAATAACATCGTTTTTCACATTACTGAATAAGCCCGGACCCTTACTTTGTTTTTGCGCAACAGCTGATGACATCTGATACTCACGCCCCTTTCTGAAAAATATATTTTAATAAAATAAAATCCCAGAAACAGATATTTCTACATATTAAGATGAGAAACTCTGCATATATTTAAAAGTATAGAGCATTTCCCGAATTTTGACAATAGAAATTTCTTTTCCGCACTACAAAACCACTGCAAAACCAGAAAGAAAATGCCTGTCCACACCAACAATATAATGGACACCAAAAGCCATCTTCTTGCATAAAATAAAAGCAGAAAGCAACGACAAATAGGCTTGCTTTCTCCGCTTCTGCACATTCGGGATAACAGAAGTGCGCCATGCCTTACAATGTCTTAGTTATGTTGAGATGGTACCGCAACAATCCATTGTAACAGGCTTTATCCCCCTCCAGGATAAAAGTATCACCACTGCTTTTATCCACTAGCCGCTTCAGGCCTCGGCGCTGAAAGCGGCTCTTTTTTTATCCAGATTTCTTTTCATTCTATGACATTCTCTCCATGCCGGTGTGTGTCCATAAAAGAAAAAGGCCGTTCTCCTAAAAAGGAAAACGGCCTTTGCAAATCATAGATGACTGCACAGTCTTTATTCTAATGCATCAAGGCTGCCGAATAATTGATTGAAACCATCATTATATTCCATCATCAAAGTCATCAATTCCATTTCATCCATAGTAAAGAAATTGGTATAAGAAACTTCTTTTACCTTATCAATGGCATACTGTTTCATACCGAGAGAGAAGTCAAAACCTACAGATTCTTCCCCATCATCAACAAGCATCCCCAGACGGTCTAAGTTGTAAATCAGTTGTTCGCCGTCCACATAGGCATCCCCTTCACAATACATATCTAAAATGTCCATTTGGTCTAGACCTATGGTCATTTCAAAGTAAATATTGTCTTCATTTACATTGCCATCTACTTCATAGTCGAACGCCATCTCCATCATTTCATCGTCTACCATCATACCCATTACAGCTTTGATTGCATATACTTTGTCAATATAGCTAGCATCACAGGTCAGGATAATATCCAGAGTCTCGTCGTCCACACTCATGGAAAACTCCCCGTAGATACTGCCGCTGGCAGCGTCGCCTTTGCCTAAGAGCTGGAATTTATCCAGTTTTACGCTGTCGCTAGCGCTAGCGTTTGGTGTGGTTATATTCATTTCATAGGCAACAATTTCTTTTTCGCTATTAATATCGTAAATAATTTCTACAGCCATGTCAGGCATATGTTCCTTTAAGTAAGCCAAGACTTGCTTCATATCAGACTCATAATCGCCGCCTTCATACATCATAGTTGCATTATATTCAGCTTCGTAAACAGAGCGGAACGGAGAGTCTAAGAACAAATATTCCATCAGAGAAACCACATAGTTTTTCATATCTTTCGGCGCAATGGTTACGATATATTCCGTAACATCACCAGTCGTTTCTCCCTGTTCATAGGTGGCTTTATCCAGCAAACCATCAGTCATTTTCTGGATTTTCTTCACCATATCATCTACAGCGTCATTAGAAACAGCGCTGGACTTTAAGCTAGCTTTCATTTCATCAACAGTGTCAATTAGTTCGTCAACTTCCAGTCCAGCCTCTTTCAATGGACTGTCTTCAATATCTTTTTTATAGGTATTTAAGTCAATCCCAACGATTTCCTTACTAATAGAAGGAAGACCAAAAGCAATAGCGTCAGGAGACTGATATAAAGTAGCAGAGATAAATTCCCGACCCATTACATACAAAGCACCGTTTAGAGACATGGTATCCATATCTGGCGTCATTTCCATATTCCCCTGGAGGCTAGCTCCGGAGAATAAGAAGTTAAATGCTTCTACCCCTTCTATCCCACTTAGTTTATTCAATGTAAAGTTAAAATCAGTATGGGTATTTTTTTCCTGTAATTCTGCAGATTTTTTCATAAAAGGAATATCTTCCTGCATCTGCGCTACCAAAGCTTCGCTTTGCGCATAGCTATTGGCAATAGCTTCTTTGACAATCTTCTTCGGACCAGAGTCTCCGCCTAACATTGCAAAGGCTGCACCGCCAATAACAATAGCGGCAGCTACAATGCCGATAATCAATCCCGTTTTCTTCTTCTTGGGCGGTTGCGCTCCATCTCCAGCTGGAGCCGGAACTGCCTCTACAACAATATCTTGACCAGGCGCTACCACCAATTCCGCAGTTTCCGCAGGCAATGCTTCTGTTTCCACTGTTTCTGTTTGTTCTGCAACAGCCGCTTCTGGTGCTTCCGCATCTACCATAGCTTCATCTATAGCAGATTCTTCTACGACAGCTTCTTCTACAGATGGAACTTCAGCAGTTACCTCAGGTGATGCCTGCAGCTCATCTGGAGTTTGCATTTCTTTGTTTTCGTCCATAATATACCTCCGCTTATCCTTATTTTCGTCAAAATTCTCATCTCTTTAAAAATACTCCTTTTTCCTGCTGGTGTCAAATAAGCCATTTTTCCACCATATAGGAAAAGGAGCCTATACCCATGTATATGCTCCTTTTCCCTCATCTATTTACTTATATCGTAAATCTTTAATGGTTCCTTCCTGGAAGTAAGAGGCCATGTTATAAAGAATTAGCACGTCCTCATTTTCACCGCCCTGGATATAATCATCAAAAGCATAGTGAAAATATCGTAAATCATAAAGGTGGATTTCATCATAGTGCAAAGCCAGAAAAGGCACCAAACAGTGCGAAAAGGAATCTTTTATCAAATGAAGCGTTTTCCCGGTGCCCGCTCCCGTCTCTATTTTCACATAAGCATGGTTTCCACCTAAAAAAACGGTATACTGGTCTTTTTCTAAAAGTTTTTCCCGCACATAAAAGGTATCATATTCGGTTCCGTCATCTACCACAGTTACCCGAATATTCTTTCCCTCCGTTTCATTAGGATGAAACAACTCTATAGCATCCGGCGAAATAAAGAAGAAATTCCCTTTCGAGTACAACGTACCATAAAAGCTATCACTTACCTTTTCTCTGGTAAATGCAGACAAATCATAGGGTTCATAGCCCAAGAAATCACCCAACGCCGCATAACCATAATAAGCCCCCAGTGTAGTCCAGTGATGGTCGGTACGATAATAAATAGGCTCTTCCTTATGGTCAGCCAACGCCGGATAGAGAGAAAGAAAGGGTACTCTTCCTGCTAAGCCCTGTTCGGCTTCAGCAATCACAGCTGTCTCATCCACGGGCTGAGCATAGCGGGGCAGATAGTCCGTTAACACCGCTGTAGAAGTGGGAATCAAGGCCATTTTTACCCGATAATCAGGATGTTTTTCTGCAAAGGCAAGAATGGCCTGTAGATTTTTTTCTAAATTTTCCGGACTGGGTGAATCTAACTTTTGCAGAAGGTAATCATAGTCGCCAAAATACACACCATTGATGTCTTTCTGTCCCATTTGCTTTTGTAAGAAGCTTTTCCCGCTAATCCAAAGATTTCTACCAGGGAATTGGTCGGAGGTGTATTTTTCCCATTTTTCTGTCCATTTTCCTTCATACACCTGCCGCCAAGAAAAGGCAGGCAGTTGCTGGAGCACACGATTTTCTTCAGGAGAAAAAGATTGGTCTGGCAACAACAAGGAAAGGACCAAAAAACCGCCTAAAAAGAGAGCAAAAAGACAGATTAAGATTTTTTCATAACATCGTCTTACAGCTGCAAACATCTTTTCCACCCCCTAGAAACGAAAATACAAAAACGGATTATAAGAATCATTTACCAAATAAGCAACAACAACGAAAAACATAGCAAATAGCGCAATCGTCTTCAAACTTAACAGAATAGCCAGCTTACCTCCCCGCCCTTTTGCCTCTAGTCTCTCCGTAGCCTGCTGCCAGAAACTACTAAGGAGTGGCGTAGAACCAATAAATACGGCTAGCCACAGCACGCCATAACTAGTCAGATAATACAAGAAGTGATTATCTAGCCAAGGATTACCATAACCGCCAAAAAGGGTCGTCACATATTGCCCCAGCACCTTACCATCCTCAAAATAGAATAATACCCAGCCGAAGCAAATGAAGAACAACGCATAACCATGCTGCACCCAACCAGGCATTTTATTTAAAAATTTCTGTAAAAAGGCTTTTTCCGCCATAATGATAACACCGAAATACAACCCCCAAATGATAAAGTTCCA
>CAMNVD010000080.1 GCA_946562005.1 uncultured Clostridia bacterium | reverse complement strand
ACAATAGAGGCAATCATGGTAAAGAATAAAGCAAGCAATGGGATACCGCCCGACATAGCAAGTAAATTTGCTGCAAGCTTAAGGCCGATACCTGTGAGCGTTACAATGCCTACAATAATCCCAGCAATAGAACAAGCAAGACCTACTCCTAAAGTGCTTTTAGCACCATTTTCCAAAGCATCCCCTAAAGTTGTCCAGGTAAGCCTGGTTTCCTTACGGAAAAAGCTAACCAGGATAGCAGTAAGAATCGCAAAGGTTGCAGACCGAGAAGGCGTTGCTCCAGAAGTCAACAAATATACCAGTACAATCAGGGGTAAAATCAAATAACCATTTTTCTTCACTAAGTCAAAGAAATTAGGAATATCCTTTTTATCCATGCCTTTTAAGCCTAGCTTTTTCGCTTCATAGTGAATCATCAACCATACACCGGAAAAGTATAACAACGCTGGAACGATAGCCGCCGTAATAATGGTAGCATAAGAGATATTCGTGATTTCTGCCATGAGAAAAGCAGCAGCCCCCATAATAGGAGGCATGATTTGTCCGCCGGTAGAAGCAACAGCTTCGACTGCCGCTGCAAATTCTGGACGATAACCAGCCTTTTTCATCATGGGAATGGTAAAACTGCCAGAACCGACAGTATTGGCTACAGAACTACCAGAAATCGTCCCTTGAAGCGCGCTGGCAATAACCGCAACTTTTGCCGGTCCACCCACAGCAGAGCCGGCAATGGAATTGGCGATATCAATAAAGAACTGCCCCACGCCGGTTTTTTCCAGGAAAGAACCGAACAAAATAAACAGCACGATAAAGGTAGAACAAACCCCTAGCGGTGTGCCAATCACCCCTTCAGTGGTATAAAACAAGTGGGTTACAATACGCTGCAAGGAAAAACCTCTATGTCCAAAACTACCAGAAATATAATTACCAAAATAAGCATACAGGATAAAACTGCACACCAATACTAAGATGGGCAGCCCCAACACCCGCCGGCAGATTTCCATCAGTGCCAAGATGGCAATAGCCCCAACAATAATATCTAGCTGCGTAAAAGCTCCAGCACGAGAAGCAATATTGGAAAAATTAAACACCATGTAGAAGAAGGAGCCAGAACCAAGAATAGCTAGTATCCAGTCATACCAAGGCACATGATTGACTTTTTCCGTACCATTCTTTTTGGCAGGATAAAGCATAAAGGCGATAAACATGATAATACCAACAAAAGATGCTCGTCGAATTTGTTCCGGCAAAGTGGAAAACGTATTCATCCACAAAGCATAGAGGGAAAAACCAATCAAAGAATAACGAATCATCTTCCGTCTCATACCAGTAAACTGCCGGGTATTGGACTCCCTATCCACCTCAGCTAAGATTTTATCAGCATCCACAACTTCTTCCTGGTTTACGTTGATTTCATTGCATTCTCCAGAAGGAATAGCAGCACTCTGTTTCTTGCGAAATTTATCTTTTATTGCCACCCATCGACCACCTCACATTTCTCTATTTTTCAGGGGTTTCTGTCTTTATTATTGATATCCCCATCGACTCTCCTTTGCAGGGAAAGCCAATGTGATACTTCTTTTCTACTAAAAATTTTACTTTCGTATTGCGAGGCGTTAAATCACAAAGATTGATTTTATTGTCGCCTATAAATAAATAATGGTCATAAACCGTACCAACAATGTACGAAAGCTGAGGCACCGCTCGGTGCATATGGGAAATCATCATTTTCCCCTCTTCATAAGTAAGAACTTCCCCGTCACCCAAGGTTGTAGGCATACCAGCGCCAAAAGAACTATATTTGCACCATTCTGCAAAAATAGCTCCCGCCTCTATGCGATAGCCCTCTACAACATCGCTTTTATTAACGGAATGAATAAAAGACACCGCAAACTCAAAGCCATCTGCGGCAGGAGCCGCATAGATTACCTCACCAGTCTCTCCATTTTCTAAAATCAGATATTGGTCTTGATGTATAAAAAATACAAAAAACACTAAAATGCAGACTGCAATCATACTAAGTATGATTGCAGTTTGACATTTCATTTCTGTTTGATTGTGCACTCTTTGCCTTCGGCAAATCATCAATAGCACCCACTACTTTCCCATCAGTTTCCGTGTAGGTAGGTATGGCCTATTCCATTACGCCTACTTCTTTATAATATTTTACAGCGCCTGGGTGGAATGGGATGGAAACATTTTTCACAGCATTGTTTACATCCAATTCTGCCCCTTTACTATTTCCTTGGGTAATTGCATCCTTTTGTTCAAACAAAGCTTTGGTCATGTTGTAAACCAATTCTTCATCCAAGTCAGGATTTACGATGAAAGCAGCTTTTACAGCTAAGGTTTTCACATCGCTATCCATACCACTGTATACATCAGAAGCAATGGTGTATTCACTGTAGTATGGATATTGTTCACATAAAGCTTTCATATGTTCTTCATCGATGGAAAGAATCTTAACTGGATTTGTGCTAGCAAGCTCCATAACAGCTGTAGTAGGAGTCCCAGCAGTTACAAAGAATGCGTCGATTTTCTTATCTTTCATAGCATTTGCAGAGTCGCCAAAGCCCAAGTTTTGAACGGTAATATCATCAAAGGTAATACCATATGCGCCTAAGATTTGACGAGAGTTTGCTTCTACCCCAGAACCAGCGTCCCCTACACAAACCCGTTAACCTTTAACGTCTGCCACACTATGAATGACAGAAGCAGGGTCTACAACGATTTGGCATACTTCAGTGTAAAGAGTACCCATTGCAGCAATGTTTTCGATTTTTTCCCCATCGAATAATTCAATACCGTTATAGGCATAGTCCATTACATCATTTTGCACCATAGCAATATCTGCTTCATTTTGGGCTACCAGACGAATATTTGCAGCAGAAGCCCCGGTGCTTTGCACGTTAATGTTCAGTCCGTCAACTGCACCGGAAAGAGCAGTAGCTACTGCACCACCGTATGGATAATATGCCCCGGTAGTGCCACCAGTTGCCATTACCAAGTTTTGGGTATTACCTTGGTTGTTATTGGCAGAGCCTTGTCCACCGTCATCTTTGTTACCGCAGCCAGCAAATGCACAAGCGCAAACCATCAAGGTAGCAGCAAGAATTGCTAATTTCTTTTTCATTTGAAAATCCTCCTCTTTATCTTACATTCTTAGCATTATACATTTGTATAACTCAGCCTTTTTATTTTACCATGATTTTGTCCATTTGGCTAGATTATTTTCATATATATACATTTTACCTCACCACCCTCCCCACACATTCTGTATATTTATGAATATTTATACACTATAAGCGTTGGAATAACCAACTAAGCGGCAACATACCCTGTAATAAACCCCTCATCTTAAAGGAGCCCTATGAATGATGAATAACCAATTCCCCAGCAATACCCCTAAAAAAATCGCTATCTATGCCCGAAAAAGCAAAGCCACAGAAACCGGAAAAAGTATTGAAAACCAAATCAGCAAATGCCGCCAATATGCCTTTGCTAAACTAAATGCAAAAGAAAATGATTTAGTAATCTTTCAGGACTATGGTTTATCCGGTTTCTATGCAGATAGGCCCGCCTACCAAAATATGATGACGGCAGTCCTTACCGGAAATATCTCCGCCGTCCTGTGCTACAAAATCGACCGTATCAGCCGCAAAACCATTGATTTATTAAACTTTATAGAGTTATTAAAACAAAGAAATATCGCCTTTATCTCCTGTACCGACGACATTGATACCCAATCAAAAACAGGAAAAATCATGCTCTCCCTGCTTGCATCTATTGCAGAATTTGAACGGGACATTATCACCGAACGCATTACAGATAACCTCTATGAGCTGGCCAAAGAAGGCCGTTGGCTAGGCGGCGTCACCCCTGCGGGGTATGAAAGCATTCCCCGCCTTGCCTATCAGAATGGAAAAAAGCTTGTCTCCCATGATTTAAAATTAATTCCTGAAGAAGCTGCCACCATCCGACAACTATATCAGATATTCCAACAAACCCATTCCTTAAAACAAACAACAGTCCAACTCCGAGAAAAAGGCATTTCCACAAGAAAAAACCAGCCATATACAACCAAAGCTATCAAAAGTATCCTAGAAAATCCCGTATATGCCATAGCGGACGCTGCTAGTTTCCAATACCTAAAAAACCAATCTATCCCCCTATATGCAGAACAATCCCAGTTTAACGGTAAAAACGGTCTCCTCGCCTACAATAAAACGCACCAAACCAAAGAAGTAAATCAGAACAAACAAGGTTCTTATAAAAAAACACACCAGAAACAAGCGCTATCCCACTGGATTGTAACTGTCGGCCGGCACCAAGGCATTATACCCGGCACCCAATGGGTTCAAACCCAAACGATATTGCAGCATAATCAAAATAAATATTGTCGACCGAAGGAGACTAGCAAAGCGCTGCTTAGCGAAAAAATCTGCTGTCCTATTTGCAATGGATATACCTATGTACGTGCTTATAGCAATCGCTACACTTTAGACGGTGATTTAAAATACGCATATGTCTGCAAAGAAAAATATCATAACTACACAGCCTGTCCGCATAGCCCTAATATCCCAGGAAACCAGATAGATAAAATCATCTGGCAGAAGATAACAAATGTTTGTCTGGAACAAAGAGAACACTATCCGACTATGGTCCGAGACCAACTGCTGCAAGCGCAAAAGCATCTACAACCGCAACAAGAGCCCATGATAACCCAAATAGAAAAAGAACTCCTCAAATTATCCCAGTCCATAGAACAGCAGGTTTTTAATGTCCGAACTGCCCCAGAAAGCGTACGACCGCTGCTGCTTGCGGACATTGGCCAAATGCAGCAAAAAAAGGAAAAACTAGAAAACCAATATAAGGAACAACAGCAGTCTACAGCATTAGTCAATCAACAAAAAACAGATGATTTGATACGAAGAAAAAAAGAATTACAAAGCTATCTATTCCATCCGCAAATCTTTTGGCAAAAAGTTCATAGCCAACATACCCTGCTACTTACGCTATTGCCCCAAAGATATATTCAGCACATTATTATTGATCAAAATCATAAAAGGATTTCTGTATTCTTACAAGAGAAAGATACATCTTGTCACTAATCATCGCCAGAGACATTTCTTTTCAGGGTATTTTATTTCCATTTTGTTTCCATGAGAGAGGGATTGGTTTTTCAATACATCTTGCCGCATAAGTAGCCAGGCGCGTACCTTTATCCGCCTGAAAAGTATTGATGCCTTTAATAAGTCCAATGGTGCCAATAGAGATCAAGTCATCCTTATCTAGTCCGGTGCTTTCAAACTTCTTGCAGATATGAGCCACCAGCCGCAAGTTATGCTCAATTAAAATATTTCGAGCCTCCTCATCCCCGGCTGCAAATTTCTG
>CAMNVD010000079.1 GCA_946562005.1 uncultured Clostridia bacterium | reverse complement strand
TTACAGCCTGTTGACAATCAGCTCTACCGGCCCTATGGTTTTGTTTTCACCCATGAGAAACAGGACTATTGTCTGGATATGACAGATATCGAAAGATTAGCCAAGCAAGGCGCCGCCCATTACCAGGAATACACCATTACCCTGAACCCAGAACCAGAAAAGTATTGGTACCTTTACCAAGAAATCTACCAAACCTACCATAAATACCATCACGGCTATGTTTGCCGCACAGAAAAAAACTGGCGTCACCACATAGCAGACTGGAAAATAGATAATGCAGAGATAGCCCTATTTTCTTATCAAAATCAAGCCATTGCCTATCTAGTCTATCAACTGGATAAAAACCAGATAAACATCTTAGAAATGGCATATACTACCGCTGACGGCTACCAGATGATATGGCACTACCTCTATGGGCATCGTACCCAAGCCGAAAAAATTATCTGGTCCGCTCCTATGGCGGACAAGCTGCTAACTGAAATCCCCCACTGGCAAGGAAAATCTACCCGTCATCCAGATATGATGACACGGATTCTCTCTGTAGAACAGCTTTTGTCAGCCCTTGTCTACCCGCAGGATTTCACCGGAGTCCTTTGTCTCAATGTAAAAGATAATCTTATCTCAGCCAATAATGGCGTATTTTCCATAAGCCTAAACCAAGGAACAGCAGCAATCCGCAAAATGGCATACACACCTAATGCCTATTGCAGTATAACCATCGATGCCCTAACCAGCCTGATAATGGGAAACTCCACCGCTTTAGCGTTAGCCCGGCAAGGATTACTCACTGGCATAGACAATCAAATCCAGGCACTGGAAAAAATCTTTCCCAAAAGAGAAAACATAATCAACGAGTATTTTTAATAGACCTCAACATAAAAAACCAGTTGCGTTATGGCAACTGGTTTTTTATAGTTAATCACGTCTTTGTCCAGGCACATTTATATTCTTTGAAAAATATCTTAACATCAGAATAAGAAAAGAAAAGGAGTCTTTTTCTAATGTGTACCAGCATTACTATGAAAACAGATGACTTTTATTTTGGACGCACCATGGACTTAGACTACGAGTTAAGCAGCGCCGTTATTTTTACGCCGAGAAACTACCCCTTCATTATGAAAAAAACAGCAGAACTCACCAGCCACTATGCCATGCTGGGCATGGGTATGGTAGTAGACGGCTATCCTCTTTACGCAGACGCTGTCAATGAAAAAGGGCTCTGCATCGCTGCATTAAATTTTCCTGACAATGCTCATTATCCACAAGAAGAAACAGCAAACAAAATCAATATTACACCATTTGAATTCATTCCCTGGATTTTAGGCAAATGCGCCAATATTACAGAAGTACGAGTGCTGCTAGCCAGCACCCATTTAATCGACTTGCCCTTTCGGAAGGACATCCCTAATACCCCACTGCACTGGCATATTGCAGATAAAGAAAGCTCTATTGTGCTAGAGCACACCCGAGACGGATTAGGTGTGTTTCATAATCCTGTAGGCGTCCTCACCAATAACCCAGCTTTCGGCTTCCAGATGACTAATCTTTGTCAGTATTTAAATCTCACCTCTGGCTACCCCCAAAACCGTTTCAGTGAAATCGCTGATATCAAGCCTTTCGGACAAGGAATGGGCTGCGTAGGGTTACCAGGGGATTTTTCCCCGGCTTCTCGCTTTGTCAAGGCCGCTTACCTTTGCCTCAACTCCGTCTGTGATAAAGATGAGGAAAGCAGCATGGCACAGCTTTTCCACCTCCTAGATGCAGTATCCGTCACAAAAGGCAGCGTACTAAATCAGGAAGACCAATGCAACGTTACGACCTACAGCTGCTGCATAAATGCAGACAAAGGTATTTATTATTATAAATCCTACGCCAACAATCAAATCTCTGCTATTTGTATGAACCGAGAGCTTTTAGAAGATACCCAAGTAAAAAAATTCCCTTTCACCACAGCTCAACAAATCAACTGGTTAAATTAGTCTTCAGAGGGAACCTCCGGCCAAAGTAACCCCTCGCTTTCTGTAACAGGTAACGCCTCTACTCCCCGGAGCTTCCGCTCTATCACCCGGGTTTTACGGCTGGCATCATCTATGGTGTTGCTAGCCTCTTGCAGTTTTTTCTGAGTTTTTTCTAAGGCTATAGCAAAACGGCCAAAGTCTGTTTTTACAGCGCCTAGCAAAGACCAGACTTCACCTGCCCGCCGTTCCACTGCAAGCGTGCGAAAGCCCATCTGCAAACTATTTAAAAGGGCTGCTAAGGTAGTAGGCCCAGCCACTACTACACGGTAATCCCGCTGGAGCAAGTCTACCAAACCTTCCTGCTGCAACACTGCCCCATAAAGCCCCTCAATGGGCAAAAAGAGAATGGCAAAGTCTGTAGTATGAGGCGGGTCTAAATATTTTTCCCGCATGGATTTTGCCTCTGTCTTAACCCGTATGGCTAGTTGCTTACAATACTCCTTGGCTGCAGCAACATCACCCTGTTCCTCAGCCTGGAGCACCCTTTGATAATCCTCTAAAGGAAACTTCGCATCAATAGGCAGATAAATATTCTCACCAGCGTCACCGGTCGCAGGCAGTTTCACGGCAAATTCCACTCTATCATTGCTACCCTTTTTGGTAACCACATTGATTGCATATTGTTCCGGAGCCAAGATTTGCTCTAGGATATGTCCTAACTGCACTTCGCCCCAAGTTCCCCGCACTTTTACATTAGCAAGAACCTTCTTTAAATCTCCAACGCCGGCCGCTAACTGCTGCATCTCCCCTAAACCACGATAGACCTGCTCCAGCCGCTCACTAACCAGACGAAAAGATTCATTGAGACGCTGTTCCAAGTTTTGCTGCAACTTTTCATCTACAGTGCGACGCATTTCCTCCATAGCTTGGTTGTTTTCTCCACGCAACTCTTTTAACTGCCCGTCCACCATATCATACATACGATTCATTCGTGTTTCATTGGTCGTGGTTAAGTGACGCATTTCCTCAGTTATCATAGCCATCTGCGCTTTTTGCAGCTGCCACACCTCTCCTTGTTTGGCAACGATACCCTGCTCACTACCAGCTACCATTTGCAGCATATCTTGACGCACCTTGCTCAGTCCTGCCATTAGTTCCTGCTGCCGTCGATGTTCTTTTCCTATTTGCAGGAGCATCAATACAAAGAGTAATAAAATACCGCCTAAGCCTAAGACAAGCCATATCTCTGTCATAGTCCACCTCTACCTTTTTCGTCTTATCCGGTTATCTATCCCAAAACCAAACAAACGTTCCCATGACAGTTCCACAAAAAATCATAAATTCCTGCCAACAGAGAAAGTAAATCCAATTTCTCCCAACATTTCTTTATCTGTCGTTACAGAGAAACCGGAAGTCGTCAGCATATCGCCAGTAATGGTAGCATTAGCACCAGAAAGAAAGGGTCTTCTACCCATATCCGCTAGCTGTCCCCGTCCACCTGCCAAGCGAATATCTGCTCTTGGTAAAGCAAACCGAAATAAAGCCACTGTCTGACAGATTTCTTCTTCTGCTAAGATAGGCAAATGACCAAGAGGCGTACCAGGGATAGGCTGAAACACGTTAATAGGAACCGAATCAACCCCTAACTCCCGCAGCTCGAGCGCCATATCAATGCGGTCCTCCATGGATTCCCCCAGGCCGATAATGCCGCCGCTACAAACAGAAAGCCCCACTTCTTTGGCATGACGAATGGTAGCAGTTTTCTCATCATAAGTATGGGTAGTGCAGATTTGTGGGAAAAAACGCCGGGAAGTTTCCAAATTATTATGATACCTGGTTACCCCTGCATCCTTTAGCTTTTGTAGTTGCGCTCGACTTAGTAAACCATGAGAAGCGCAACACTGGATAGATAACGTATGGCTCATCTCTGCATAAATCTCACACAAAGCGTCTATCTCGCTGTCTGTTAATGCCTTTCCTGAGGTCACCACAGAAAAGCGGGAAATACCGCTCACCTCTTGTCGCTCACCAAAGGAGACAATCTCCTCCCTGCCCAATAAACCATGACAAGGTATGTCAGTAGCATAATGAGCAGATTGAGCGCAATACTTACAATCTTCCGAGCATTTACCGCTTTTGCCATTGATAATGCTACAAAATTCAAATGCGGTACCCTTTATCCTTTCCCGCAAACGATTGGCTGCTTGCTGCAATAAATCTCCATCAAAGGAAGCCAAAGCAAGCAATGTCTCTTTACTTAATTGCTTACCGTCACACACTTCTTCTATTAACTTCTCTATCTGAAACATAACATTTCCACCTTTCCTTTTCGGCAAATCGTTAAGTTCATTGTAATAAAGAAAAGGCTCCGTTGTCAACTATAAAAACCACAATGGTTTACAATAAAAACAAAAAAAGATAGTGTCACCTATCTTTTTCATTGCAAGATTGCGATATCTATATCTCCTGCACACCAGCAAATCAGCTGCTATGCAAGGTCAAACTGGTCTTTTTCTGCGCCACATTCCGGGCACGCCCAACTCTCCGGCAAATCTTCAAAATCGACGCCCTGGACAATATCGTGTTCACTATCGCCTAAATCAGGGTCATAGATATAACCGCATAAAGTACAACCCATCTTTTGCACTGAGAAAAGCCTCCTTTCCATCCTTCTAGCACCATGATAATGAAATCCACCATAAAAATCAATCTCTGCTACTCCTGAAAATATGGGAAAATCCATGATTTGACGGCAGATTTTCTATCTGTTTTTCTTGTGCACCATCTATTGTAGGATATGATAAAGAATCAAGAAATGCCCCTGTTTTACAGATTTTTCTTAAAGGATAAATCAGAATAAACCAGCAGTTGTATGGGAATGCTAACAACAACGGAAAAATCCACTAGTGACTTTTTCAGGAAAATCTGGTAGAATAGTAATGCTTTTCGTTTAGTAGCAAATATGTCTGTTTCGGCAAATTCAGCGTGTCTACTACCTAGACAGAAAGGAGTTTATTCGTGCAAACAATAAACAAGAATAAAAAATATATCCTAGTAGCAACTATTTCCTGCCTTTTGGGCGTATGCTCCGGCGTTGCCCTAGCAGAAGAAACAACCCCTTCTTTAGCAGAAAAATATATCCAGCAAGAAGCAGAAAAAGAAACTTTTTTAGACAAAGCGTATAATACCCATGCCGAAACACTAACCAATATTCTGGCGACTGCTGCTGATGACTTGCAGGAAAAGAACGAGAACGAATCCCAACCAACACCAGCAGAACCACCCGTAACAGAAAGTGAAGAACCGGCAAAACCAGAAACGGAAGCACCTACTTATATCATTAACCTCAGCCAATCTGAGATTGATTTATTAGCAAAGGTTGTTTATGCAGAGTCTGGTAGTCAGCCCTTTGAAGGGCAAGTGGCCGTAGCTGCTACCG
>CAMNVD010000078.1 GCA_946562005.1 uncultured Clostridia bacterium | reverse complement strand
GGGCCTATGCTTACCGGCTATGCCAACGGCAAAACATTGGACTTAAACTCCCTCTTTGAAGCAGTAGGGGAGCTGGCGGCAGGGAAAATCACAGAATGTGAACTGGAAGAAATCGAGGAGTGCGCTTGTCCCGGCTGCGGCTCTTGCTCGGGGATGTTCACGGCAAATTCTATGAACTGTTTAACGGAAGTCTTGGGTATGGCGCTCCCCGGCAATGGGACAATCCCCGCCGTATCCGGAGCGAGAATTCGACTGGCGAAGAAAGCCGGTATGGCAGTGATGCATCTGGTGGAACAAGATATCCGTCCTAGTGAGATTTTGACAGAAACGGCCTTTCATAACGGCTTGGTGGCAGATATGGCCTTAGGCTGCTCCACCAACACGGTGCTGCACTTACCCGCTATTGCCCATGAGGCAGGCATTGCCTTGGACCTCGCAATGATTAACGACATCAGTAAAACTACGCCGCATCTCTGCAAGTTAGCCCCTGCAGGAGAACATCATGTGCAGGATTTAGACAGAGCCGGGGGCATTCCTGCGCTGCTTACCGTATTAGATGGCTTGGGCTTAATCGAAACGAACGTGCCTACTGTGACGGGGAAAACCATGGCGGAAAACATTGCCGGGGCGAAGGTGAAAGACGCTGACGTTATTCGCAGCAAAGACACTGCTTACAGTCAGACAGGTGGGCTTGCCATCCTTAAGGGGAATTTAGCACCTGACGGCGCTGTGGTGAAGAAAGGCGCAGTAGCTCCTGAAATGCTGGTTCATACGGGAAAAGCAAGGGTATTTGACGGAGAAGACGAGGCAGTAAAAGCTATCTTTGCCGGGGAAATCCATAGCGGCGAAGTGGTGGTAATTCGCTATGAAGGACCAAAAGGCGGTCCCGGTATGCGGGAAATGCTCACGGCAACCTCTGCCGTCCAAGGTATGGGCTTGGGCGCATCGGTGGCGCTCATTACGGACGGTCGATTCTCCGGGGCTACCAGAGGAGCGGCCATTGGTCACGTTTCTCCGGAAGCGGCAGAAGGCGGTCTTATTTCCCTGGTAGCAGAAGGTGATGAAATCGCTATTGATATTCCTAATGGCAAATTAGAACTTTTGGTAGATGAAGAGACTTTGGCAAAGCGGAAAGCTGCTTGGCAAAAGCCTGCACCGAAGATTACCAAAGGATATTTGGCGAAATATGCGGGACGGGTCAGCTCTGCTGCCCAAGGGGCAATTTCCTTAAAATAAAAGATTCTTCGCTTACGCTCAGAATGACAATGAGAGAGTAGGCAGAATAAAAGTAGAAATAATAAAAGGAGGGAAGATGATGCAGCATACATTATCTGTTTTGGTGCAGAATCAGGCGGGTGTCTTATCTCGGGTCTCCGGACTCTTTAGCCGACGTGGCTATAACATTGAAAGTCTAGCGGTAGGCGTCACGGAAAACGAAAAAATCTCCCGAATGACCATTGTGGTAGAGGGGGATAATTACGTCGTCGAACAGGTATCTAAGCAGCTTTATAAATTAGTAGAGGTGCTGAAGGTCAGTGATATTACCGATGAAAAATATGTAGGAAGGGAAATGGTTTTAGTCACCGTATCTGTAGAACCTTCCCAACGGGGCGAAATCATCGCCATTACAGAAATTTTCAAAGGCAGAATCGTTGACTTAAGCCGTAAAACCATGATGCTGGAACTAACTGGTAATGAAGAGAAAATCAATGCTTTTGTAGACGCACTGACGTCCTTCGGCATCAAAGAAATGGTGCGTACCGGGAAAATTGCCTTGGTACGGGGAGATATCGGAGAATAGGAGGGATGACGATGACCACAATGACAGGGGCAAAGGCCCTGGTAAAAATATTGGAAGAAGAAGGCGTGAAGGTCGTCTTTGGTTATCCCGGCGGCGCAATTCTTCCGGTATATAGCGAATTACAAAAATCGAAAATCAAACACGTATTGACTCGAACAGAACAAGGTGCAACTCACGCAGCCAACGGCTATGCGCGGGCAACTGGTACAGTAGGGGTATGTATTTCTACTTCCGGCCCGGGGGCAACCAATCTGGTGACAGGCATTGCCACAGCTTATATGGATTCTATTCCCTTAGTAGCCATCAGTGGACAAGTAGCTACCAGCATGGTAGGGACAGACGCCTTCCAGGAAGTGGATATTACGGGTATCACCCAGCCCATTACCAAGCATAATTTCTTGGTAACGAATCCTGACGACATTCCTCGTGTTGTCAAAGAGGCTTTTCATATTGCTCGCACGGGGCGTCCCGGTCCTGTCCTCATCGACTTGCCCAAAAATGTAGCGGAGGCCCTTTGCCATGGGAAGTTTATCTCTGAAGTAAATCTTCCTGGCTACAAGCCCACCTATAAAGGAAACAGCAAGCAAATCAAAGAAGCAGTGAAGCTCCTCAAAGAAGGGAAGCGTCCCTTATTCTACATCGGCGGCGGCGTTGCGGTTTCTGGTGCGAAACAACTGGGAGACTTGGCGCACAAACTACAAATCCCAGTGGTGAATACTTTAATGGGGAAAGGCGCCTTTCCAGCTGAAGATTCATTGGCTCTGGGAATGCTTGGGCTCCATGGTATGCCTGCTGCAAACTATGCAGTAAGCAAATGTGATGTGCTTTTTGGCATTGGTGTGCGTTTTGACGACCGGGTGACCATTACCCTGGACAAATTTGCCCCCAATGCAAAAATTATTCACTTAGATATTGACCCGGCGGAAATCGGCAAAAATGTAAGACGGGTGGATGTACCTATTGTAGGGGATGTTGCGACTGTCTTAGATACGATTTTGGAGCAGGTTACTCCTATGGAGCACAAGGCTTGGCTTTCTGAGGTGGAAGCCTTCAAAGCTGCGAACAACAAGGCATATCCTGCGGAAGCGGGCTATGACCTAGTTAGCCGTCAAGTAGTAGAAAAATTATCTGAACTTACTGGTGGTAAGATTATCCTGACTACCGATGTAGGGCAACATCAAATGACAGCGGCTCAGTTTTATCAGGCTAATCGTCTAGGCGGCTTCATTAGTTCTGGGGGCCTAGGCACTATGGGCTATGGACTACCTGCGGCATTAGGGGCGCAGATGGCGTGCCCTGACGATACGGTTGTCTGCATCACTGGAGATGGCAGCCTGCAAATGAGCATCAATGAGCTTGCCACCATCAAAGGGCAAAATCTTCCAGTAAAAGTTATTTTGTTTAATAACAACTGTCTGGCTTTAGTACGGCAATTGCAGCACCACTTCTGCAATAACGAGTTCTTCGGCGTAGACTTTGATGGCAATCCGGATTTCTGTATGCTGGCAAAAGCATATGGCTTTGAGGCTTATTGCATTACCAAAACTGATGAAATCGAAAGCACCTTAAAAGAAGCCTTAGCTAACGGCAAGCCAACGCTTATTGAATGTCTAACCAACAAAGAGGATATGGTTTATCCTATCGTTCTAGGCGGTAAGGGCTTAGACGAAATGTTGATACAAGCAGATGATAAGTAAACTATCATCCAAAAAGCGGTTCTCCTAAAAGGAGAACCGCTTTTTTATTTCACATATTGATTGACCTTGATGTTTGTCGCCATAGGAATGAAAATGGAATCGCTTTTTTTGATTTGGGGGTATACCTGGTAGAGTGTGTTTAAGTTATCAACAATGCCGCCGGGGAAGGTGAGGCCTTTTTCTAGGGTTGCGCTATCGCCGATAGCCGTAATGATAATAGGGGACAAAAGCACCTGTCCATCGACGGTCAGCACTACATTATTATTTTTATCTTCTGTTTGCTCAATGGTGGTGGTGTCCAGCATACGGATGTCGTTAATGGCGACGGCTTCCGCGCCGCTAATCCATAACTCGTTGACCAGGTCTATGAGGTCGTAGCTCATAATGTTGGAGTCTGCTGTAATGGTAATGCTGACGCCTGGGCCGCCAATGTCCACATTACCGTTAGCGATTTGGTATTGGCGGATTTGTTTTTGTAGGCTGTTGTTGAGGCTAAGGCCTGCTTCTGACTTTGCCTCTAAAGATTTTTTTGTGTTTTGCAGGGACTCTAGTTCTGCTTCTAAATTGGCTTTGTTGGTGTTTAAGTTTTTGAGGATTGCAACTAAGTCTTCTTGCTTTTGATTGGCAAGGGAGTTTTCAGCAGCGATTTTTGTGCGGTATTGTACCGTTAAGAGCAGCCCAAAGATGAGAAAAGTAATGAACATAGAGACCGTCCATGTCTTTTGTGAAAAAGGCTTTAGCTGTCGCTTGTGACGGGGATGGTAGATTTTTGTAATAGAATAAAAACTATTGTTGTGTTTCATCATTTATCTCACCTGCTTCCGCCTTTGCTTGCTTTAGCGCTTTGCGTGTGTGGTGCATTTCCATTAGGTCTCGGCGGATAGCGCCTAGATTGCTGAATAATCGTATCCCCAGGGCAATGACGGCTGCCATATATAAATCTAGCCCTAGCCGGTCTCCCATGAAAGCAAGGCCGGCAGCTAAAAGCATATTGGCAAAGAAGCCAGAAATGAGGATGGCGCTGTCAAAGGAATCTTCTAGTAATGCTTTTACACTGCCTAAGAGGGAATCTAGCGCAGCTAGCACGCTGACAGAGAGATATTTTGCATAGATAATGGGAATGGTAAAGGTGAACATAGAACCAATGAGCACCCCAGTGATTAAACCTAAAATGGGCAGCCACATAACAAATTACTCCTTTTGTCCAAATCTATAAATTCTTTGTTTTGCCGGTTACTTTGCTACAGCGTCTTGGGTGTGGTCGAAGGAAAGACTTCCTGTGTATGCCGGTAGAGTTATTTCCTCTTGTTTTGTGATTTTTATGGGCATTTCTCTTGCCTTTAGGCCTTTGTATTCCCCGCTGGAGGTAACACAGGCCTCTAAGATTTCTGGTACGCCGATGGCTTTGATTTCATAGGGCGGCGCCATACGGGAGGAATTTACCATGATGACAGTACCAACGCAACGGATATGGGATGTGGTGACAATCCGTTGATTATTGATAGAGATAGCTTCGGCATGGAGACCTAGGGCATTCACCAGATAAAGCAAGTTTTTATCGTGAATAATAAAGTTCTCAGGTACGAAATAATTAGGGTTTTGAGCTTTTGCCTGGGCGGCGCCTGTTTCGTTATCTTCTAATGTGATGACGATGCCGGGGCCTGTCACTTCGGTAAGACCAGCCCGAACCCTGAGACCAGAGAGCATTTTTTGCATGGCTTCGGAGTTTTCCTCTGCTGTTACCTGCTCAGATTCGATGGTTTCTATCTCACTTCTGGTGGCGCTGATGGACTGTTCCAAATCATCTAGTTCTAGTTCTAAGGATTCAATCATATCTATAATGGCTTTATTTTTGTTTTCGCCCTGACTTTTTAGCACAGCGGACTGTGTGTGGACAGCCATC
>CAMNVD010000077.1 GCA_946562005.1 uncultured Clostridia bacterium | reverse complement strand
CCTTGATTTATTTGCACTCGTCTGGTGTCTCCCGCCAGGATCCATGGCACTTGGTAGGCTCCCCCCTCAGCTCTGAGATGCTTCTCAGATGCTCCGTGGCGGAACCTGTGCCCGAGGGAATGGCATCATGCGAAGCTGAGAGTGTGAGACTGTGGGTAGAGATCCAGGATGAGGGGCCGGCAACATGACTCAGGCAGTGAAGGTGATTGTTGCTAAGCTTGATGACCTGAGTTCAATTCCTGGGACCCACAAACCTGGTGCCTCACAAGGTGCCTAGCTGTGTAAGAGGAACTCCTGCCCCCTGTTCTACAGCTTCGGGAAGAGTAGCGGTAGACATCAAGGCTCTGTCTGTTACTAGGTAGATGCTATAATCAATAATTTTTTTCTTTGGTTTCATAGGTTACACCTTACTTTATGATGATGTTTGCATATTCCTGGAAATGGTCAGGGGATATCTTACTGATAGCGTCAATGAGCGCTATATGAAAGCTACCTGTGCCCAAATGTCCAGCTTTTTTGTAAGCAATTTCTCCTGCGATGCAGGTCGTGAGGATGCCGCCAGCAGCAGCCAGTAGGTAATCACTGGTGGCTCCACAATAGGAACCAATTAGAGAAGAGGTAAGACAGCCGGTGCCGGTAACGGAGGAGAGCATGGGGTGTCCGTTTTGTAGTAGGAACGTTTCTTTTCCGTTGGTCACAATATCCACGGCTCCGGTGATGGCAACGATACAACTATATTTTTGCGCCAAATCTTTTGCCATAGTGATGATTTCTTCCTGGGCAAAGGCGGTATCTTCAGTACTAGCATCGACGCCTTTGGTATTTGCAGCTATGCCAGCAATAAATTTTATTTCAGAAATATTGCCGCGGATAACAGCAGGTTTTATCTCTGACAATATCCTTTCTGTGGTGCTATTGCGAAGGGCAGAGGCACCGGCACCTACTGGGTCAAAGACAACTGGTACGCCTGCAGCATTGGCCCTTTTTCCAGCTGAGAGCATGGAGTCGATAGAACGGCTATTCAAAGTACCGATATTGAGCACCAAGGCGGAAGCGATGGCTGCAATATCACCGGCTTCTGCTATGTCGTCCGCCATAATAGGGGAGGCGCCAATAGCAAGGGTAGCGTTAGCGCAGTCATTTACGGTTACGTAGTTGGTTAAGTGATGGACCAAGGGTTTTTTATCTTTCAGTGCAAGCAGAATTTTTCCTAATTGTTGTTTGATTCCTATAGGCATGGCATTCATCTCTCTCTTATTTATTCTTTTCTTCTTGGATTTCTTGCTTAATGATTTCTACTTTTTCACCATTTAAGATGCGATTGGTGGTGCGGAGAGCGCACATTTTTCCGCACATGGAGCAGCTGTGTCTGTCCGAAGGAGGGACGGATTCATAATAAGCCCGGGCCTTTTCCCCGTCCAGGGCAAGCGAAAATTGGCTTTCCCAGTCAAAGTTTCTCCGGGCTTTGCTCATGTTATCATCTATTTCTCGGGCATGAGGAATACCCTTTGCGATATCAGCAGCATGTGCAGCGATTTTTGTAGCGATGATACCTTCTTTTACATCGTCTGCATTAGGGAGCCGCAAATGTTCGGCAGGGGTAACATAGCAGAGGAAGTCAGCACCGTTTGCAGCGGCAATAGCACCACCGATAGCGGCAGTAATGTGGTCGTAACCGGGAGCAATATCTGTAACTACCGGACCTAATACATAGAAGGGTGCGCCATGGCATAACTTTTTCTCCAGGGTCATATTAGCAGCGATTTCATTGAGCGCCATATGTCCGGGCCCTTCTATCATCACTTGAACATTCTTTTCCCAGGCTCGTTTGGTGAGATTGCCTAGCTCGATGAGCTCGCAAATTTGTCCGGCATCGGTAGCGTCTTTCAGGCTACCTGGGCGCATAGCATCACCTAAGCTAATGGTTACATCATATTCATATAGGATATCAAGGACTTGGTCGTAGTATTCGTAAAAAGGGTTTTCGTTGCCAGTCATTTCCATCCAGGCGAAGAGTAGTGAGCCACCCCGAGAGACGATATTCATCAGACGGGGGCTTCTTTTAAATGCTTCTATAGTGCGCTTATTGATACCGGCATGAATGGTAACGAAGTCTACGCCTTGTTGTGCATGGCGTTCTACTACATTCAGGAAGTCCTGGGCAGTGATGTCGATTAAGTCCTTTTCTAGGTAGCCGATAGCGTCATAAATAGGCACAGTGCCTATCATAGCCGGAGAATGGGTGATAAGTTTTTCTCGGAATTCCTGGGTTTTGCCATAATTACTTAAGTCCATAATGGCTTCTGCTCCATAGCGGAGAGAGACCGCGACTTTTTCCATTTCCTTTTTATAGTCGGCGGCATCACCAGAAACGCCTAAATTTACATTAATTTTGGTGCGCAGCCCTTTACCGATGCCATAAGGATGCAATGATTTGTGGTTTACATTAGCGGGAATGGCAATTTGCCCCTGGGCCACCATATCCATGATATATTCTGGTGTGTAGTCCTCTTCTTGGGCTACTTGCAGCATTTCCTTGGTAATGATGCCTTTTTTGGCTGCTTCGATTTGGGTTTTATAACGGATGATTTTCATTGTAAGGAATCTCCTTTATTTTGCAGTTCTTCGGATGGTTTCAGGCAAGCCGTTTTGGTATAAATCATAGAAGTGATGGGTAGGACCGCAACCTTTTCCAAGGGATAGGCTGTGACGAATGGCTGTGGTTACATAGTTTTTACTATTCGTAATGGCTGTTTCTATGTCAAAGCCTAAAGCAAGATTGGCAGCAATAGCAGAAGAGTAAGTGCAACCAGTGCCATGCGTGTTTTTGGTATTAATTCGTTCTGCATCATAATAAGAGAATGTTTTGCCGTTAAAGAATACATCTGTCGCATCGCCTGTGGTATGTCCGCCCTTTACTAAGACGCCTTTGCAACCCATGGCATGGATTTTTATTGCAGCGTTTTCCATATCTTTTAGGCTAGTGATGGTGGTACCAGTGATTTTTTCAGCTTCTGGAATATTCGGGGTAAGGACAGTTGCTAATGGAATCACCGTCTTTATCAGTGTATCAATAGAGCTGGGTTCCATAAGGGCGCAGCCATTTTTGGCATACATGACTGGGTCGATAATCACGTGCTTGGGTTGATATTGTTTTAATTTTTGGGCGACAGTTTCCATACAGATAGGAGAGGAGAGCATACCTACTTTTACAGCGTCAACAGGAATATCGGTGAATACTGCATCAATTTGGTCGGCAATCATATCCGGCGGTACATCATGGATGGAGAATACTTCCGCTGTGTTTTCTGCTACTACAGATACGATGGCACTCATGCCAAAGACACCATGGGCGGAAAAAGTCTTTAAGTCTGCCTGGATACCTGCACCGCCGCTACAGTCGGAGCCGGCAATGGTGAGAGCTGTTTGCATATACATCAATCCTTTCTTTTTAGGTGGAATGAAAAAAATAAGACTTTCTTAAGTTTTACCCTAAGAAAGTCTATTACACCTATGATTCCATAATATTTAGTCTTTATGTGGTTTTCAAGTGTAATTTGCTTCCCTACGATAGTATTAACTAACAGGTTCAAAGGGTCAGGTTTCAACCTTCTCAACTTCGGCTATAGAGCCTTTAGTCCCCCCACAAATTTATTTCATTTTACCATGAAGATTTTTTATGGTCAAGGGGAGTGGAGCAAGTCAGGAGATTTCCTCATAATGAAGCAGGAATTTTTCGTTTTTTAGGGAATAATTTTTTTATTATGAAAAGAGGAGTGTTTTTATTGTCAAACAGTCAGATAAAAATATTAATGAACGGCATCTGCGGTAAAATGGGCAAAGCCATGACGGCAGGTCTGGCAAAAGAACCGGATATGCAAATTATCGGTGGGGTAGATATCAAAGGCGGTGCGGACATCGGTACATTATGTGGTTTAGAAGCAAATGGCATCTTGGTAGAAACAGATTTAGCAGCTGCTATTGAAAATAAACAGCCCAATGTGGTAGTGGACTTTACCAATCCTCAAGTGGTGATGAAAAATATTCGTATCGCATTAGAGCATAAAACACCTATTATTGTAGGGTCTACCGGTATTACAGAAGATGATTTGGCGACGATAGAAGAGTTATCTAATCAATATGATACTCAAGTATTTATTGCGCCAAATTTTGCGTTAGGCGCCATTCTTATGATGCGTTTTGCTCAGGAAGCTGCGGCATATTTTCCCCATGTAGAGGTAATAGAACGGCACCATGACCAAAAGCTGGATGCGCCTTCTGGGACAGCGATTAAAACCATGGAGATGATGAGCGAAAACCGAGGTGTTTTTGCTCAAGGTGCTGCTAATGAATTTGAAAAAATTAATGGTAGCCGCGGCGGTGATTTCCAGGGAATGCGAGTGCATAGTGTGCGTCTGCCCGGTTATGTAGCTACCCAAGAAGTGGTTTTTGGCGGTTTAGGACAGATTCTTACTATTAAGCATGACGCTATTTCCCGAGAAACCTATTTACCGGGATTGATTTTATCTTTGCGGAAAATCAAAGAATTAAAAGGTCTTGTTTATGGGCTGGATAAGATAATGTAATGATAACATTATTTACTAATTACCCACAGGATAAAAGAAAACTACTCTTCCTGACAAAATTTAAATAGTAAGGAATGGTAGTTTTTTTGTTGTTTATGGCAAATCTCCTATCGAGCTCCAGGGCGACGCCAACTTAACGCTGGTGGTGGACGGCACGTTCACTGTTACCGGCGGTAAAGCGGGGGATGGCTCACAAGGTGCCGCAGGAGATGGAACCAGAGTTCCTGGGGGTACTGGTGGTTATGCTGGTATTGGGGTCCCGGTTGGAACTAGCTTGACAGTATGCGGCACAGGTTCCTTGCTAGCTCGTGGTGGTCATGCAGGTAACGGTGGTATTGGTGGCGGTGGTAATGCTCCAGGTGCTGGTGGCGGCGGAGCCGGCGCCGGTATCGGTGGAAATGGCGGCGCTGGCGGACAGAGTGGCCGAGGATTGTGGTCTATTAAAAATTTAGATGATGGAGAAAACGGTAAGGCTGGGATATCCGCAGGACGTATCTATCTCTATGAAAAAGTTACGGTCCGTGCCTATGGTGGCGCTGGTGGTTCCGGCGGGTATTATAGAAACTCTGCTCCTGCTGCTGGCGGTGGTTATCCGGCTGCGGGCATTGGTGGCGGTGGAGCCGGTGGGGGCGGCGGCTCTCATGGTCCTGGTGGTGGTGGTTTCTCTGGGGGACGTGGGGAGCCGGACACAACTGGAACTATGGTTGTAGATGGTGCTGGTGGACCTGCTAGTGAACACGGTCCAGGTGGGGGATATTTCTCTGCTGCAAATGGTTCCCATGACCCTTTGGTTCAGCCTGGTCTAGGTGGTGGTGCTTACCAATATGCAACAGCTTATGTAAGTACTGCTGGCGGCAGCGGTGGCGCTGCTGGTAGTGGTGGCGAAGTGCGTTTGGCTAATACAGCCTCTTTGATAGTTAGTAATGGTAGCTATAAAACGGCTACCCAGCAATGGGGTTCTAATCCCACGCCTATTTATCTACAAAGCGGCTTCAAGCTGGATATGATTCGAGGAAAAGGTGTGACGTCTGTCGGCGCTAGAACTGGGGAAGCCTTAACCCAAGAATTAAAAAACAAAAATGTTCCCCAAAGCGTACAGCCTTTTTCCTATGGGGGCAAAGATATTTACGGTGTTGGTTCCGGGGCTGGGTACACGGAAACTTCCAATG
>CAMNVD010000076.1 GCA_946562005.1 uncultured Clostridia bacterium | reverse complement strand
AAAGGTAAAACCAAACATTTTCCCCAGACCAATAGCCATATCCGAATAGCCACTGAAATCAAAGTAGATTTGAAAAGTAAATGCAAGGACCCCCAACCAAGCCGTAGCCAGAGACATTTCCGCTACAGGGATTTTTAACAATTCGCTCCAGATAAAGCCCATGTTATTGGCAAGGATGACTTTCTTTCCCAATCCAATGAGAAATCGTTCTACCCCCGCTGCAAACAGAGAAACAGATTCCTTCCGTCCCAGCATCTGTTCAGCCACATCTTTATAGCGGACAATGGGCCCGGCAATAAGTTGGGGAAAGAGTGATACATAGGTAGCAAAGGCAATAAAGTTCCGCTGCACCGGTGTTTCATTGCGGTAAACATCAATAGTATAAGACATGGTCTGAAAGGTATAAAAGGAAATACCAATGGGCAAAGGTAGCTCCAGTAGCGGCAGCGCCGTTCCCAATAACTGATTCACATTGATAATCAGGAAGTCCGCATATTTGAAAAAGCCCAATAAAGCTAGGTTTATAAAAACAGATAACCATAAATAGACCTTCGCTCGTCGAGGCCGCTCCCGATTTCTTTCGATACCCAGGCCATTGAGATAGTCCACCACACTGGAAAAAATCATCAGTCCCACATAGACGGGCTCGCCCCAGGCATAGAAAAACAGGCTGCCTAAAAACAGCAGGAAGTTCCTGCCCTTCCTAGGCGCTAGATAATAAAGAAACAATATACATGGTAAGAAATAAAATAAAAAATTGATACCAGAAAAAACCATAACTAGCCTCGTTCTAATAGATCAAAATAAAATCCATTTCTATTTTTTAGAATAACAAAATTTCACCAAAAAATCCATAAAAATAAAAGGCGCTGCTATCCTGCAACGCCTTTTACCTATCAGGTTTTTCTATTATCTCATTAAGAAGCCGTTTTTATTTGAATGCAGCATTAAATTGTTCTTCTGCGATTTGTTTATCTGCCTCACTAGCAATGAGATACATCACATAGTTGCCTTTGGTAATCATGGTATAGTTTTCCATTTTTTCGATTTCTTCCGGCATATAACCAGGCATCCAACCGGCAATTTTATTTTCGATATGCTTTTTGATGGCTTCTTGCATAGCTGCAGCTTGGTCTGCACTTTCCATTTTGAAGATACCGATTTCATCGGTGCGGATATTCATCATATTCATGTAAATGCTGTATTCAGCTAACCCCTCTACAGAAAGCAAACCTTCTGTTTTCAGCTGTTCCACAAAGAATTCTTCTGTAGTAACATCGTTCATCATGCCAGTTTCCTGCACACTTCCTAAAATAGGGGTCATAATATCTGCTACAGCTGGTTGTTTTTCTGGTTCTTTACCGCCGTCATCTTTACCACAACCAACAAAAGCGCACATCACACAAACAAGAGAAAGGGCTAATGCTACATATTTTTTCTTCATTTAATCAGTCCTCCTAAATTTTCCAGATTATTTACCTTTTATTTTTTATTTTGATTCTTAGACGAAAAACAAAACAAAAAGGTTCCCGATATTCTACTATTATTTTTCTATTCATTTTCCATCTAATCCATCAATGCCTTATTATGAAATAAAACCACCACCCTGTCAATGAAAAAATATATATATTCTTAACCAAATATTTTCTAACAAATAATTCCGGTTTTTATTTTGGGTAAAATATGGTATAATTCGTTATTGACGTTATTAGCAGCTATCACGAACATCTTGAAACAAAAGCAAAACTTTTACGTCTAAAGTCCTATAGCTATTTATTTAAATAAGAAATAACTGAAAAGAAGGTTGAAACGATGTCTACAAAAAAACCAGTCCTAGCTGCCGTAGTGGGCGCCTGCCTTTTATTTTCTATGCCGGCCCTAGCAGCAGATGATGTTGCAGCAGCAACTGACAACACAACAGAACAAAATACCCCAAACACACCAACAGACAACGGCGAGCTAAACAATGCTCCCGATACCCCCCTAAATGAAGAAGGCCAAAATCAAGAGGAAATCCCCACCCCACAACAACCAAGTCAGAATAAAGCCGGGGTTGCCCAAGTCCGGGATAAAGTCCTCCTTTATCCAGCTAACCAAACAGCCATCGTCAATGAAGAAAAAATCCTGATGCCAGCCGCACCTTTCATAGACCGAGATGTAACCATGGTACCGCTGCGCTTTCTTACTCAAGATGTATTAAAAGCCACCGTTACCTGGAACCAAGAAAGCAAAACAGTTACCATTATCTCTCCAGAGAAAACAGTAACCATTGACTTAGCCAATAACACGGTATTAGATGGTGAAGCCTTATATGAAGCGCCCCTGCCACCGGTAGAAAAAGACGGTTACACCTTTGTTCCACTTCGTCTTTTAGCAGAAGTCTTTGGTTGTAATGTCAGCTATGATGCAGCCACCAGCGGGATTTCTATCCTGACACCAGCTAGAGAAATCATCATACCGATTGCAGAATTTAAACAAGAAAGCACCATTACTGCCGGACAACCGCTCATCCTTTATGATTACAGCTACGACCCCGCCGGCAACACTATCACCAAAAGAGAATGGAAAGTAGAAAAAGACGGACAGCTCGTTACCAAAACAGATGATTTAAGCAAAACCTTTTCTTACCCACAAGCCGGTACCTATCAGATTAGCCTACGGGTACAAAATGATAAAAAAGTATGGAGTGACTGGACCACCCAAGCAGTAGAAATCTTGGTCAACGAACCTCCCGTTATCACGAAATTTGACGCTACCACTACCAGACTTTATCCAGGGGAAGACATCGACTTCTCTTATGTAGCAGCCAACGAACACTGGGAAGAAATCACCCAGACCCGCTACACCTATACCTGGAAAGACGAAAAGGGTGTAACCCAAGAAGTAACAGAAAAACCAAGAAGCTTCTGGTATCCTGGTTTCGTTACCGTATCCCTCCAGGTAAAAGACGCCTATGGCAACTGGAGTGAACCAAAATCCATCGATGTGCAGGTATACAAAAAAGAAGTTTTCTCCGAGCTTGCTTATAAATTCCAATCTGTCATTCCCGGAGAAATCTACTTAAACCATAACAACGTTAACTATAACGACTATGACGCCGCTGAAATCACTAGTGTTTCTCACCAGCCTGTTACTCTGATTGCCAGCAACAATCCAGAAAAAGTATCTATGACAGGCATATTGTATCAAGACAGCGCCAGCGGCGATATCCGTCTGCGCTTCCACCACAGAAACACCGCTACCTATAAAATCAATATCTGGGCCATCGCCAGAAATACCAGCGACCATCCTATCCAACTCACCATTAAGAAAAAAGCTCAAGTAGGACCATGGCCAGACGTGCTCCAAGTAGGTCAGCAAGTAGTTGTCAACTACCTGCAAGGAGAAGAAAGACCAGAAACTATTACCATCCAACCAGGCGAACAATACATCATCAACCATGGGCAACGCGCTCTTGCTATTGACGACTTAGTAGCAGGGCTCATTGATGTATCCTGTGCAGAACCATTAGAATTCACTATCTGCTCTGTACCAGATACCATGAAAAATCCAGACGTTACTCAACTGGTAAAACTAGATAAAATTCTCACCCACATCCGGGGTACCTTTGCAAATGCTACCATCGACATGGCTGTCACCGCCAGCGGTAAAGAAATCGAAAAAATTATCGTAGGCAGAGAAGACGCCTATGACGGTTATTTCCTCTCTGGTAATGACGCCATGACCAATACCCCTACCGTCAATAACGGCAATCGGGGCGTGCTGCACCACATCACCATCACCGCAGAAGAAAAAGTCGGTGTTATGCTTAATCCCCGTGGCACCATGTTCCAAGGTTCTCTTATCAATTTTGACGGCAAACTTTGCTATCTTGCCAACAGTGGCCTGCTCAAAGGCAACCACAACGGCATCATTATCGGCACCTTGGAAGCAGGAGAGACCAAGACCCTCACCTACATGGCCCCCAGCGGCTCTGACTCCCCTATCCTCCTCATGCTCATTCCGGAGAAAGACTGGTAAAATAAACAAAACTAAAAAATCCTAGGAGCTATCTTATCACAGACAGCTCCTTTTTATATTTCATTGAATCAAATGACAAAAGATGTTAGAATAAACATAAACATAGAGCCTTTTTTAAAATTTAACTTATAGGAGGAACCCATATGCGTATTGTATTGGCAGAGCCATTGGGCATTGCCCCAGAAATTTTAGAAAGATTAAGTAACACTCTAGCAGGTCATGATTTTGTAGCCTTCGATAGCCGCCCAGCAAACGAAGGAGACCTGGTGAGCCGGGTAAAGGATGCGGATGTCGCCATTATCGCCAACTATCCCTTCTCTAACGATGCTATCGCTCAATGCCCCAATTTAAAAATGCTCTCCGTTGCCTTCACCGGTACGGACCATGTAGGCTTAGACGCTTGCCGTACCCAAAACATCGCTGTTTCTAATGCGGCAGGCTACTCCACTTTTGCGGTAGCAGAGCTGACGTTCGGCTTTATGATTGCTCTTTCCCGCTTTATGCTGCCTTGTGACGCAGCCACCCGCGCCTCCCAGAATAAGGGTAACATGATTGGCACCGAGTTAAAAGGCAAAACCTTAGGCGTTATCGGTACTGGCGCTATCGGTCTCAGAGTGGCAGAAATCGGCAAAGCCCTGGGCATGGAAGTCATCGCTTATAGCCACAGTGAGAAACAAGCAGCCCTCGACATGGGAGTTCGCTATGTATCATTAGATGAACTCATGTCTGTCAGCGACTTTGTTTCCGTCAACTGCCCATTAAATGCAGAAACAAAAGGTTTAATCGGCAAAGACGCCATCGCTAAAATGAAACCGACTGCCTGCCTTATCAATACCGCCCGCGGTCCTGTGGTAGACAGCCAGGCGCTAGCAGACGCCCTAAATAGCAGCGCTATCCGTGGCGCAGGCATCGATGTCTTTGAAATGGAACCACCCGTTCCCGCCGACCATCCACTGCTCCATGCGAAAAATACCATTCTTGCTCCTCACGTAGGCTTTGCCACCAAGGAAGCGTTGGTTACCAGAGCAGAGATTGCCTTTGATAATATTACCACCTGGCTCAAGGGAGAACGGATTAACCAAATTTTATAATCAGAAAAATCTTTAAATAAAAAAGAACGGCTAAAGAGCCGTTCTTTTTTATTTGCTTACTTTTATCTTTTCTGCTATTTCATCAAAATAAGGCGCTTCGAACATTTCTACCAAACCCTGGTCACAGGCCTTGGCTAGCTCCGGGTCGATAGGAATCTTTCCCAGAAGAGGCAGATGAAATTCCTCACAAATCGCCTCTACATGACTTTCCCCAAAAACAGAGATTTTCTTATCACAATCAGGACAGGAAACATAGCTCATGTTTTCTATCACACCCAAAATAGGGATATTCATCAGCTCCGCCATTTTCACGGCCTTTGCCACTATCATAGAAACCAGCTCCTGAGGCGAGGTGACAATAATGATGCCGTCTAAAGGAAGAGACTGGAATACCGTCAGCGGCACATCGCCAGTCCCCGGCGGCATATCCACAAACATAGTATCCACTTCTCCCCAGACCACATCAGTCCAAAATTGTTTGACCATGTTAGCAATGATAGGCCCACGCCACACCACAGGGTCCGTATCATTTTCTAAAAGCATATTGGTGGACATCACCGTCATACCGGTTTTGGTAGCAGCAGGCAACATATAGTTATCCATGCCTTGAGCTTTTTCGGTGATACCAAACATTTTCGGGATAGACGGTCCTGTTATATCACCGTCTAAAATAGCCACAGCCTGCCCCTGCCGACGG
>CAMNVD010000075.1 GCA_946562005.1 uncultured Clostridia bacterium | reverse complement strand
CCTAAAAGAGGCGCATCAGCCCGCAACAACATATCCTGCCAAAAGCAGCACTGATAAATCCCAACCCCTAAAGCAAGACATACCAAAACCACGCTGATTGCCTTATCCCAATAAGGCACAGCGTGGCAATTCTTTTTTGTTGCCGGCTTGGTGAGAAAGATAATGGCCAACATAAAGGATAAATGAATAGCTTGCTGCAAATAGCTGGTAAGGGGATGCACCATTACCCACCAAAGCTGAAGAAAACCTAGTATAACAGCTAAAAGAAAAACAACTTTTTCACGCCAGGAGAAGTTTTTTTGTTGCTCCATAAAACAACTCTTTCCTAAAATTTATACCATATGATTGCCACCCTGAAAAACTGCATTTTCCAGAATAACATATGAAAAGGATATACCGTTTTATTTACCCAATACTTGCTTTAGCGCCGCAATGAATTTTTCATTATCTGACCGTTTACCAATGGTTACCCGCAAATATCCTTCCAATCCATAAGGTGCGCCAGCCTTTACAGCAATGCCTAAAGCCAAAAGCGCCTTCTCTGCCGCCTTAGAATCAACTCCAATCCGCACTAGGACGAAGTTTGCGGCTGTTGGCACATAGGCAAGTCCCATTTCTGCAAAAGCACCATATAAATAAGTTTTTCCCTGTTCATTATTGGCTAAGGTACACACGACATGGTCGATATCATCAAGCGCCGCAGCTGCAGCTGCTTGCGCAAGAATATTTACGTTAAAAGGCTCTCGCACCTTTTGCATTTGCGCCAATAATTCTGGACAAGCAATAGCATAACCTATACGCAGTCCCGCCAAAGAATAGATTTTAGAGAAAGTCCGCAATACGATTACATTTTTCTGTTTCAGGACATAGTCGTCCCCTTGGTCATAGTCTGGTTCTTCTTGAGCATATTCACAATAAGCCACATCCATAACAACTAAAATATTGTCTGGAACCTGCTCCAGAAAAGCGCTAACTGCTTCTTTTCCCAGATAAGTGCCAGTAGGGTTATTGGGGTTGCAGAGGAAAATCATTTTTGTTTTCGCTGTGATAGCCTTTTGCATCGCAGCTAAATCATGCTGAAAGGCCCCATCTACCGGCACCTTGATAGCCTTCGCCCCCATAGAAATAATGGTGGTCTCAAACTGCGGAAAGGTCGGGTCTGCAATAATAGCTTCATCACCGCAAGATAAAAAAGTTTTTCCCAAAAGATTAATCATCTCATCAGAGCCATTGCTAACAAAGACATTTTCTCGAGTAACAGCAGCAAGGCCTCGTTTCCGTTCTTTTGCTGCAATTTTTTCTCTTAATTCATAAATGAAGGTATCCGGATATCTATCTGCCCGCCCGGCCATATCCACAATGGCTTGCTTAGCAAGAGGAGACATCCCCATAGGATTTTCATTAAAGCACAATCTTGTCACGGCAGAGATACCTTTTTCCGCACAAGCCATTTCAAAAGGTTTCCCTTCCTGATAATCAGGTAAATTCTGCAATTCGTTTCTTGCATGAACAGTCATGGTCATTCTCCTCTGTATCTATTTTCTTATCAAGCGTACATCGACAATAGCAACACCATTTGCGTCGACAAAAACGGGATTCAAATCCGCCTCTTGCAAATCTGGATAAGCAAAAGGCAACTGAGAAAAGTCTGCGATAAGCTGAGCCAAACCGTCAATGTCTACAGCAGCCTCCCCACGCACCCCCGTAAGCAGTGGGTAACATTTTAGCGTTTGAAGCATTTCCCTTGCCTTTTCCTTTGATACCGGCGCCACAGCCAACGACACATCCTTGAGAATTTCTGTATAAATGCCGCCAAGGCCGGCCAATACTACCGGTCCAAACTGTGGGTCCCGATAAAAACCTACCATGATTTCCTTGCCGGTTTCAAGCATAGGATAGACCATTACCCCACGAAAGTCTTTATCAGCAAAAGCTGCTGTCATAGCACCAAAAGCATCCTGCAACTCTTTATCATTCCGGAGATTTAAATAAACCCCTTTTGCATCAGACTTATGGATAATCTGCGGAGAAACCACTTTCATAACCACAGGATAACCTATTTCTTCGGCAGCAAGAGATAACTGTTTTTCGTCCGTCACAAAACGAGACGCCGGCGTCGGCAAACCGTTTTCCTTTAATAAAGCCATAGCGTCCGGCTCTAAAATTATTTCAGGTAAATCCGTTTTTACGGCAACAGGTCGTACCGCCTCTTTTTTATCTGTCAAATAATTTTTATATTGCACCATCTTTGCAAAGACCTTCATGGCCCGTTCCCCATCAGGTAGAAACATGATGCCATTCTCTTTCAGGTAGCAAAGAGCTTCCGCCATATCAGGACCCACCATCAAGCTTGCTATGATAGGCTTCCCTGTTTCTTTTGCTGCTCGCACAATGCTCTCTGCAATAGGCATAGCCTTTAAATATGGCGTACCGATATAAAAAGCAAGGGCGCTATCATAATCCTTTAGCGATGCAACAAGCGACTGATAATATTGCTCGCCTGTCCCTTCTACCGTGATGTCAATAGGATTTCCCTTCCCCGCATAAGGAGAAAGAAACGCAGTTAATTCTTCTTTTAAAGCGGGGCTTGCCTCCTGCACAACTAGACCTTCATCGTCCGCTTGGTCTGCCGCCATCACCCCCGGACCGCCGGAGTTCGTCACGATAACCACCTTATCCCCCCGGAGCCGAGGCAACACTGCAAAGCCCTGACACAGGTCATAAGCCTCTTCTAACGTCCGCACACGCAAGGCGCCACACTGAGCAAGCGCAGCACTATATACTTTATCTGAACCAGATAAAGACCCCGTATGAGAAAGGGTTGCCCGCTGCCCGCTAGAAGTTCGCCCAGATTTAATGACAATAACAGGTTTTTTAGCAGTAGCCGACTTTAATACATCCATAAAGGCTCTACCATCTTTAATATTTTCGATATAAAGGACAATCGCTTTGGTATCTGCATCGTCTCTTAGGTAGGCAAGTAGTTCTAACACCTCTAAGTCTGAACCATTGCCAAAGCTTAAAAACTTACTAATACCAATGCCCCGCTCTTTAGAGGCAACCATAACGGCTCCCCCCACAGCGCCGCTTTGAGATAGCACCGAGATACCACCAGGCAAAGGCTTTTCCTCCAAAGTTGCATATAAGTGAAAATCTGTATTTGCCATACCAGCACAGTTTGGGCCAATAAAGCGGATGCCATATTTTTTCGCAACAGCAATAATCTCCGCTTCTCCCTCTTTATTGCCAATTTCCGCAAACCCAGAAGTAATAATCACAGCAGCACTTACCCCTGCTTTGCCACAATCTTCTAAAACACCTGCCACCGTGAAAGAAGGAGATACAACAACTACCAAATCTACCGGCTGGTCAATCTCTCCGGCAGAAACAAAACCGGGAATATCCCCATAGCCTTGTCCTTTTGGGTTTACCGCAAAAATATTTTTATAACCACCGTCTAGCAGCCGGTCAATTAACACACTGCCTAATTTCCCAGAACTGACAGACCCAGCTACAATAATGCCTCTCGGCTCAAAAAGTGCTTCTAAACTCATACAAATGCCTCTTTATCACATCAAATTTTACCGCTTACGCCAACAAGTTTTTTGCAGCGTCTATCCCTGCATAAAAAGACGCCAGATTTCTTTCTGCGCCCTTTGGCCATTTCTGTGCGATAGCTTCTGCCACATCCTCGATGGATACAAACCCATCTAAAGCACCAGTAGCAACCACACCGCCCAAGAGATAAATATTTTCTGCCATTGGCGCACCATTATAGAGCGGCAAGTCCTCTTCATCTAAATACACTACCTGCGCTCCAGCATCTGCCAGCGCCGTCACCACATCTTCTTTTGCCGGGTATTTATCCTTGCCTAGCATAACGCCAGTAGGAAACCAAGTGTGTCCATAGATGATAAATTTTGTATTTTCGTTAATATACGGCGCTGCTTTTAAAGATTCTGACCGCTCCATAGAGATAATCACATCTGCACCTTTCAAAGGAATATTCGGCCCCAATCCATCGCCAATACGTAATTGCGCTTTAACGAAGCCACCCCGCTGGGCCATGCCTTTGGTTGGATAAAAACTAGTCGTATAACGCTTTTCTCCCATAGCCATAGCAATAATATCTCCGATAGTCAGCACGCCTTGTCCGCCGACCCCTACGATAAAAATATCAAGCTTTTTCATCTTAGCAGTCCTCCCTTATCAATGCCGAAAACTTGCAGCTATAAGTACATAATCCGCAGCCGTTACAGAGGTTTTGGTCAATTTCGATATTACCATCTACGATAGATAATGCAGGACAACCCGTCACAGAAACACAGGCCTTGCAACCAGTGCATTTTTCTAAATCCAACTGCATTTTGCCATATTTGATTTTCCGGCGATTGGTCTGGATAGCGCATTCCCGGCGAGCAAGGATTACCTTCACACCAGGCTTTTTCATGCAATCAGCTAAAATATCTGTCATTTCTGTTAGCTGATACGGGTCTGCGATAAAAAACTGGTCCACTCCTAAAGCTGGAATGATTTTTGCCAAATCCAGCTGCCGCCAGTCTTCCTCTTGGAATTCCTGGGCAGTGTTCGGATTTACCTGCATACCAGTCATAGCTGTCCAGCCGTTATCCATGATAATAACTGTCACTGGAATATTATGCTGGATAGCATTGATAAGTCCCGGCATTCCCCCATGGAAAAAGGTAGAATCTCCAATAGTAGCAATGACCGGCGTTTTGATACCAGCCTTCACAAAGCCTTGGGCTAGCGGAATACTAGTCCCCATAGACACCTCCGTCCAAATGCTATAGAAAGGAGGATTCATCCCCAAGATCGTGCAGCCAATATCCCCCGTTACCATCACTTCATCTTTTTTATACCCTGCCTTACGGATAGCCTGGTTGATAGCAAGATAGGTACCCCGGTGCGGGCAACCTGCGCAAGTAGTAATAGGTCTAGCAGCAGCCATATCTCCACAATTTGCCGCCGCATAGAAATTCTCTGATAAGATAAGCTTTAAGGCCTTTTCTAATCCGCTTACCACGGTGAAGGCATCATAACAGTTAATACGAGAATAAGTACCATCTAATTTCCCAAAGATAGGTAAGATTTTTCCCATTTGATAGGCAGTCTGCAATACAGTCCGCTCCAGATAAGGTTCTAGTTCTTCCAGAACTAAGATTTGGGAGCAGTTATCAATGACTGCTTTGATTTGTTTTATTGGCGCAGGAATGGTAGCTACCGTGTTCAATACCGTTAGCTCGTCCCGCTCTATCCCACAATCGGATAACAATTCTAACGCTTCTTGCAAATATACGCCTGCAACCCCTGCAGTGATAATACCTAAGCCACCTTTTTTGCCTAGTTTAAAATCATTATATTGGCATTCAAGATACGCCTCTGCCGCTGCCAGTCGCTCAATGACAGCTCGATGCTGCTCCATGCAAATAGCAGCACCTGCCTTGGTATATTTATTGATGTCCTTTTTCAAAATAATTTCATCATCATTGGGAAGCGTACGCTCCGCATATTCCAACTGACTGTGGGTTTGCGAAACATTGGTGACAGAACGGACAAATACAGGACCGCCAATTTTCTCAGAAAGTTCAAAAGCCAAGATAGTCATATCATAAGATTCCTGGACCGTAGCAGGCTCCAGCATAGGCATATCTGCCATCTGGGCAAAACCCCGCACATCCTGCTCAGGCATACCGGCACTCACCCCCGGGTCATCGCAAACATAGATAACCATACCGCCCGTACAGCCAGAATAGGCAATAGAAGCAAGCGCATCAAAGGCAACATTTAGGCCAGACATTTTC
>CAMNVD010000074.1 GCA_946562005.1 uncultured Clostridia bacterium | reverse complement strand
TATGAACCGTCTGGGTGGCAGTTGCATTACTGTGGCTGAGTCTGTAGATGCGCATACCTCATCTCTAGCTAAGGGAGAAAGCATTTACGACTCTATGCGGGTTATTGATACTTATGCAGATGTTATCGTTTGTCGTAGCCCGGAAAAGGGAACATTAAAAATTGCTGCTGATGCAGCTGAGGTTCCTGTTATCAATGCAGGGGATGGTCCAGGACAGCATCCTACGCAGGCGCTTTTAGATATTTATACTATCTTTAAGGAAAAAGAGGATTTAGACGGTTTAACCATTGCCTTAGTCGGAGATTTGAAACACGGGCGGACGGTTCATTCTCTGGTGGATTTCTTAGCGATGTATCATACGAAACTTATTTTTTGTTCACCAAGCTCTTTGCCTATGCCTGAAATTATCACCCAGAAGGTGCGGGAGCGTGGCGTAGTTATCGAGGAAAGCAATAACTTGGCAGACGCTTGCAGCAAAGCAGATGTTATCTATATGACTCGTGTGCAACGGGAACGGTTTGAGGATGTCTCTGACTATGAAGCAGTAAAAGATGAATTTATCATTGATGAGGCAATGGTAGGAAAATTTAAGAAAGACGCCATTATCCTTCATCCATTGCCTAGAGTGAATGAAATCACAGTAGGGGTGGATAAATATCCAGGTGCTGCTTATTTCCGTCAGGTGGGGAATGGGGTGCCCGTACGTATGGCGCTCTTAGCTCTGGTGACGGGTTCGATAAAATAAAAATGATTATCCGTTGTCATTCAGAGCAAAAGCATAAGCGGCGCTGAAGAATCTTTTCTAATCATAAAGCTTAAAGATCCTTCACATTCGTTTAGGATGACAGCATGGTATAAATTATAAAAAAGAGATAGGCTTTTATGGCCTATCTCTTTTTTATTTCTTGGTTAAGTTATAGCTTTCGTTAAGGAGATAACAGATTTCCTCTTCTGAGATGGTTCCATCTAAGCGGATAGAAATCCAATGAGTTTTGTTCATATAGTAGGCTGGATGGTAGCCATCGTTATTTAATAGGGTGGAGATAGCAGCAGGGTCTGCTTTTACTACCAAGAGGTCTACCATATCTTCGGATTTATTTAGGCCTAATTTAGCGCAGGGCAAATCCACAATGATACCAAACCATTTCTGGTTGTGTGTATGTTTCAGAACGGCATAGTTTGGATACTTTTCCCATAGGTAATGGGGTATTGCGTTAAAGTTATCTGCTGCATACTGAAGAATACTTTGCCGAGAAAACGTCTTTTTATCCATAATATCTAATCTCCTAAATATTTCTTACAATAGGCTTTTCATAAAAGATGCTAAGATATTTTTATTTTACTGGATAGCTGCATTCTTTGCAAGAGAGCTCTCAGATAAATCCTGTTTTTCTTCCTTTTGCTTTTTTTGTTGTTTTCTTTTTCTAAGTTTTCTTTGATAGAATCTGTAGCCGCTAGCTATGAATAAAACGTCGATAAGTCCATACAGCCAAGATAGCGAAGTTTTTGATACTTAATAAAGAGTGAAATATGAGTTTGGTACGGTGCATTCTACATAACGGCCGAATGGTTTTGTTGTGGCTTCTTGTATATTATCTCCAGCAGAAATGAGAATTTTACTATTTTTTTTAATAGGAAGATAGCGTACTTGATAGCTAGCCTTAGGGTGGCTATCGGTTATCTTTACTTGGTAGCTGGCAAGGATTCTTTTGCCTTGGATTTTGTTTTCAGCTGTATTTTCGGTGATTGCTATTTGTGTTTCATCATCAAATGCGCCACAGATTAAGACGATTGATTTCCCGTCCCTTTTTAAGGCGGAAGGCATTACTTCAATGGCCCGCTCATATTCAGCTTGGAGTATAGCGTCATATAGCGGCATGGCATAATCATAACTTTCCCAGGTCCCGAAATAACCGGCTTTTTCCGGCACGGCAGGAAGCATGGCGGTATCAATAGGGGTGGCGTAAGTATAGGGCAGTGTGGCGATAATCTTATCATCTGCCATATAGATAAGGCGGAAGGTGACTTCATGTTGGAATGTTTTTTCGATAAAATTGCAAAATGAGGCAATGTCGATGGCTTCTGCCCGGCCTTGATAGGAAATATTATCAATGCCGCCTAAGGCAGTGCTGACAAAATAATTTTGCTGGATATTTTGTTTTTCTTCACTGTCTATGCCGGCAATGGCACCTTGATTTTCACCTGCGCGAGCGATATGGACCAGTGTGTAGCAGCCCGTAATGGTTTGCCCTTGTCCGGTAATGCCGCCGACAAAGTCATCTCCGGCCAACGTACATTTTGCTATGCTATTGCGGATATATCCATCAGAAGCGCCGGCAATACCGCCGACGAAACTGCCGTCGGTGCTTTCTGCATTACCATATCCTTCACAAAGAAGGGCGGTGCCTAAATCCATCTTTCCCACGATAGAGCCAACATAATTCTTTTTCCCGGTGATGGTACCATGGTTTTGGCATTTTTCTATAATGGCTTTGGTCTGATAGGTAAAACGAAGGGAATCTTTTCCTTGTTTTACGACGTCATCTTCTGGGTCAAAATCATACTCAATGGCCATGCTGCCGACAATACCGCCAGTATTAATATCAGCAGCTATGTTGCCATAGTTGCTGGAAGCAACAATTTTTCCCTGGGTAATGGCAGATGTATTTTGGTCCGATATATCCTCGATAAAATCTTCTTTTTCACCAGGTTGGTTGCGGTCGTAAGTATCGGAAAGGATATTGAGAATTTGTAAAAACTGTCCGTTAATGGTGGTGAAGTCCTTGATAAGGTCATCTTGTGTATTGGCGATAGTTTGATTTAGCTGCGTGACGTCATCTTGAATGCCGTTGATGGAGGTTCTGAGGTCATCAATATTGTTGCGGAATTCTTGGTCGATTTCAGGGATTTGCAACGTATCTCCGCTGTTAATGGTTCTGATGGCACGGGTCAGTTCTGTTGCGCCCATGGTTAAGTTATCCATACCCCGCTCGATATCATAGAGACCGTCTTCTAAAGAATCCAACGCTTTTTTTAGTTCAGGGGCTTGCTTTTTCATTGCTTGGATAGCGGCGGTGGTTTTTGCTAAAGTCTGTTTTAATGATTGGAACTGCTGTTCTAACTGTTGGAATGCGGTTTGCAATTTTTGGATAGCAGCCTGGATAGCGGCAGGGTCTAGGTCCTTGCCTAAGTCGGGCAGTTGATTTTTAATGGTTTCGATGGTTTGTTTAACAGCGGCAATTTGTTCAGCGGTAATGCCTAACTGAGTGAGAAGCTCATTGATGGTGGCATCATCAGGCAGATAACCTTGTTGTTGTAAAAAACGCAAAATATCTTCCGCATTGGTTAAATAGTTTTCAGTAACAGCAATTTGCTGCTCTATGATGGTAATATCCGTTTTGATAGGAGCCATATCTGCTGAGGAGACTGTGCCGTTGTCGATGTTGGTTTGTAAATCTTCAATATGCTGTTCCAGATTGATTTGACTTTCCGGCAGAGAAGAGAGGATGTCCTGCTGTTCCTTTTGTGTTTCTTCTGCCTGGTGGAGTTTGTCTTCTATCTCATCTTGTTTAACGTTTTCTTTATCTGGGGAGTCGGGCTGGTCGCTGTCTGTTTCATTCTTTTTTATAGCGGCGGAAACCTCACGGAGGTATTTCAGCAGGGATTCACCAGCTTCTTCCAGCTCGACGATGCCGGAGCCTAATTTTACTGTAGCGGTGGAAATCCGCTGCAACCCTTTTTCCATATAATCCAGACTTCGGGAAACACGACGAAGCAGGTCATTAGTATCGCTGATTACGGTATCTGCATAGTCCAGGGCGTTATCTGTCATAGCGTCAGCTGCATTGGTTACATTGTCTAGTTGATTGTTAATGTTGTTTAGGGTATTTGTGATTTCATGGTCGGAGCGATTGATTGTTTTGCTAATGGTGGACTGGGTAGAGCGTAGGGTGTCGTTTAGTTGCTGTAAGGCGTCTTTGCTATATGCCTGGACGATATAGGGTTCAGCTTGGCCGCAAATGCCGCCTACATCCTTTCTGCCGTAAACAGTACCGTTATTTTCGCAGTCAGAGATGATACCAGCCTGTCTGCCGCAAATACCACCGGTATTATATCCCACGTGCTGATAGCCGATGGTACCATCATTTTTGCAGCTGTTAATTTTCCCTTTAGAGTAACCTGCAATACCGCCGGTATCTGTAGTAATGCTTAAATTTTCTGTAGAGCGAATAGCAGATAGGTCCATATCGCCATCTGGTTCAATATCGGATAAGGATTTTTTGTTGGTAATGGCTGTTGTATTTACATTGGCGTGGTTTAGGCAGTTAGTAATGACGCCGAAGTTTTGTCCTGTGATGCCGCCGGTATAACTCTCACTTAATAAATGTCCCTGGGCGGTGCAGTAGGTAATGGTGCCAGTTTCGGAGGTGAAACCGGCAATGCCGCCAACATAACCTTTTCCTGTAATATTACCGTTAAATGTGCAATAGGTGATGGCGCCATCGTTCTTTCCAGCGATGCCACCTAAGTATTTGGAGGTGCCTTCTGGGCTGATGGTACCTTTTACCGTCAGGTTTTCTATCTTGCCGGTGGCTTGTACATAACGGAATAATCCTTGATAAGAGCCTTTTTTGGTAAGATGGAGTCCGGAAATGGTGTGCCCATTTCCACGGAAGGTGCCGCCAAAGGAGGGAATGGGGGTAAAGTCCATAGCGGATAAATCAATATCACTGGTAAGTTCTATCGTCTTGTTTTGGGACCAGGTATCCATGGTGCAGTTTTTCCCTAAGGCAATGAGGTCGGCGCCATTTTGAATATAGATAGTAGTTTGCTCTGATGCTGCCATGGCAGGCGGTGTGGGAAAAAGTGTTATCAGAAAGGAGCATAATAATAACAGCGCAATGACTTTTTTTGTTTGCGGCTTATTTTTCATCTGTTATCACTCCTTTCTTTACGGGTTCTTCATTGTCTAATGAGGATTTGGGGAGGTGTTCCATGTCTTGGGTTTCTCCGCCGGTATCAATGTGGATGTGTCCTTTTACATTGCCTTTGACGATGCCATGGACATCTGCATCTATGAAGCCATTGATATAGCCTCGGACTCTGCCGTTGACGACAAAGATGCCAGTGTCGTTTTTAATGGTGTCCGGCTTTTTTAGGTTGAAGCTGGTTCGTTCAATAAGCGCATCACCTAAAAGTAAAATTTCAGGCAGGATGCACATGACTAGGAACATGGAAATAATCGTGCCTCGTCCTAAATTTGCGCCGATAGAAACAATACTGGGGTCTGTGGATAATTTGCTGATGAGAAATCCTGCGGCGGCTAAAATACTACCGGAGGTCAGTACGGTAGGAAAAGCGAAGTTTAGCGCCTCTGTCATAGCATCTTTTAAGGGCCTTTCCTTTTTTAGTTCAAGATAACGGTTGGAGATAACAATGGCGTAGTCGATATTGGCACCCAACTGAATGGAGCTAACGATGAGATAGCTTAAAAAGAAGAGAGGTGCTTGGGTGAGATAAGGAAAGGAAAAATTTATCCAAACGCTGCCTTGGATAACTGCTATCAGAAGAATTGGCAGACCTGCGCTTTTGAAAGTGAAAAACAGTACGATAATAACGAAGAGCACTGATAAAATGCTGATGATCGTATTATCTCGGGCAAAAGAAGCAGACAAGTCATAATCACTGGTAGAATTACCTACCACATAGACGGTATCGTAATATTTGCTGGCAATGGTATGAATGCGGTCTATGAAACGGAAAGTTTCTTCTCCTTCTTCCGGCATATCTAGATGGAGGAGGATTCTAGTGTAATTTTCCCCAGAAAGCTGCAAGCGTGCATC
>CAMNVD010000073.1 GCA_946562005.1 uncultured Clostridia bacterium | reverse complement strand
TAACCTACGGCAGGTGGGAATCCGACTAGTAGAAGCGTTGCAAACAGGAGGAAGATAGCATTGGATATTGCTTCTTTTTTGAAGGACTTGCAAGGACAATTTCAGGGTGAGATTCTCACTACAGAACCAATGAAAAAACATACTACCTGGAAAATGGGCGGTCCTGCCGACGTATTGGTAAGGCCTTGCTCGGAAGAAGATTTGCAGGTTGTTTTTGCCTGTGCTAATCGATATGAGATTCCTTTTTATGTGATAGGTAAAGGCAGCAATCTTTTGGTAGGGGATGGTGGCATTCGTGGTGTTGTCATTGAAATCTCAGCAGAAGGCTTCCAAGAAATTACCATTCAGGAAGATGGTACTGTTCTAGCTGGCGCTGGGGTATCCATGGCACGGCTGGCAAAAGAAACCTTAAGTCATAATTTGGCAGGTCTGGGTTGGTCTGCCGGTATTCCCGGCAGCTTAGGCGGGGCTGTCATGATGAATGCTGGTGCATACGGCTATCATATTGGTTCCTATGTAACCAAAATCAACCTTGTAGAATATATTGGCTCCAGAAGGCAAATTTCAAAAGCAGAAGCGGATTTCTCCTATCGGCATAGCGGGCTAATGGGGCAGCCTTGGGTGGTAACAGAGGTGGTGTTATCCCTTGCGCCCCAAAGTGATGTATCTGATGAAATCCAACAAATGAAGGATTGGCTCAAAGAACGTGCTGCAAAACAGCCTCTGGACTATCCTTCTGCTGGTAGTGTATTCAAAAATCCGGAAGGAAGCCATGCCGGCTACCTAGTGGAACAGGCTGGATGTCGAGGAATGCAGGTAGGAGATGCGCAAGTATCTCCCAAACATGGCAATTTTATTGTGAATCTAGGAAATGCTTCTGCCTCTGATGTGTTGTCGCTAATAGAAAAGGTACAAGAGCGGGTTTTGCAAAATAGCGGACACAAGTTAGAGCTTGAGGTGCGGATATTGGGCGAATAACCCTCTTTGGTATTCATGTGGGGGTGCGATATTTGGAAAGGTTTGTTATCCAGGGCGGAAAACGATTAAAAGGGGAGGTAAGCGTCTCCGGTGCAAAAAATGCAGTGTTGCCCATTATGGCGGCGACGCTTCTCTCTCAAGAGCCGTGTTTATTAGAAAATGTACCGCTTTTAAATGATGTTTTCGTTATGATACAGGCATTAGAGCAATGCGGTGCAAAATGTAAATGGGAAGGCGACTCTCTTTATATTGATACATCGGCTGCCTATCCTGGTGTATTGCCAGAGGTGCTGACGAAAAAGATGCGAGCGTCTAATCTGATTCTTGGGCCTCTTGTAGCCAGATTTGGCGAGGTATCGCTGCCCTTTCCGGGCGGCTGCAATATTGGTTCCCGTCCTATGGATTATCATTTAAAGGGATTAGAGCAGCTAGGTGCTGTTATCGGCGAGAAAAACGGTTTCTTTGAGGCCAAGGCTAGGGGCCTTACTGGCAGTGAGATTTGCTTGGATTTTCCTAGTGTGGGCGCAACGGAAAATGTGCTCATGGCTGCTGCTCTTGCCAAAGGGGAGACGGTACTGCAAAATGCGGCTCGAGAACCAGAAATTATCGATTTAGCAAATTTCTTGTGTTCTATTGGTGCGAAGATTACCGGGGCTGGTACGGATGTTGTAGTGATTCAAGGTGTGTCTTCCTTGGGGGCGAAGAAGAATTTGACCTATCGTATTATGCCGGACCGTATTGAGGCAGGGACTTTTATTATGGCGGCGGCTATTACTGGTGGGGATGTGGTGGTAAAGGATGTGGACACAGAGGATTTGGTAGCGCTGCTAGCGAAACTAAAAGAAGCGGGACTGCGCATCGCCCAATATGACCGAAACACTGTGCGGGTAAAGCCCAGTGACCGTCTACGGGCAGTAGATGTGCGGACCATGCCTTACCCTGGTTTTGCCACAGATTTACAACCCCAGTTTATGGCGCTAATGACGTTATCATTGGGAACTTCTATCGTGTCTGAAAATATTTTTGAAAACCGTTTTAAGCACGCTGATGAGTTGCGCCGGATGGGGGCTAATGTGAAGATTATCGGTAGGGCCGCTGTCATTAATGGTGTGGAGGGACTCTGTGGCGCTAATGTAGAAGCCCCGGACCTAAGGGCGGGCGCTGCTCTTGTTTTAGCAGGCCTTGCCGCAGAAGGACAGTCCATTGTAGAAAAAATAGAATACATAGACCGGGGTTATAGTTTTCTAGAAAAGAAATTAGCTGTATTAGGTGGCGATATTGCTCGTGTGGCCATAATGCCCGAGGTGGCAAATAAGTAAAAAGATGCTTTGGAACATCGTCTTGCTAAGATGGCTAGATGGCTTGAATGCTTATTTATAACACATACAGCATTAGAAAGGGGAAGAACAAGGATTCTTCCTTTTTTCTTTGCCATTGGGGCAAATGGGATAAGGAATGACAAATAGCAAAAAATTTCTTGCCTAAATTAGGAAAGAAATGGGTGAAAAAAAGAGATGTATTTTCCTTACGGTTTTGTTATAATTTTCTTATCTTTATTTTATTGTGTTTGTATATCTTTAGGAAAAGGCGGATTTCATCATGGGCGAAGTTACCCAGATAAGTTCATATAAGCGGAAACGCAGACGTGCTGGTAATATTCGCTGGGTTATGTGTCTGCTTTTGCTGTTGGTTTGTCTTTTGGCAGGGTATTATTTTTCTCAGTCTTCTGTCTTTTTTGTCAAGGAGATTATCGTGTCAGGTAACAGCATCGTAGATAGCGCACGTATTGCGGACTTGACAGGCATCGAAAAAGGTGTCAATACCTTCAAACAGAATATGCGGCTGGCCGAACAAAAGGTGGTGTTAGAACCTCTTATCGAGACAGTATCTGTGAAGCGGCGCCTGCCGGGCAAAGTAGTGGTGTCTGTGACGGAGCGAGAATCTGCTATGATTGTGGCTTGGAACGGTAGTTTCCTTCATGTGGATAAAAAGGGCGCACTCCTAAAACAAGTCCGCTATTTAGAGGGGACAGGCCTGCCTATTATTTCTGGAGTGGATGATATCGAGGGTGATTTGCTTTTGGGCCGGGCTGTTTCTTCTGAGAAAATCACTAGCGTTTTGCGGATTATCGGCGAGATGGACGAGCGGTCCCGTTCTATTGTCCGGGAACTTCAGGTATCAAACCTGCAAAAGGTGAAATTTTTTACGCCAGAGGGGTTAGAGGTGCGTATTGGGGATGTGAAGGACTTTGCAGCTAAATTCAGCGTATTTGACTATATCTACAAAGACCAGTTAGAAAATAAAAAAATAGATGGTATTCAGTATATCGATGTGAGCTTAAAGGAAAAGCCGGTTATTTATTATTACAACTAAAAAAGAGAAATTTTCTTATGCTTGCAGGAAAATGGATTTTTTTATGGAATGAAATACTTTAGGTATATTTATGTTTATTTGCAAGCAAGAAGATATCTTTGTTGAAAGACAGAAATCATAGAGAAGAGATAGAGATAAAGGGGTTGAAGGGGAATATGGTACAGTTTGATGAAAATCCAATGGACCAATATGCAAGAATTAAAGTTATCGGTGTTGGTGGCGGCGGCAATAACGCAGTTAATCGCATGGTAGAGAGCGGCCTCACTGGCGTAGAATTTGTATCTGTAAATACTGATGTTCAAGCATTACATACTTCTAGAGCGGAAAAAGTATTGCAAATCGGTGGGAAATTAACCAAAGGTTTGGGCGCTGGGGCTGACCCGGAAGTAGGCTCTAAAGCTGCCGAAGAAAGCCGGGAAGATATCCGGGTTATGCTTGATGGCTCTGATATGGTATTTATCACTGCTGGTATGGGCGGCGGCACAGGGACTGGGGCGGCTCCAGTCGTTGCAGAGATTGCTCGTGACATGGGCATTCTTACCATTGGTGTTGTTACCAAACCATTCTCCTTTGAAGGCAGGCATCGCGCAAAACAAGCAGAACTAGGTATTAGTGAATTAAAGGGAAGAGTGGATACCCTTATCACCATTCCTAATGATAAATTGTTAAAAGTAGCAGATAAGAAAACCTCTATGCGGGATGCTTTTGTTCTCGCTGATGAAGTACTCCGTCAAGGGGTGCAAGGGATTTCTGATTTAATCTCCAAGCCTGCCATGATTAACTTGGACTTTGCTGACGTGAAAACCATTATGAGCAATTCTGGTACAGCGATGATGGGTATCGGTGAAGCAAAGGGTGAAAATAAGGCCATCGAAGCGGCAACTCGTGCTGTATCCAGTGAAATGCTGGAAACAACCATTACTGGAGCGAAGAGAATCCTTTTGAGCGTAACTGCGAGTCCTGATATCGGACTCTTAGAGGTAAATGAAGCTGCAAACTTCATCTATGAAGCAGCTGACCCAGACGCTAATGTTATCTTTGGTGCTGATGTAGACGAATCTCTAGATGACACTATCCGGGTAACGGTAATCGCTACCGGTTTTGACCAAAGAGCGCAACAACAAGTAGCGGCAAGCCAAACTGTATTTACCGCAAAGCCTACCAGCGCACCGGCTAATATGGGGACCGGCAATGTCGCTGCAAGCAATGGCAACGAATATGTGCCCAAAATTGATGTAAAACCTTTCTCTTTGGGGGATATTGATGTGCCTGCTTTTATGAGAAATAAATAAAAACTTTTTTAACGCTGATTAGAAAAGAGGACTGTTTTTGCAGTTCTCTTTTTTTGCAGCTTTTTCGGCAGACTATTGGCAGTAAGAAAAAATAATGTTATGATAAAAGATAAGAAATGATTTTGCAAAGGAGCGGCTATATGGAACAGGAATTAGATATTAACAAATTGATAGATAGTGTGAAAGCCTATAATCCCTCCTGTGATGAAGACTATATCTGCCGGGCCTTTGACTTGGCTGTTAAAGCTCATGAAGGACAAAAACGGGATTCTGGCGCACCTTATATTACTCATCCTTTTGCTGTTGCTGAGATTTTAGTTAGTCTGAATATGGATGATAAAGCTATCGCAGCAGGACTTCTCCATGATGTGGTGGAAGATACCGAATACACATTGGAAGATATTACCCTAGAATTTGATAAAGAATTGGCGACTTTGGTAGATGGTGTTACCAAACTGACCAGACTACAGCACCGCACTCGTCAGGAGCGGCAAGTGGAAAATTTGCGAAAAATGATTTTTGCTATGTCTCAGGATATCCGCATTATTATCATTAAGCTTTCTGATAGGCTCCATAATATGCGGACCTTGAAATATCATCATTCTTCCCAACGGCAAAAGGAAATCTCCCTGGAAACCAAAGAAATCTATGCGCCGCTGGCTCACCGTTTGGGGATATTCAAAGTAAAGACAGAATTAGAAGATTTATCTCTGAAATACCTAGACCCAGAACGGTACCAATATTTAAAAGACCAGATTACCAATAAAAAGCTGGAACGGGGCAATTACATTGAAAATATCTGTGTTATACTAAGAGAAAAATTAGAGGAATTTGGCATCAAGGGGGAAATCTACGGCCGTTATAAAAGCTTTTATAGCATTTATAACAAAATGATGAAGCAGCAAAAGGAGCTCAACGAAATCTTTGACCTCAATGCTGTTCGCGTCATTGTAGACGATGTGAAGGACTGCTATGGAGCACTTGGTATTATCCATACGTTGTGGAAGCCTATTCCCGGTCGCTTTAAAGACTACATTGCTATGCCGAAGCAAAATATGTATCAGTCTATTCATACCACTCTCATTGGCCCGAAGGGGGAACCTTTTGAAGTGCAAATCCGTACTTGGGATATGCACCGCATTGCTGAGTATGGGATTGCTGCGCACTGGAAATATAAAGAAGGCAAAAGTGCTGACGGCGACTTTGAACAGAAACTGTC
>CAMNVD010000072.1 GCA_946562005.1 uncultured Clostridia bacterium | reverse complement strand
GAGGCTATCGAATGCATTCGCGAGTGGGATGTAGATAAGGCTTTAGATGTTATTAAAGGGGAAAAGGCTATCGACCAGATGGAAAAACAATTCCGTAAAAACCATATTCAGCGGTATAATGAAGGAAAATGTGAGACGGAAGCGGGTGTCGTATTCCTAGATATTATTAGCAACTTTGAGCGGGTAGGCGACCATGCCAATAATCTTGCCCAGATGGTAGCGGGGAAATTTTAATCAGTAAAAAATGCTTCAAAGAAAATCTATATTTGAAGCATTTTTTTATTTATTCTTTCAGAAAGTATGGTATAATAACCCAATATGACAGTTCATAAATATTTATAAAATACATACTTTGAGGAGGCTTTATGGAAGTATCTTATTTGAATGCGGTATTACTTGGCCTATTACAGGGGCTGACAGAGTTTCTCCCGGTAAGCAGCTCTGGTCATTTGGTGATTATGCAAAATATTTTGGGTATTAGCGAACCGCTTATTAGTTTTGACTTGTTTTTGCATTTAGGTACCTTGGTTGCGGTATTTATTGTCTTTGCCAAAGATATTTGGTATCTTATTACCCATTTATTTAGTAAGCCTGTGGCTATGATAATCCTTGCGGTTATTCCGGCAGGGCTGGCAGGCGTGTTCTTGGAAGATGTATTTGAACAGGTGTTTTCGTCTGTTTTCTTTGTTGGCTGTGCTTTATTCATTACGGGGATACTTTTATGGCTTAGTGATAATTGCTATGGAGATAAAGATAGCAACGATATGACGGTAAAGGATGCGTTGATTATCGGTCTTTTCCAGGCGGTAGCCATTACCCCTGGGATTTCCCGGTCCGGTTCTACTATTTTTGGTGCATTGCTTCGTGGCTTTGACAGAAAAACTGCGGCTAGTTTCTCTTTTATTATTTCTATTCCGACCATTTTAGGGGCGGCGCTTTTACATGGCTATAAACTGATAAAAGAAACAGGGTCCTTGACCATAGAGCCTAGTTATTGGTTGGGCATGGCAGTAGCGGCAGTTTCTGGTTATGCGGCTATCAAAACATTCCTTGCTTTGGTGCAAAAGCAGAAATTAAAATATTTCTCCTTTTATTGCTGGATTGTCGGTGCAATTATTTTGGTATGGTCAATTCTTCCCATTCTTCACTAGTTCTTGCATATTTTGAAGAAGATAAAATAGGGAAAGGAAGAGAAAATCTTCCCTTCCTTATTTTTGTTTAGGTTCTATAAATTTTTCCTTCTTCTCCCAGAGTAGGGAAAGGATTTTAGAAAAAAAAATAGAAATATATATAGATTTGGAGGTGTAGTCGTGCCGAAAACAACGGATACAACAAAATCAAAAAGTCAAAGAGAAGCGCAAACCAGAAATAAAACGCAGAATAAAACAAAAAATCAAACACAAAAAAGAACCAATGCTGCGTCTACCCGGGGTCGGCAGGCATCGACACCGCAAAGGGACGCTAGTAGTTATCATAGAAATAGTGAAATTTGGGGTATCGCCTGCATGGCGTTGGCCATTGTTTTTTTGATTGCATTAATTTTATCCGGTAAAAGTCCAGAGGAGGCTGGTTTTGCGGGGGCTGTAGGTGGTTTCTTTGTAAAAACGGCTGTTGCTATAGCAGGGAAGGGCAAGTTGCTTTTTCCCGTAGTGCTATTCTTGTGGGGGCTGCTTATATTCCGTGGAAAACAATATGCTTGGTTAGGTAAGCGATCTTTGGGCTTACTCTTAATCTTTCTCACTATTTTAGGTTTTTGTAATGGGGTCATTCCCTTTGATAAGGATTTTTCTGCATTTATTACCAATAGTATGACGCCAAAAGTGATAGAAGGCACCGTTACAGAGGCAAATCCTGCTGGGCTTACAGCTATTGCTGGCGGCGGTTATTTGGGGGCTGTTGTTTCCTATGTATTCAGATGGGCATTTGGTAATTTAGGTGCCATGGTAATCTTACTAGCGCTCACTGTGATTGGTTTACTGCTGCTTACGGGAGGGTCTCTTTCCGAGCTATTTGCTGCTTTCTCTTTGAAAGCAAAAGAAACTGCGGCAGAAATCAAACGTGCTGAGGCAGAAGAGGAAAGGAGACGGGACGCTGAACGTGCCCGTCAAATGGAGCTAAAGAAGCAGCTTCTGATGGAAGAAGCAAATCATCCTGGCAAGGGCTCGCAAGAGTGGGCAAACCTTGATAAACGCATGACTTTCCAGCCGCCGGTAAGTCAACCTATATCCAAGCATACTGACCGTGCGCCGGTAATTACTGAGCCGAAAGAGGAACCTGTGGAAGTAAAAGTTCCGGTAGAGAATGCTTTCGCTCGTGAATTTCTTCCCAAGCTATCTGATATAAAGGGGGAAACACCTATTGCTTCAGAGTCTGAACCTAGTGTTGACTCTGTTTTGGCTGAGGCGCCGATTGTGATCGACAGCTTAAATCCAGAACCTATACTAACAGTACAGCAAGTGGATGATAATACGGTTGTTAGCGAGCCCATTAATGAAACAGAAGAAATTGTAATGATTTCTGCGGCAGAAAAGACGGAAAATCATGCAGTTGAACAGGAAAAAACAGAGAACCCGGTAAAACATACTAGCGAGGGAGTTGCATCTGAATCTGCTGAGTCTATAGGAACTACTGAGCCTAGTGGTGAAAATATGCGGCAATCAGAAGCAAATACTGGGGATGGGGGGGCAGAACGTCCTTATGTTTTGCCGTCTCCAGAGCTTTTGACAGCGGGAATCAATACGAAAAGTCCTCGGATGAATGCTATTATTACTGAAAATATCGGTAAGCTAGAGCAAACATTGAAAAACTTTGGTATCTCGGCAAAAGTGACCCAGGTTGTTGCTGGTCCTGCTGTTGTTCGTTATGAATTGCAGCCTGCGCCTGGGGTAAAGGTTAGCAAGATTGTAAATCTTTCTGATGATATTGCATTGGGTTTAGCCGCAACACAAGTTCGTATTGAAGCGCCGGTTCCTGGAAAATCAGTGGTGGGCATTGAAGTGCCGAAAGGAGAAATTACTACAGTTTATTTCCGTGATGTTATCGAAAGTGAGAACTTCCAAAAGGCTAAATCTAAAATCAGTGTAGGCTTTGGGAAAGATATTTCTGGAGACTGCCTGGTAGGCGACTTGGCAAAAATGCCCCACTTGATGATAGCAGGGGCTACTGGTTCGGGGAAAAGCGTATGTATAAATACGCTGATTTGTAGCATTTTGTATAAGGCGACTCCTAAAGAAGTGAAATTTTTATTGGTAGACCCGAAGAAGGTAGAATTAAGCCAGTATGCAGGACTTCCTCATTTAATCGCACCAGTGGTAACAGACCCGAAGAAAGCGGCGGCTGCCTTAAAATGGGTGGTCAATGAAATGGAAAATCGTTATTCCCTTTTTGCCGGAAACATGGTCAAGGACTTTGAGCGGTATAATGAATTGCATCCCGAAGCGCCATTGCCGCAAATTGTCGTCTTAATTGATGAATTAGCAGATTTGATGATGGTAGCTGCTCGTGATGTGGAAGATGCTATTTGCCGTTTGGCGCAGATGGCGCGGGCAGCCGGTATCCACTTGGTGATTGCAACACAGCGTCCTTCTGTAGATGTTATTACCGGGCTGATTAAGGCAAATATTCCTTCTCGGATTGCTTTTGCAGTATCTTCCCAAATCGACTCCAGAACCATCTTAGATATGGCTGGAGCTGAACGGCTTCTGGGGAAAGGCGATATGCTCTATTATCCTGCCGGTATGGCAAAACCTTTGCGGGTACAGGGCGCCATTATCTTTGAAGATGATATTCAAAATTTGGTAGCCTACTGTAAAAACCAGTGTAAGCCAGAATATTTAGACCCGGTAGTAGACGTAACTAGCCATGCAATAGAGGAAAAAGTGGAGGATACTGACCCTCTCTTTATGGAAGCAGTTCGTCTTGTCTTAACAGCTGGACAGGCCTCCACTAGCTTTTTACAGCGGCGGATGCGGATAGGGAACCCTAGAGCCGGTCGTCTTATTGATATCATGGAGCAAAATGGTATTGTGGGGCCGTCAGAAGGGGCGAAGGCGAGAAATATCTTGATGACCTTAGAGGATTTTGAGGAACGATTTGGCAGTACACAAGCAGCTGAGTGAAAATAATCAGTAAATTTGTCGGAAAGTTCTTGGCATATATTGGAACTTTTAATTGTTTTCTCAGGAAACTTTGCTATAATAATTACGATTAGATATTTTAAGTATTATCGTATAGTTTATGATTCATTGTCATTCTGAGGAATGTGGTGACGAAGAATCTTTTTAGACCCTTCGGCTATGCTCAGGGGGACAACTAGAAGGGTATAACGTATATTTTTTGAAGAGAGGTGAACACAGGATGCAGCAGTTAGGCAATGTATTAACGCAGGCACGGGAACAAATGGGCTTAACCATAGAGGATGTTTCGCAAATTACCAAGATTCGTTCCAAATATATACGTGCTTTAGAAAGCGGCAATGTTTATGAAATACCTGGGCGTGTTTATGCGCTGGGCTTTTTGAAGTCTTATTGTGAAGTATTAGATTTAAATTACCGGGAATTGCAAGAATACTTTAATGCTAATTATCAAGAAAAAGATGAATTTGCAAAACATATGGCTACTGCTGCAGCTGTGCAGCAGCCGGCACCTCAGACGGGGATTAGTAGTCGGCGTGTAGTTGTATTTGCTCTTCTTGGTGCTTGTATTTTGTTAGGCGGTATTTATTTCTTTGTAAACAACCGGGATAATGAAGCTGAGCAACCGCCTGTGGTGCCGCCGGTAGCTAACCGTCAGGAGGAAAACAAGCAGCCTGTAAATCAGCCATCTGGGGACTTTACGGCGCCGAAGATTTCCTGGCGTACGTTAACCCTTGCTCCTGATTTTTCTGCTTTTGATATGTTGGGTGTTGTTGCAACTGGACAATACGATGGTATTGAAGTCAAGGTGGAGGCAACAGGTAATTGCTGGACTCGGGTGATCATTGATAACGGTGACAGCAATGATGAAACTCTTCATGCTGGGGATATTCGCACTTATCAAGGTGTGGAAAAGATAGAAATCAAATGGGGAAATGCAGGTCTCGTAAAGGTAACAGTCAACGGTGTGCTGCAAAGTCCGGAGGACATTGGTGCCGCAGGACAAGTGGTTACAAAGGAATTTTTAGCGGAATAATATAGAATAGGCAGTATCAGCAGAGAAAGGATGAAACAGGAAGATGCCATCAGTATTTGTGGTCAGTTTGGGCTGTTCAAAGAATTTGATTGACAGTGAGATTATGCTAGGTCTGGCAAAAGAAGGCAGGTATACCCTAGCACAGGACCCGGCAGAGGCTGACGCTATCATTGTCAATACTTGTGGATTTATCCTTTCTGCCAAAAAGGAAGCCATTGATACTATTTTGGAAATGGCACAGTATAAAGAAATTGGTCGTTGTCGGGGCTTAATTGTTACTGGTTGCATGGTAAGTAAATATAAAGAGGAATTAGCGGAAGCCATCCCAGAAGTGGATGGTTTTTTGCACATTGATGAATATGGACAAGTTGTTGCTGTTTTAAATGAACTGCTAGCTGAAACAGGTAACAATGATACAAAATGGAAAAAAGATTTGTATTTATATCGTCATCTAACCACGCCAAAACATACTGCTTTTTTGCGGGTGGCCGATGGTTGTAACAATCATTGCACCTTTTGCATGATTCCTCAATTAAGAGGGGGTTATGTTAGCCGTCCAATGGAAGATATTTTGGCCGAGGCAAGACAACTCTACGAGAAAGGTATCAAAGAGGTCATTTTAATAGCCCAAGACACCACTAATTATGGGGTAGACCTTTATGGAGAACGAAAAATCGCTGAACTTCTTGATAAAGTGTCTGATATTCCATTT
>CAMNVD010000071.1 GCA_946562005.1 uncultured Clostridia bacterium | reverse complement strand
CACGGAAATGCACATGAGAGTCCATAAAACCAGGAAAAACCAACAATCCGGCTCCCTCGATAATACGTTCCGCCTCTATCTGCGACACATTGTTATCAATGGGGAGAATATGGGCAATTTTTCCTTCCTTTACTAAGATATGTCCTTGTCGAAACTGACTTTGTCCAAAATAAACAGCGTCTTTTATCAACAAATTATATCGTTCTTTCGCCACAAAACACACTTCCCCTCGAAATTTCTGTAATAATACCCAGCGATTTGCCTGATTCTCAGAAAGATAGAGAAATTTTTACAGGTTCAGACAGCTGCACATTTTTCCTACTAATTGATTAGAAAAATGATTTTTTGAAAAAACCCCATATAAATCACGATTCAACAGCAATATTAGTATAAAAAACCAATCTGACCTCCGACTGAAAAACAATTAAAAGCATTCGCCTTTTAAAGTCGAATTTTGATTGTTTTTGCTTAATTTTAGTTTATCTCTTTTCCTCTGGATAAGCAATAGCAAAAACGAATTGAAGATAGGTAAATATATCCGTCGTTTCTTTGTTATCCGACAACCAAACAGAAAAATAACGAGATTTTTTACTGATTTTTGACAAAGTTTTTCCTTTTTTTTGTCAAAAAATAGGACTATAATAGAAGATATAAGTAAGTTTTTACGTAAAAAGGTAGTAAGCATCTTACTAATTCAACTTTTAGGAGGTTCTTTTTTCATGGAAATAGAAACCAATAGAATTCGTTGTTCACAATTGTTAAAAAAAATAATTTCAGCAGAAACTGCTGCTGCAATGATAGAAAATGGACACATTCTTGGTGTTAGCGGCTTTTCGCCCTCTGGCTACCCTAAGGCTATCCCTCTCGCCTTAGCAGAAAGAATCAAACAAAGCACATCTCCCCTGCAAGTGGATATATTAGCAGGCGCCTCCACCGGTGACGAGCTGGATAAGGCACTAGCAGAAGTAAATGGTATCCGCCGCCGTATGCCCTATCAGACTTGCACCGTCTGCCGCAAATCTTTAAACACCCCCGGCGGTATCTCCTATCAGGACCAGCACCTAAGCTTATCTCCGCAAAATACCCGGTATGGTTTTTACGGTGATATAGATTTTGCCATCATTGAAGCCTGTGCCATCACAGAAGACGGCGGTATCGTCCCCACTACATCTTTAGGCAACAGCCCCACCTATGTGCAAACAGCAAAAAAAGTTCTGATAGAAATCAATACCAGCCAACCGTTAGAACTAGAAGGCATACACGATGTTTATATACCGCAAGACCCGCCAAATCGCCAACCCATTCCAGTGCTTACAGCAACAGATAGAATCGGAACTACCTACATTCCTTGCAACCCAGCAAAAATTGCCGGCATCGTCTTTACAGATATTCCGGATAATGTCCGCCCTTTAGCCCCTCTAGATGATACCTCTCGGGCTATGGCTAAAAATCTGATTGACTTTTTCCACCAAGAAGTGGCGGCTGGACGATTGCCTAAAAACTTATTACCACTCCAATCCGGTATCGGTAACGTTGCCAATGCCGTGCTCGCCGGTTTACTAGAAAGTGATTTTAAAGACCTCGAATTTTATTCTGAAGTCATTCAAGACGCTGCACTAGATATGGTAGAAGCCGGAAAATTTACTCTTTGCTCTGGTACGGCCCTCACCCCTTCCGCTGAATGGCTGCAAAAGTTCTATAAAAAACTGCCAGAATTAAAGAAAACCATCATGCTTCGCCCCCAAGAAATCAGCAATCACCCAGAAATCGTCCGCCGCTTGGGCATTATTGCAATGAATACAGCCATTGAAGCAGATATTTATGGAAATGTCAACTCCACCCATGTCATGGGCACCCGCATGATGAATGGTATTGGCGGCAGTGGCGACTACGCCCGCAATGCGTATCTCACGATTTTTCTGACTGCCTCCATCGCCAAAGACGGCGACATCTCTAGCATTGTACCCATGTGCTCCCATGTAGACCACACAGAGCACGATGTAGATATTATCGTCACAGAGCAAGGCATTGCCGACTTAAGAAATAAATGTCCACGGGAACGGGCTTTGGAAATTATCAACAACTGCGCCCATCCGGACTACCGCCCCATGCTTTTAGACTACTATGAACGAGCCGTATCCGCTACAGCAAACGGCAAAGGACACACGCCCCATATTCTCTCTGAAGCGCTTTCTTGGCACACACGCTTTATGGAAACCGGCACTATGAAAAAATAGTTAAACTTTTATTTATTGGGACAGTTTCAGGACTGTCCTTTTATTTACCCCATTGTCAACCAATTTAATTTTCATGGTTGACAATGGGGTGTGTTTCCACTATAATAACATCAAACATAACCAGATGATATCATTTGGCTAAGTTATTTCTTAAGAAAAAGGAGTTATGACATGAAAACCAGAGAACTTACCAGAATTGCTATTTTTGCAGCTATAACTGCCTGTCTCGCCCAGATTATCATCCCGTTGCCATTTACCCCTATTTTTGTCTCCATGGGCATTTTAGCAGTACTGCTAACCGGTGCTATTTTAACACCAAAACAAGCCTTCCTGGCAGAACTTGTCTATATTCTTTTAGGGGCAGTCGGTATGCCCGTATTTGGCGGCTTCAAAGGCGGCATCGGCGTGCTATTCGGTCCTACCGGCGGTTATCTCTATACTTATCCCATTATGGCCTGGATTATCAGCTTCACCATTGAAAAAGCCGCTAAGAAATCACCCTCTAAACAAAAGCTTGCTTTCATCATCGGTATGGTGCTAGCAATGGTTCTCTGCTATGGTGTTGGGACCATTTGGCTATCCTACTTAAATGGCATCACTCTCTATCAGGCGTTTATGGCAGCAGTGGTTCCTTTCCTGTTACCAGATTGCGGTAAAATTATAGTAGCAACCCTGGTAGGTATCCCCGTCCGCACTCAAGTGACAGAAAAGTATAAACAACTAGCCCCAGAAAATAAAAACGAATAGATCTAACAAACATCACCACCATTTGTTACTTTGCCATTTTGGGCATTGGCAAAGAATCTTAGAAAATAAGCAAAAAAAGAACCGAAATGATTTCGGTTCTTTTTTTGCTTATTTTATCATGAAAATTGCTACTGCTCCAGCACCGATATGCGTACCAATCACTGCACCGCAGGGACAACGCAATATTTCTCCTACTTGGAAATTTTCTTTTACCATCGCTTCCAATAAATCTGCATTGGTCGGGTCGCAAGTATAAACAAGAGCAATAGTTGCGCCCGAATAATCTTCCCGTTCCTCTTTCATCCGTTTAATAATATGCTGTAACCCTTTTTGAATGCCCCGGACTTTTGCAGTATTAACAAGATGGCCTTCTCTATCTATCTCAATCATGGGCTTAATATTTAAGATATTGGCCACAGCCCCGGCTACTGGCTTGAGTCTGCCTCCTTTGATTAAATTATCCAAGGTGGCTACCATAACAAAAGCCCGTGAATGCTCAATAGCAACTTCCAGTGCAGCCAAAATCTCATCCCTAGACTTGCCTTCTGCTGCCATACGAGCGGCAAGAAGCACCAACAACCCCTGCCCCATACAAGCAGACTGACTATCAATAATATCAATGCTCCCCCGTCCTACAATTTCCTTCGCTAGGTGGGCCGCTTGATTGCAACCACTTAACACCTTCGCCAAAGTGATAACAATCACCTCGTTACCAGCGTCTACTTCTTGCGCAAATAACTCCGCATAAACTTGCGGCGTAGGCTGAGAAGTGGTCGGCAGCTTTTCGGACTGGGCCATCTTTGCAAAAAAAGCCTCATGGGTAAGGTCGATACCGTCTAAATAAATCGCATCGCCAAAAATAACTTGTAATGGCACAACCGTAATATTATACTGCTCACATAAATCTTTGGGTAAATCAGCAACACTATCTGTGATAATTTTAATCATATGCTATTTCATAGCTCCTATGTTTACAGTTATCTTATTTTCTCTTTGTTTATTTTTTCTGCTTTTTCTTTGTTTTGTTCCTGGAGAGACACATCCAACGCTACAAAGAAATCATGGATTTTCTCCATGGTATGCAACAGCACTTTTTCCTCATTTTTATCTAATTCTGCCAAAACCGACTTTATCATCTTACCATGAAAATCCTGGTGCAGCTTATAGGCATCTTTTCCTTTTTCCGTAAGTAATACCATTACTACACGACGGTCGTCTTCTGGACGATACCGCCAGACAAAACCCTTTTTCACCAGACGATTTACAGAAATAGTCAATGTACCCACTGTTACCAAAAGACGGGCAGCCACTTCAGACATAGTCTGTGGACCCTCAATGCCAATGGCTTCTATGGTATGTAATTCATTTAGAGAAATCTCTTCTAAAATGCCTTCATTTAAAGCCCGTTGTTCAACCTTAGAAATACGGTTAAATGTATCCACAAACCAGCTGTTTAGCTTTTTCTCCTGCTTTAACATCGGCTACCTCCTTTAATTATTTTGATAATCAAAAAGGTTTCCTTAAAATAATACGCCGTATTTTCCATTTTGTCAATGGGGTCTAGCGTTAGCAGGTATTTTTCCTTGACGCTTGCCATATGGAAAATATTTTTTTTCGTTAGTCTAGTTTTCCGTCTTTCGGTATATATTAGGATAACAATCTTTTTACCAGGAGGCGCACTATGTCATTTTTTATGACAATCCTCATTTTCCTCATTGGCCTTATCTTGATTATTAAAAGTGGCGATTTATTTGTCAATGCTGCAATCCATCTAGCTGAAATCACCCATATACCCAAAATCCTGATTGGCGCTACAGTCGTTAGCCTTGCAACAACGCTACCAGAATTATTGGTTTCTGTCATGTCCGTTGCCCAGGGTTCCATCGACTTAGGCATTAGTAACAATATCGGCTCCGTCATCTGCAATACTGGCTTCATTATGGGTCTTTCCGTACTCTGTATGCCACAGACTCTTTCCGGCAGCTCCTTCCGCAATAAAGGTATTTTGCTATTAAGCTTTACCTGCCTGCTTTTTTACCTTTGCAGGGACCTAAACATCTCCTACAGCGACAGCTTTCTGTTATTAGGGTGTTTTCTCATTTTCACCCTGATAAGCATCGGAGAAGCAAAAGCCGGACAGACAGAAGAAGATATGGCTTCTGGCAATGAAAACAATACCTATCATAAAAAGGACTGTTTTCTTGGTTTCTTTTTAGGCGCTGCTGGTATTATTATCGGTGCAAGACTTTTGGTTAATAGCGGTATTACTATTGCAGAATTTCTAGGCATTCCAGAACGGATTATTGGCCTCACCATTGTAGCACTAGGCACATCTCTACCCGAGCTAGTCACCGCCATAACCGCCCTTTTGAAAAAAGAAAGCCAAATGTCCATCGGTAATATCCTAGGCGCCAATATTATGAATATCACCTTGATTCCAGCCTGTTGCGGCATGATTGCCGCCGGGAATATGACGTTAAACCTACAACAAACTCCTTTCTTTCCAGAGCCCATTTCCAGCACCCTGTATATCGATATTCCACTAGCGCTTGCCCTTATGTCCATTATCATTTTACCCAGCCTAAAAACAAAAAGGCTTAAACGTTACCAAGGCCTTAGCATACTGCTGCTTTACGTTATCTACGTTTATATCATAGGCACCCACTAATATCACTAAGAAAAGAACACCCTAACGGTTGAACCGTTAGGGTGTTCTTTTACATCACTGGCAACACACAAAAGATAACAGAACACAAATGCAGCGTACTGCCACCAAGTACAAATAAATGCCATAGGGAATGCATATAAGGCACTTTTTTCATCAAGTAAAAGATAATGCCGATGGTGTAAACGACACCGCCCGCAACTAAAAGAGAAAGCCCCAAAGAAGAAAGGCTAGCTACCAAAGGACGCACAGCAAAGACCACTTCCCACCCCATAAACAAATAGCAAAT
>CAMNVD010000070.1 GCA_946562005.1 uncultured Clostridia bacterium | reverse complement strand
ATTGCACATAAGGACACTTGACCGTTGGCAGCATGGAAACAATATTTTCATCATCCCCATTAAGAATGGCTAACCCATCCACCGGCAAATAGTCAATTAATTCAAATTTTGTCTTTTTAATGGTTTCTAAATCACCAAAAGTTTCCAGATGCTGCTCACCAATGGCTGTGATAATACCGATTTGAGGATTTACCAATTGGCAGAGCTCCTCGATATCACCAGGACGTTTCGCCCCCATTTCCCCCACAAAAATATCATTGGTAGGGCGTAAGCGTTCCCGGATAACCCGAGTCAGCCCCATAGGCGTATTATAACTTTCAGGAGATACTAATACATTAAACTGCTGTTCCAGCACTTGCCCTAAGATAAATTTACTGCTGGTTTTCCCGAAGCTCCCCGTCAGTCCGATACGAGTTAGATTAGGCAAACTATGAATAATTTTTTGAGCATCTCTAAAATATCCCAAGTTAATACGTTCTTCCACCGGTTTCATCACTGCATTACCACAAAGAACAAAGAGAAAATAACCCACATGAAAGGCTGCCAACAACAAAATAGCCAGGGTAAAATAGTGCACCATAAAAACCAGGATGCAGAACAGTGTGAAGACCGTCAACAAAAGGAACGTCATGGCAATGAGCCGTTTCACCCTTGGCGTATAAGCAAGCTTCTTCTTCTCTGCCGGACGATGATAGGCAAGCCCCATGACGCCATAGACCAGCACAACACTGCCAAAGGATAAATAGTCGATACCAAATTGTTTTTCAACCCAAACACCGATGATTGGAAGCAATAACAAAAGCGCAGACCATGAAACAAGCTGATTCTTGTTTACTTTCAACCAGCGGTAATAACGATGATTCATATAGGAATTCTGCTGCAACATATGGATACCGTATATCAATTTTTTCCCAGTATACAGACTATATGTTAAGAAAATGCACCCCAAAAGAAGCAATTCCATCTACTTAGCCTCTCTTTCTTTTTGCAAAAAACTATCAATGATAAGAAGAAACTCTCCTAGTTTCTCCAGATAGGAAAAGTGCCCTGTATTTTTTAAGACTACCAAGCCGCTGTCAGGGATTTCCTTTTCAATAAGTTCTCCGTCAGATAAAGGCGTCGCAGTGTCCTGGTCACCCCAGATTAAAAGAGCAGACGTCCTGATTTGGGAAAGCAACGGCCGTAAGTCCTCATTTACCACCTTGATAAAAGAACCTCGCATTACCCCGCTGGTATCCTTATAATCACTGGAACCATATTTATTACGGTACCAGTCCAGCACTTTTGGTTTCACAAGATGAAGACCGGGCAAAGATAAAACACCCTTTAACGCCTTAAAACGATACACTCGCAAATAATATCCCATACTACGATGAGGTGGAATGCCAGCTGCATCCACCAAGATAATTTTTTTAGGAATCCCCTTGGCTGCCAAACGAATGGTTAGCCGCCCACCAAAAGAGTGACCTATTAAAATTGGTTTTTCAATAGCCTGCTGATATAAAAACTTCTCAACAAGGGCAGCATACTCCACCGTTCCCCAAGGACAAGGCGGCTCAGGACTCTCTCCAAATCCCGGCATATCCAAAGAATAAACGGTAAAATCTTTCTCCAGATGGGCATGAACAGGCGCAAAAGAAGCAATGCTGCCCCCCCAACCGTGAAGCAATACAATAGGATACCCCTGCCCAGATACATGATAATTTAACGTTACACCATCAATCTCGGTTAACATAATTTCCCCCGATGATTTTCTATCTTATAAAATTCAGCTTAACATAATATAATTCGCAAAAAGATGCTTTATTCCTGTTTTCTTTTCAAAAAAGAACCAAACTACATACTTATATAAAATACCATGTTCTACCCATAATAGCAAGGAAAAACACCCCAGGAGCATCTTTTAGTTCCCTTGCGGCTGCTCCATACAACTCTCATAGACCAGCTCCCGAATGGTTACAAACTCATAGCCATCCTCCTTCAATGCATCAATAATAATAGGCAATGCCCCATAAGTAACCGTTTTTCCCTCATGCATTACCACTATGTTGCCAGGCTCCACATGGTCTAGCACAGCTTTTGCTACCTTTTCCTTAGTATCCAAGAGCCAATCCTGCGGGTCTACATTCCATAATACCATAAGTAGACCCTGTTCCTGGGCCACCTCTATGACTTGCGCGTCAATACTGCCATAAGGGGGACGAAATAATGTGGGTGCAACCCCTGTAATCTGTGCAATAGTATCCTGAGACAAAATTAAATCTTCCTGTATCGCTGCATATCCCTGCTTTTTCAAATCATCATGGTCATAAGAATGAATGCCAATATCATGGCCGGCAGCTGCCACCTTCTGCACCAATTCCGGATGATTTTTAGCATTTTTTCCCAACATAAAAAAGGAAGCTTTGATTTCTTTATCTGCTAATAAATCCAAATATTTTTCCGTCCACCGTTCATTAGGCCCGTCATCAAAGGTCAGAGCGATTTGCTTTTTCTCTACATTGCTGCTACGAAAAATACGGTCTTCCCCTAAGGAGCCAAATGACTTCTCCCCGGCAGCAACTTGCCGCACCATACTATCTATTTGCGCTGTTCTTTTACGCTGGGATACGACATCCTTTCCTAACAACAATTCATTATCTACGACACCTGTTAGCTGTCGAAATTCCTCACCATTTAACCATATAGTCAAAGGGGACTCTACCGTCACGATAGCCAAGACCTGATTATCCTGTCCCGCTACTATTTCCCTACCTTGCCACCGTCCCCAAGAAACGCTTATTACGATGAAAAAAAGAATGGCATAGCATAAATATCTTCCATTCTTTTTTATTGAAAGCACATGAAAAAACATATTGGGCCAACCTCCCATCGTCATCTCCTCATATATATATCAAGAAAGAGGTTGGCTTACTACTATTTTTCCTTTTTTTCTATATATTTTGCTACATTTCTTTCCGGTCCAGCCTCCGATATTGGATCGCCTCCGCAATATGCTCCATATCTATCATTTCTGCGCCGCCTAAATCCGCAATAGTTCTAGCAACTTTTAGGATACGGTCATAGCCCCGGGCACTTAATCCTAATACTTTAAAAGCTTCAGCCAAAATCTGTTCGGCAATATCCGTCATCACACAATAGTTAACGATATGCTTACGTTCCATCTGTGCATTACAAGTAATGCCTTCCCCGGCAAACCGAGCCAACTGAATGTTTCGAGCTGCAATTACCCTTTTCCGAATTTCTGCTGAAGTTTCACTACTTCCCTGCTCTGAGATTTCCTGGTATTGCACCCGAGGGACATCCACATGCAAATCAATACGGTCCAAAAGAGGCCCAGAAATCCGATTAAAGTACTTCTGTATTTGATGGGGCGTACAGCTACACTCTTTTACCGGATCACCATAATGCCCGCAAGGACAAGGATTCATAGCGCCAATCAGCTGAAAACCCGCCGGAAAATCAGCCCGGCCACTCACCCGAGATACGGTCACCATCCTATCTTCTAAAGGTTGTCTGAGAGCTTCCAGCACCTCTCTTTTGAATTCTGGCATTTCATCTAAAAAGAGTACCCCACCGGTAGCTAGACTCACTTCCCCTGGCGCAGGGATTCTCCCCCCGCCAATCACACTAGCACCGGAAGCGCTATGGTGTGGCGCCCGAAAAGGCCGCTGGGTTAAGAGCCCCTGTTCAGAGGATAAAAGACCTGCCACACTATATATTTTAGTCACATAAAGACTTTCTTCTTGGGTAAAAGGCGGCAGGATGGACGGCATACGCCGAGCAAGCATCGTCTTCCCCGAACCAGGCGAACCAATAAACAACAAGTTATGCCCACCGGCAGCTGCAATCTCCATAGCACGTTTTGCCCCAGACTGTCCCTTTACATCTGCCATATCAGGTAATCCCTTTTGCGCTTCGTCCATGAGGATTTCATTGATATTGACAGATACTGGCTGCAACGTCTTTTCTCCGTTTAATACAGCCGCAACCTGCCCCAATGAATCGATACCATAAACACCTGCATGGATACTGCCAATAGCAGCCTCTCTACTATTTTCCGAAGGCACAAAAAAAGAAGTTACGTGCGCAGGAAGGCATGAAGCCATCACCAAACTACCAGGAATAGGACGAACCATACTTTCCAATGACAACTCTCCAACAAAGCAGCTTTCGCTCAACATCTTTTCTGCATTGACTTGCTCAGTAGCCGCAAGAATCCCTACAGCTATAGGCAAATCGAAAATAGCACCTACTTTTCTTCTATCTGCCGGCGCCAGATTCACCGTAATTCGCTTTCCAGGAAATTCAAAACCAGCATTGCGAATGGCTGTCCTTACTCGTTCTTTACTTTCCCGTACAGAAGCATCCGGTAATCCCACAATATCAAAGGCAGGCAGTCCAGTACTCACATCCACCTCTACCCGAACCTCATAACTATCCATACCAAAAACAGCACAACTTTTTATGATTGCTAACATTCTTATCGTTCCTCGTTTTCCTAACAAACTCATATCCTACATTTATTGATTATTATTTCGACAAAAACCACTATATCCCTGCCAACAAAAAACACCAAAGACCATACAAGTAGATAAGGAAACTGTTGTTATTTCGGGAACAATCAGCTAAAATAAAGATAGATAACTTGTGTTTCATAAATCAAAAATATCCTAAAAGAGGGTGACAAAATGGCCAATATTAAGCCCCTTTGTGGCTTACGGTTTAATCCTGAAAAGGTTGGTGATTTGGCAAAAGTTGTTTCACCGCCCTATGATGTTATTAGCAGGGAAACCATGGAAAACCTCTACAAAAGCCACACTAATAGCATTATTAACTTAGAATTAGGCCGGCAGTCCGGCACACCTGATGACAGTATTTATCGTCACGCAGCAGATATTTTCCAACAATGGAAAGGTGAAAATACCTTCATTCAAGATGAAAAACCCGCCTTTTATTACTATGTGCAAGATTTTATTATCAATGATACTCCTCGCACCCGCACAGGATTTCTCTGTGCCATGAAGGCAGAAGGCTATCAAACCGGGAATGTCATTCCCCATGAACAAACCCTTCCCTGGCATAAATCTCAACGGCTAAAACTACTTCAATACACACGGGCGAATTTCAGTCCCATTTTTGGAGTCTATCATCAGGAAAGCAGACGTGTAGAAGAGATTCTTGCCAATGCCGCCGCTGCAAAAGGTGAACCAGATATTGACCTCATTGACTGTTTAAATGAACGGCACCGCATCTGGGTTCTTGATGATGAAGTTATCATCAATGAAGTCATCAAATCTTTAGCCAATTTGCCTATTTATATTGCCGATGGCCACCACCGCTATGAAACGGCCAGCACCTTTGCTGAAGAAGCGCTTCAACAAGGAGATACTAGCTGTGACTATTTACTGGTCTCTCTTAGCAATTGTTATGATGAAGGATTATACATTCTTCCCACCCATCGTATTATTGAAAAATGCGATGATTTCCGTCTGGATACCTTCCTAACACAATTAGAAAAGAATTTTACCATCTCACCTGTTCAAGGTAATAACAAAGAAGAAAATCTGAATACGCTGATTGCCACCATGGAGGAAACAGACAAACAACAGCCTGCCTTTGGTATCTATGCCGGGGAAAATCGTTTTTATTTATTACAATTAAAAAATCCAGATGCCATCAATCACTATGCGCCAGAACATTCCACAGAGTGGCGCAAGCTGGATATTAGCATTTTACATGGTCTTATTATGGAGCCATTCCTGCATATTGGTCCGGAGCAATTAGCGACAGAAGGCTATGTTTCCTACGCACGAAATAACTTTGAACCTGTTGAAGCCGTGGATAAAGAAGAAGGCATCCTAGCCCTCTTTGTCAATACCACCCAAATCCAACAAATGATAGATGTCGCAAACTCCGGTAATAAAATGCCGCAAAAATCCACCTTCTTTTACCCCAAACTATTATCAGGTTTAGTCATTCATCAATTAG
>CAMNVD010000069.1 GCA_946562005.1 uncultured Clostridia bacterium | reverse complement strand
ATTTTTTTTAGAAATACTGTTTTTTCTGAAAAATAGGGAAACTTTTTAGAATGCTTTTTCGTCTAAGGATTGAAATAAAGCATTATCAACAAAAATAGTATCTTCTGGAAATGAAGAGTACGAGGTGAAGGCATGGCGTTATTAGAGTTAAGGGATATCACACGCACGTTTGTCAACGACCAGGTGGAAACTAAAGTCTTGAAAGGTATCAACCTTGATGTAGAAAAAGGTGAGTTTGTTTCCATCATGGGGGCGTCTGGTTCTGGGAAGTCCACATTGCTGAATATTATTGGCTGTTTGGATAGAGCAACCGACGGTACTTATGTGGTAAACGGCGTATTAGTAGATAAATTAAGTGAAAACGAACTGGCTGATATGCGTAACCGGGAAATGGGGTTTGTTTTTCAAAGCTTCCATTTGCTGAAAAACTTGACAGCCCGGGCTAATGTAGAGTTACCTCTGATTTATCGGGGTATGAATGGAGAAGAACGAAAAACACGGGCTATTAAGGCGCTAGAACGGGTAGGGCTTGGTCATCGTATGGATCACTATCCTAAGCAAATGTCCGGGGGGGAACAGCAACGGGTTGCGATTGCTCGCTCTATTGTGGGGGATCCTAGTTTTATGCTGGCCGACGAACCTACTGGTGCCTTGGATACCAAAAACACTTGGAATGTAATGGAGCTCTTCTATGAATTAAATAAAAAAGAAGGGATAACCATCGTTATGGTAACCCACGATACCCAGGTAGCCCACTATGCAGATAAAATCATCTGGCTGGTAGATGGTGTTATCGACCGTATCGAAGTGGTAACAGAAGATAAACGAAATAAGGTCCGGGCGAAAGCAGCGATGGTTATCGCAGAGGCTAAAGCTAAAGCGGATATTGATATGGTAAAAAATGGGGCAAGCGAGGAGCATTCCCCTACAGATAAAAAAGCTAATAGCGTAGAATCTGCAACTGTGGTAAAAGAGAAAGAGAAAGAGCAAAAGGAAAAGAAAGAAAAAAAATGGTTTTTGGGGAAAAAGAAACAGGTGTCAGCCACAGAACAGAAGAAACCTGTCCTTGTAGCGGATAATAAAGCAAATATCGATGAAAGCGATGTAAACATAGAAGCAAAAGACAATATTGAGGAGGCAAACAAACATGAATAATACAACCAAAAAAATCGTGACAGTGGGGGTTTTAGGGGTCATTGCCATTGGTGGCTGCTTTTGGGCAGTGAAACAATTATTCCCATCTAATCAAGGGGTGAGTGGTCCTCAATATTCTACGCATACAGTAGCTCGTGGTGATATTAATGTAGGGGTAGAGGCTACCGGGAATCTACACCCGTCTTATGGCGGCAGTATCCAGGTGCCTAGAGGGGATAGCTCCAGCGGCGTTTCCAGTTATATCATTGATAAAATCCTGGTCAAAGCCGGCGACCATGTAGATGCTGGACAGTCTTTGGTACAGCTCTCTGCGCCTGGGCTGGACACTCAGTTGGAAACTGTTCGCGACCAGTTAGAGTCGGAGCGGAAATCTCTTGCTTCTATGCTTAATGTAGATGTAGACCAAGTGGATAAAGTAGACCCCAATAAAGGGATTTCTCTTACGGCGCCTATTGATGGACGTGTGACGGAGCTATCGGTGAAAAATGGGACGGAAGTGAACGCCGGGCAAATCGTAGCTACAGTTGTAAACGATAGCCGCATCGAGTTGGTAGCCAAGCTCTCTTCCACGGAAATCGAAGCCTTGCAGGATGACTCCTGCGCCATGTTGCGTTTTCCTGATTTCTATAACGACCCAATTGAAGCGAAAATTACGGATATTAATAGAACGGCAATTCCTACACCTAATAAGGATTTAAATGTTTTTATCGGTGTTGACGCCAAGGTAGAAGGTTACAGCTATGTGTATTGGGTCAATGTAGAAGCAGAAAATCCGGGGCTTTTGGCTCCTGAAATGATTGCCCAATTTGGCTTTTATGACAAGGCGGAAAAGGAATTGCCTATTGACCAGCGGCATATTACCTGGTGTTCTTATTATACGAAAGTCGAAAAATATGTAGATCAGGAAGATGTCTTGAGTGGTGTGGAAGGGGTTATTACCAAAACACTGGTGAAACCAATGGAAATCGTGAAAAAAGGTACCCCGATTGCTATGATGGCAGGGCAAGACGTTCGTGATGAAATCGAAAAACGGTTAGACAGCATTCGCAAGAAGAAAATCGAACTAAGTAAGCTAGAAGCCCAATCTGGGACCTTAACCATTAAATCTCCTAGTGATGGGACTTTGCAGGAATTTGAAAAGCAAGAGGGTGCTTCCGTTAGCCCAGGCGAATGGTTGGGCAGCGTCTTCAAAACCTCTGATATCTATATGTATGTGCAGGTAGATGATACTGATATTCTCTTAGTACAGCAGGGTGCAGCCGTTACTGTAACAGTAGACGCAATTCCTGGGGAAAAATTCGAAGGGATTGTAGAAGAGGTATCTGCAAGCGGCAAAGACGAAAGCGGGGTTACCCGCTTCGAAGTGGGGATTAAAGTAGTAGGTAATGAAAAAGTACGTTCTGGTATGCAGGGAAAAGCTTTTATCGGCGCAGGTTCTGCTGAAGATGTATTGTTGGTTCCTTTAGAAGCTATCTTTGAAGAAGAAGGTGTAAGAAAGGTAGAAGTCTTGGATGCCGACGGACAGGTACAGGTAGTGCCTATTGAAGTAGGAATGATGAACTCTCGTTGGGCAGAAGTTACTTCTGGTTTGGAAGAGGGAGACCAGGTTATCACAGGCAGTACCTCTGACTTACTTCCTAGTCAACAAGTATCTGGCGGTAATAATAATTTATTTACCGGGAAATAGGAAACTTGTTTGACAGGAAGGAGGGGGATTTATGAAAAAAGATTCACTGGGCAGTTTACGGGTGCGTTTATGGTTTAGTATGCAAATGGCGGCACACGGTATTATGTCGAACTTTTTGCGGTCGGCTTTGACGGTACTAGGTGTTACCATTGGGGTAGCCTCTGTTGTTGCTCTGATGGGTATCGGGGAAGGCGCACGGGTATCTGTTATGGACCAATTTGAAAGTTTAGGTTCTAACGTGGTTGTAGTAAAGGCGTCTAAATCTAATTATTATTTTGAGCCAAGTTATGCAGCAGAATTACAGGAACGAGTGCCGACGTTAAGCGCTGTGACGCCAGTAGTCTATGGCAATGTAAATATGAAGTGGCGGCGTACCAAAACCAAAGTGGATGTGTTGGGGGTAAATGAAAATTTTCCTTTCATCCGGGACCAAGACTTTGCAGCAGGGCAAAACTTCACATTCCTTCATGTGGAGCAGCGGGCGCCAGTAGTGCTCCTAGGCAGCAATCTTGCTTCTAAACTAATGAATGGTAGAAGTCCAGTTGGACAGACGATTTCTATCAATGGGTTGGATTATCGTATCTTAGGGGTGCTCTCTGCTAAAGGAGAGGGAAAAGCTGATGGTATTGATGATAAAATCGTGATGCCCTATACCTCGGCGCTAAAAATATTAAGCACGAAGAAAATCCCAGAAATCTGGGGGAAAGCGCCGGATACCAATTCTGTAGAGTTATCCGTTGTACAGCTTAGCCGTATTATCCGCAAAGAATTGCGGCTAGATGGCAATGTGTCCTCTGTTGGCGGCGATGGCGGAGATATGGGCGGTGGAGAGGTTTCCGTTGATGTGATGGTTGATGGGGATATTATGATAGAAGAACCCATGCCTGCGCCTATGCCAGATGAGAATCCTTCTGATTCCAGTAGTAATTCTCTTTTAGGCGAGGACCTCCCGGTCACGGTGACAAGTTTAAACCAAATGGTACAAGAGGCCGATAACGCAAACCGTGTTATGACCTTACTCTTGGGTGGTATTGCTGCTGTATCTCTGCTTGTCGGCGGTCTTGGGATTATGAACATCATGCTGGTAGCCGTAACAGAGAGAACCGGTGAAATCGGCGTTAGACGTGCGTTAGGTGCTCGTCAAAGCGACTTAATTATTCAGTTTGTTTTAGAGGCTATTTATCTAAGCGCCATAGGCGCCTTCTTGGGTGTGGTCTTTGGTGTCATAGGTCTCGGTATCTTTGACCAATATGGGTTCCACACTGCTGTTAATGCGGCGGCTATCCAAGTGGCGGTATTTATGGCAATCGGCTGTGGATTAATCTTCGGAGTATATCCGGCTGTTTCTGCTTCTTCTATTCCACCAGTAGAAGCCTTGCGGAGAAACTAGATAACATGAATCTGTTTGAAAGAAAGGAGCAATGATTTGCTCCTTTCTTTGGTTATTTTGGGAAAAGTTTTTCTGACTTGCAGGAATTTGTAAGAGAAAGATAGAATTTATCTTTTTCTTAAAACATTGTTTATCAGCCTTTTCGAAGGTTTTTACAGTAAAAGTTGTTTGGAGGGATTCGTTGTATGAAAGTTGCCATTATTATGGGGAGTGACTCTGATTTACCAGTAATGAAGGAAAGCGCAAAGTTTTTGGATGAATTAAAAATCCCTTATGAAGTCTATATTTCATCTGCTCACCGTGTGCCCGATAAAACGGCCGCTATTGCTAAAAACGCCGTTGCAAATGGTATTGAGGTGATTATTGCAGGTGCTGGCGGCGCTGCTCACTTGCCTGGGGTGATTGCAGCCTGTACTACCGTGCCGGTGATTGGTGTGCCTATTCAGTCTGGGGCTCTAAATGGCCTGGACGCTTTATATGCCATTGTGCAGATGCCCTCTGGTATTCCGGTAGCCACTGTTGCTATTAACGGCGCAAAAAATGCTGCTATTCTTGCTGCTCAGATGTTATCGCTGAAATATCCTGAAATCGCTGAAAAATTGATTGCTTTTAAAAAGGAAATGGCGGATGGCGTAGAAAAGAAAGACGCAAAACTGCAAGAGCTAGGCATTGATGGTTATCTAGCTCAAAAATAAAGATTGCAAAGATTGCGAGGAAAAGAAAAATGATATCCCGATATTCTTTACCTGAAATGGAATATGTGTGGACCAATGAAAACCGCTTCCGCAAAATGCTGGAAGTGGAAATCCATGCTTGTGAAGCTATGAATCAATTAGGCCTTATTCCTGATGATGCATTGAAAGACATCCAGGAAAAAGCTGATTTTAATATTGACCGCATCAACGAAATCGAAGCGGTGATTAAACATGACACTGTAGCATTTCTTACCTGCGTGGGTGAATATGTGGGAGACGCCTCCAAATATATCCATATGGGAATGACCTCTACCGACGTGGTGGATACTGCTTTTTGTTGCCAGATGAAAGAGTCTATGGACATTCTTTTGGCAAAGGCGAGAGCCTTGCGGGAAGTATTGGCAGGGCTTGCTGTGAAATATAAAGATACCTTAATGATGGGGCGAACCCACGGTATCCATGCCGAGCCTATGACTTTCGGCCTAAAAATGGGTTTGTGGACATTAGAAATGGATAGGAACATCACCCGTATGGAACGGGCAAGAGAAGTTGCTGCTGTGGGAAAAATCTCTGGAGCCGTAGGTACCTTTGCCAATATTAGCCCAAAGATAGAAGAATATGTTTGTGAAAAGATGGGGCTGAAACCTGCTGAAATCTCCACCCAAGTCATTCAGCGTGACCGCCATGCAGAGTTTATGAGCACCCTTGCTATTGTGGGATGCTCTTTGGATAAATTTGCTATCGAAATTCGCAACTTGCAGCGGACGGACATTGGCGAGGCGTGCGAGCCTTTTACCAAAGGGCAAAAAGGCTCTTCTGCTATGCCCCATAAGAAAAACCCTATTGCCTGTGAACGTATCAGCGGCCTTTCCCGGGTGCTAAGGGGGAATTCAGTTGCAGCTATGGAAGATGTAGCTTTGTGGCACGAACGAGACATCAGTCATTCTTCTGTGGAACGAATGATTATCCCCGATAGCTGCGGCATCCTAAACTATATGTTGCATCTTTTCACAGGAATTATGAAGGATGTGGTAGTCTTTCCGGAAACCATGCAGCAGAATGTGGAAAAGACATTGGGTTTGGT
>CAMNVD010000068.1 GCA_946562005.1 uncultured Clostridia bacterium | reverse complement strand
ATCATCATCGTGGAGAGTAGGAGACATCGACTCTCCAGAGATATTAGCAATTTGCAGCACAAAGGTTTTAATGGCTAGCGCTGCGCCTATTACCACAATCAAAAAAATACAAAAGCTCAAGATGGGATGGGACTTTTTCTTTTTGAAAACAGGAATATCTTCTTTCGTAATCGCAGCAAAGTTATCCCGCCGCTCGACAAAGACATCTTCCTCCTTATCAAAAAACTGCTTGTCCGCTATTTTTTTAGCAAGCACCTCTTGCTTACGTTGGGCCATGGTCATAGCGGACTGTGCATTTTCTTCTTTAGCCAGCCATTTTTCTATTTCTGTGGCAAGAGCTGCCTGTTCCTTTTTCCCCGCTTGATACTCCTGCTGCAAATCCTCTGCTTTCTTCTGTGCTTCCTCAGCAATAGCCGTAGCAGAAACAGCTGCGGCCATAGCAGCCTCCGCCGCAATCACTTCCTGCCTATCTGGGGCAGGCGCATCCTCTGCCTCTTGCCAAAATTCAGCAGGGGTTACCCGGGCAAACTTTGCTTGTTCCTGGGCAGCAGCCGCCTCCTGTTGCGCTAAAGACAACTTCTCCTGGAGCGCTGCCATTTCTAGCTCTATCTGGTTTAACTTGGCCTGTTTTTCCTGCGCTAAGGCTGCCGCCTCTTGCGCCAGTTCCTTAGCTTCCTCTTCCTTTAGCTTGTTCAGGAGTAACTCTGCCTTGCTGGTGGCTTCCGCAGCTGATTGCTTTGCCTGGTCGGCATCAGCAGAAGCTGCTAACGCTAGTTTCGCAGCCCGTTCTGCTTCAAGGGCTGCCGCTTCCTTTTGCGCAGCGATTTCATTAGCCTCCTCTGCCGTCTGCTGGGCACGAGCAGCGATTTCCTTTAACTGGTCAAAGGAGAGGTTATTGATTTCCTGTAGGGGCAAGTCCCCATGTAAATCCAGCTCCCAATCAGTAGGAGCATTTTTATCTGCATTTGGTTCTATTGGTTCGTCATAATGGGTCATTTTTTCACCGACCTTGTCTGTGATTTCTTCTAGTATATCATTTCTCCCCACAGGTTAAAAGTAAAAAACTGTCAGGATTTGTTAATTTTCTATTAAAATATTTGCTAAAATATTTTCACGACGCCGCTTTCTCCCCAAAAAAGGCAGGAGATTTTCCCCGAAAGCAGAATATTCAAAGAATAGAATGGAGGAACGGCCTTGAAGCAAATAACAATTTATACAGATGGCGCCTGCTCTGGCAATCCGGGCCCCGGCGGTTGGGGTGCTGTACTGATGTTTGGCCCCCACCGGAAAGAAATATATGGTTACGCCCCCGTCAGTACCAATCAAAAAATGGAGCTTTCTGCTGCCGTCGAAAGCCTTTCCCTGCTAAGAGAGCCCTGTAAGGTAGATTTATACAGCGATAGCGCCTATCTCATCAATGGCTTTACCAAAGGCTGGGTAGCCAACTGGAGCAAAAACGGCTGGATCAATAGCAAAAAGAATCCTGTAGAAAATCAGGATTTATGGAAAGCCCTTTTGAAATTATCCCATTACCATGAAATCACCTGGCACAAGGTAGCAGGACACGCTGATAATGTAGAAAACAACCGCTGCGACTTCCTTGCTCGTCTGGCCATTAAGGAACGACGGGACTGTCCACTTCGTACATAGGCAAAAAACTGCTTCTTTCGCAAAGGATAAACCTCAGAAGCAGATAGTAACACCTCTATACCGAGGAATGATTTTCTACCTTTCTGAGCGCAACAAAGAATTTTCAAAAAAGGACTTGCAAAGAAAATTGCAAGTCCTTTTTAAATTCCCCAAAATAAACTCTTTAATAGCCACACCAGCAGTTATATCTTGCCCAAGGAGTAGCAAACCACGCCCTCGCACCCAGTGACAGATAACAAGTCACAGTTCCCGTCTGCCCCAGAATGCACGAGAGAGCGTCGCCTCATCTGCATATTCCAAATCCCCGCCTACCGGGATGCCATGAGCAATTCTCGTCACTTTAATACCCATAGGCTTGATAAGCCGGGAGAGATAGAGCACTGTAGCGTCGCCTTCTACACTAGGATTTGTGGCCATCACCACTTCCTGGATGCCGCCTTCTTTCAGCCGCCTCATCAGCATATCTATGGTGAGCTGCTCTGGACCGATGCCCTCCATAGGAGAGATAGCCCCATGCAGCACATGATAACGCCCATGAAACTCTCTGGTGTTCTCCAACATAACCACATCTTTGGGTTGTTCTACTACACAGAGGATAGCACCATCCCGAGTCTGGTCTTTACAGACCATGCAGGTATCATCATCACTTAAGTTACCGCATACCTTACAACGGCGAATCTTTTTGCGGGCCTCTACAATAGCGCCGCCTAATCCGCAAGCATCCTGCTCTGGAGCAGAAAGCAAGAAAAAGGCTAATCTTTGCGCAGACTTGGGTCCAATGCCTGGTAGCTTCATTAAATAATTGATTAAATTGGTCATAGAAGCAGGATAGTGATAATTCATCGTTTCAACGTTCCTCTTAAAACATTCCTCCGGGCATTTTCATTCCCCCGGTAATTTTCTGCATTTCACCTGCTGCTAATTCTTGAGATAGACGCAACGCTTCCTTTACAGCAGCCAATACCATATCTTCTAACATTTCCACATCTTCCGGGTCTACAATTTCCGGATTGATTTTAATAGAAAGGATATCCTGCTTGCCATTGGCTACAGCCTGCACCATACCGCCGCCTGCCGCCGCTTCTACAGTCATATCTACTAAATCTTCCTGTAATTTCGCCATATCAGACTGCATTTTTTGCGCCTGTTTCATTAACTTTTGCATATTTCCAAAACTCATTTTTTTTGTCCTCCTCATTTTCACATACCCTCTGTTACAAATGATATTCTGAGTAAAATCTCAGTCTGTCATTCTGAGCGTTAGTGAAGAATCTTATCTGTTTCTTTTATCTATCATATACCGAAAAGGCTTATCCGGTCAAAGTTTTTTCTAGGTTTCTTTAAAATATTTTTTAGTCGTCAAATTCTTCTACTTCTAAGCCATCAAAAGCATGACTCCAGTCTGGTTCGTCAGGCTCTTCCGGTTCTGCGGTAAAGCTAGCGTCTACTGGGTTTGCCTCTTTTTTAGAGGCGCCCCAAGGCACACCATCTCCATCATCAGCCAGAGGCGGCTCCTCTGGCGGCAGCCAATCAGTCGGCAATGCACTATCTGCTTGCTCCTGGTCTGCGACAGCTGCTATCTGTCCCTCGACACCACACTGCAAGGTAAGCCACATACCAAATTGTTGAGATAGTATAGACTCCACCTTCTCTTTATGTTTCGGCTGCATCATCGCTTCCATATGAATTTTATATTTTTCTGAAAAAGATAACCATAAGACGCCGTCCGATAGGGCCGCAACCGCCCCTTCACGTAAAAAGGCATAGGTCGTTACCTGTTGTTTCCGCACTTCCGTAAGGATTTGCTGCCATTGCGCCTTCACCATCTCAAGGGTTACCGCACCGCCACTAACAATATCAGACTTTAGTTGCGCTAGCTGTTCCGCCTTCACGGCAGATTTTGCGACTGCTTTCCCCGCCTGTTCCGCCGCACCAAACGGAGCGTCCTCCACAGTCCCCCAAGGTAAATCTTCCTCTAACCGTTTAGGCGTTACCTTTGGCGCTGTTTTCGTCGGCGCTGCCGTTTCCCAGGGCGGCAAATTTTCCCCTTGCGGTGGCGCTGGTTTTACAGCCTTCGGCGCAACAGACGATACGGCCGTATTTTCTAGTTGACTGACCGTCACCTGTTTAAGCGGTCTGACTATCGTTTCTGTTTGTGGCATAGCAGCTTTTAAGAGAGATAGCTCCAACACAATACGAGGCTGCACAGCGCTACGCAAGCGATAATCAACTTCTCCTAGCATCTGCATAAGAGATAAGATAATCCCATTATCCGGTAGCGGACCTTGGGCTAGCGCTCTATCTACAGCAGCATTTTTTTGGCTATCCGGCATCAGCTGGAACAAGGCCAAACTACGAAAATGCTCTAGTAAATCCTGCAAAAACTGGCGTAAATCTTTCCCCTGACTCACTAACTGCTCAATACCCTCCAAGAGAAAAGATAAATTCTGTTGATAGAGAGCTGCGGCCATTCCAGCAATAAAGTCCCCGTCCATAGCCCCTAACACCATAGCCACTGTTTCTGCCGTTACCCCATCAGGAGCAAAGCTAACACATTGGTCCAGGAGGCTCATAGCGTCACGAAGGCCGCCTTCTGCCTTTTTGGCAATGGCGTCCACTGCCTCCTGAGTAATGGCAATTTGTTCTTTTTCCGCCACCTCTTTTAGGCGCATGGCAATGTCCACTAAGCTAATACGACGGAAATCAAAGCGCTGACAGCGGGAAAGAACCGTCAGGGGAATTTTATGAGCTTCTGTCGTCGCCAAGATAAAAATCACATGAGCCGGCGGCTCCTCTAATGTCTTTAGGAGAGCGTTAAAGGCTTCGTTAGTGAGCATATGGACTTCATCGATGATGTATACTTTGAATTTTTCTTGAGCCGGCGCATAACGCACCCGCTCCCGTAAATCCCGGATTTCATCAATGCCCCGGTTAGACGCAGCGTCAATTTCCATAATGTCTAAGGATTGCCCCTCTTTAATCCGTTTGCAGGCTTCACATACCCCGCAAGGCTCGCCATCATGCAAATCCAGACAGTTGACCGCCTGGGCTAAGATTTTCGCCGTACTGGTTTTCCCCGTGCCTCTGGGCCCGCAAAAAAGATAAGCATGGACAATACGCCCCGTCTCTAAGGCATGCTGTAATGTTTTGCTGATATGGGCTTGTCCCACCAGCTCGCCAAAGTCGCCTGGACGAAATTTCCGATACAATGCCGTATAACTCATAAATATTCTCCTTGTTTTCATCATCCATAACTGTATTTATTTCGCTTGAGAAAGCTATTTTCCTGCAAAAGAAACAAGAAGAGGGGACAGCCTATGCCATCCCCTTTCTCAAAAAAATATAAAAAATAATGCTGCGCACCTCTGCTCGAAAATAGACCTCCAAGCGTTACCCAAGCAGTTAGCTCAAACCGGGTTTCCCCACGGCACACAAACGAAACCGCTTACCGCTGCTTCCTTCCGGACCTGACGGGGTTCACGGCGGTTTATTGCGCAGGACCCAATTCTCATCACCACTTACTTGGGGCAGACCCTACAAGTCACGCCCTCACAGAGGGATTCAGCCTCTCTATAGCGGATTGAGAGTAACAAGGCACCGCTACCGCCCCGCTTAGCGCAGCAAACTTTATATCTATTTAATAATCACTCAGCTCTTTTATCATTCTAGCCCTAAGTCTACTTGTCATTCTGAGCGAAGCCGAAAAATCTTTTTCGATTCTTCCAGATATCAATACTCTCTTATGATATATGCCCGCCGAAAAAAAGTCAACTAAGAATCTCTAAGAATCTCCGGGAATATTTGGTTATTTTGCCGACGGCCGTTTTCCTGTTATCCAATGACTGTAGATACCCTGGTAGCTTCGGCGCTTCACTAGCTCTCCGTCGATGGCATTCATCACTACAAATTTTTTCAGGCTCCAGCGGGGCGCAAGAAGAGAATCTTTCATGCCGTCCCCAGTAATCCGTTGGATAATCACCTCTGCCGGCAGCAGCTCCAACTGGTCACAGACCACCTCTACATAGTCCTCCATCGTCATAGGCTCCACCTGTCCTGCTACATATTCTTCCGCCAGCTTTGTCCCGGCAATGATATGCAAGAGATGGATTTTCACACTGTGCAGATTCAACTTTGCAATTTCTGCCATAGTCTCTACCATCATATCCTTGGTCTCCCCCGGCAAACCATTGATGATGTGAACGCAAACAGGGATGCCCCTTGCTGCCAACTTCTCATATCCCGCTAAAAATTCCCCATAGGAGTGCCCCCGGTTGATGCGTTCCGCCGTCTCATCATGGATTGTTTGCAGCCCAAGTTCTACTATTAAATAAGTACGCTGATTCAGCTCCGCCAGATAATCCGCCACATCGTCAGGAAGCGCATCCGCCCTCGTCGCAATGCTCAACCCCACCACACCCGGTTGG
>CAMNVD010000067.1 GCA_946562005.1 uncultured Clostridia bacterium | reverse complement strand
CGTTAATAAAACAGTCTTATAAAAAAGAGGTTGTGATTTATGTTTTTTGTTATGTGATTGCTGCTGTGTTGTTGGTAATGGTGTCCCATGATACCAATAGTATTAGTCTTTTTAACTTGGCTCGGTGACGCTGATTAATACTGTTGTTCTTAAGGAAATATTTTTCTGCTATTGTGTTATTTTTCTTGTGTATCTGTCAGGTAGGTAAATAAAAATAAAAGAAGAGAAAAAGAGGGTGGTTTTTTGTCTGAAAATATATTAAAATGATAAAGTAAAACCATAGATTAAAATTGAGAATAAAACGGAGGCATCGTTATGTTAATCATCCCAGCAATTGAATTAAGAGAGGGCATTTCTACCAGAGCATTGGCGGAATGGGACGATGATGAGCCCGTGTTTCCTCTGGACCCGCAGAGTGTGGCGCAGACTTGGTATAATATGGGCGCACGTTATATTCATGTGGGTGATTTGGACGGTGCTTTTTCCGGGCATTGTGATAATTTAGACGCAATTAAACGCATCTTAGAGGTGGATGGTATTGAAATCCAAGTGGGCGGTGGTATTCGTACGATGGAAACCATTGACACGCTGTTGGGCTTGGGCGTAAAGCGGGTAGTATTAGGCACTGTAGCCATTACTAATCATCAGTTGGTAGCAGATGCCTGTAAGCAATATGGAGACCGTATCGTCATTAGCATAGATAGCCGTGATGGCATGGTGCTCATGGAAGGCTGGAAAGCTGGTGTCCCTACTACCGTACTGGAAATGGTAAAGGTTATGGAGCAATTGGGTGTGACTCATATTGTTTACCATGATAGCAACCGGGCTGGGAAGCTGAAGGGACCGGATTTTTCACATATTTTGCCGGTGTTAGAAGCAACCAATATGAAGGTGATTGTTTCTGGAGGGATTTCTTCCCTTGCGGATATTCAGAGCATTAAGGCATTGCCGCAAGATAATCTTGTTGGTGCTATCTTAGGTAAGGCGCTATATACCAAAGATATAAACTTGCAGGTGGCCATTAGCGAAGCGGCAAAATAAATACATAAAAAAACAGAATGTAGAAAGCAAAAAGGTGGCGTAAACCACCTTTTTCTATGCTGAAAACCAGGTAGTGCAGATGTGGAAAAAGGAGCTTTGTTTTTTATGAGATATATCCAGGAAGATGAAATCATTAATGGACTAAACCCTCAACAGCAGGCAGGGGTACAGACTACAGAGGGGCCTATTCTTATTGTAGCCGGGGCCGGCAGTGGGAAAACCAAGGTGCTGGTAACAAAAGTGGCTTATCTTATCTCGGTGAAAAATGTTTCTCCCGGACGGATTTTAGCAGTAACCTTTACGAATAAAGCTGCCAAAGAAATGAAAGACCGTCTGGAAAATCTTATGGAGTTTGACCCTAGAGGTATGTGGATTGGTACTTTCCACGCTATTTGCGGCAGAATTTTACGGCAAGAAAGCGAACATTGTCCTTTTGATAAAAACTATACCATTTATGATGATGGAGACCAACAGCAGGTTATTAAGAAAATCCTCAAAGAGTTAGGTTTATCGGATAAAGATTATCACCCTCGGGCTGTATCTGCCGCTATCAGCAAGGCAAAAAATAACCTACAGACGCCGGAAGCAGCAGCAAAGACAGCTGCTAGTGATTGGGATGAAATCACAGCTAGGATTTATAGTAAGTATCAAACTTATTTGCGGCAAAGCAATGCGTTAGACTTTGATGATTTATTGGTAGAGACTGTGTATCTGTTGCAGAAGCATCCTGATTTATTAGCGACTTACCAAGATTTGTTTCAATACATATTAGTAGATGAATATCAGGATACTAACTATTGTCAGTATCAGTTTATCAAAATGTTGGCGGCAAAAAGAAAGAATATCTGTGTGGTAGGAGACCCGGACCAGTCTATTTATCGTTGGCGTGGGGCAGATGTTCGCAATATTATGGATTTCGAAAAAGATTATCCCCAGGCGACGGTTATTAACCTGGAGCAAAACTACCGCTCTACTCAAAATATTTTGGACGCAGCCAATGGCGTCATCCAAAACAATCATGGACGCAAAGAGAAAAAGTTGTGGAGCAGTAATGGTGAGGGAGAAATTGTTACCTATTATCAGGCTACATCTGATAGAGAGGAAGCTGCTTTTGTCCTTCAGGAAATCGTTAACCTGAAAAGTAAAAAGTCTATGCGCTACCAGGACTTTGCTATTCTTTACCGTACCCATAGCCAGAGCCGTTTATTTGAAGACTTGTGTATCAAATACAACTTACCTTATCGGATTTATGGTGGCATGAAGTTCTACGAACGAAAAGAAATCAAAGACATCATGGCGTACTTACGGCTGCTCTCTAACCCGGCAGATAATATTAGTTTAAAACGTATTATTAACGAGCCAAAACGAGGTATCGGAGAAACCACTTGGCAAAAGCTGGAGCAATATGCAGGAGACCATGGAGAGTGCATTTTTACAGTTTTTCCTCACCTGGAAGATGTAACGGGGATTTCTGCTGGTACCGGTAGAAAACTTTTGGACTTCTATAGTATGATTGTTGAGTTATTAGCATTGTCCGAACAAGTACCGCTTAGTGATTTGGTACCGATGGTATGGGAAAGAACTGGTTATTGGAATATGCTATTGGCAGATAAATCAGCAGAAGGGGAAAGCCGGCAGGAAAACTTACAAGAATTTCTATCTGTTGTCGTAGAATTTGAACGGAATACACCGGAAAATTCTTTAGAAGATTTCTTGGCACAAATGTCTTTGGCTACTGATATGGATACGGAAGATAGCCGTGATGACTACATCACCTTAATGACGTTGCACGCTGCAAAGGGATTAGAGTTTCCCATTGTGTTCATCACCGGTATGGAAGAAAAAGTTTTTCCTCATAGCAGGGCGTTGGTAGATGATGAAGAATTGGAAGAAGAACGACGGTTATGCTATGTGGGTATGACCCGGGCCAAAGAAAAGCTCTATCTTAGTCGTTCTGACCGCAGACTACAATGGGGGAACGATAACTATAACTTGCCGTCTCGTTTCTTAGCTGAAATACCTGAACATCTTTTAGAAGTCCAGGGTAATGGTGGACAACCAAGAAAGGAAACTTGGGAAGAGCAAACAGCTAGAAATCATAATTATGGTGGTATTTGGGGAAAATCTAGTTCTACTGGGACCGATGGCTTTGCGCCAAAAAAACAAGAGGTAAATAGTTTTTCTGCTGGGAATACGGGAACAACGGGTATCCCATTAATAAATATCGGAGATAAAGTGCAGCATAGTAAATTTGGCATTGGTGTGGTAGTAGGTACCAGTGGCAGCGGAGATAGTACTGAACTAAAGGTTGCCTTCCCAGACCAGGGTATCAAGCAATTACTCCTCAAATATGCTCCTATCAAAAAGCTGTAAATGCAATCCCAAATAATGAAGGATTAATTTCTAAATGTAAGTATATAATAAGGTTATCAGCAATTAGAATGCAGTAAAATGATGATAGATGGAGTGGAATAAGATGGCAAGAAAAAAGGATATGGAACGAATTGCTTTTTTGCGGCAGGAAATCGAAAAGCATAATGTTGCCTATTATGAGCTGGACGCACCGACTATTCCTGATGACCAGTATGATAAATTAGTGCGGGAATTAGCAGATTTAGAGGCTAAGTATCCGGAACAGGCAGTGGAAAACTCTCCAACTCAAAGAGTAGGTGGTAGAGCTGATAGGAAGTTTCAATCTGTTCAGCATATTCGACAGTTGTTATCTTTAGGCAATGCTTTTAGCTTGGGGGAACTAGAGGACTTTCTACGGCGGACCAGACAGCCCTTTGCAGATAGTGAAATCGACTATATCTTTGAGCATAAAATTGATGGTCTGACGGTGGCTCTTACTTACGAAAACGGTATGCTGCAATTAGGCGCAACTCGCGGCGATGGTTTGGTGGGGGAGAATGTAACGGCGAATATTAAAACCATCAAGGGTTTACCGCTCACCTTAAAGGAGTCCCTTCCTAAGCTGGTGGTGCGCGGGGAAGCTTATATGAGCAAGGCCCATTTTGCGGCCTTAAATGCCCAGCGAGATGAGGCAGGGGAAGCCGTTTTTGCTAATCCACGCAATGCGGCGGCCGGTTCCTTGCGTCAGCTGGACGCAGCTATCACTGCTGAGCGAGAGCTGGAAGTGTTGATTTATGATATTGTCTATATCGAAGGAAAAACTTTTGCTACCCATGAGGAAGAGCTAACTTATTTGCGGGAACAAGGATTTCCGGTAAATCCATTATTTAAGAGCGTTTCAACCATTGAAGAGATTGAGGGGTTTATCAACTATTGGCAGGAACAGCGTCATTCGTTACCCTTTGAAATAGATGGCCTGGTGTTAAAGGTTAATCAGTTGGCTATCCGGGAGGAATTAGGGGCAACTGCAAAAGCGCCAAGAGGGGCTATTGCTTATAAATTTCCCGCAGAAGAAGTAGAAACCAAGTTATTGGACATCGAAATCAGCCTGGGGCGGACGGGGGTATTAACACCAACGGCAATCTTAGAGCCTGTGCTGGTAGCGGGCAGTGTAATTTCCAGGGCTAGTCTTCATAATGCAGATTTAATTAAAGAACGAGATTTGCGCATTGGGGATGCAGTGATGATTCGCAAGGCGGGGGATGTGATTCCTGAGGTAGTGCGGGCATTGCCGGAAAAGCGTACTGGACTGGAACGTATCTTTCAGATGCCGGAGCAGTGTCCAGAATGCGGTACGCCTATCGTGCAGTCGGAAGGTGAAGTAGCTCATCGCTGCATGAATAGCAGTTGTCCTTCCCGTTATCGGGAGCGGCTGATATACTTTGTTTCTTCGGGGGGCATGGATATTGAGGGCTTGGGGCCCCAAGTGGTAATGCAGCTTTTGGCGCATCATTTGATTGCTGACCCTGGAGATTTATACACGCTAAAGCGTAAGGATTTACTTGCGCTAGAACGTATGGGAGAAAAGTCTGTAGATAATTTGCTACAGGCTATAGAGAAAAGCAAGTCAAATCCAGGATATCAGTTATTGACGGCGCTAGGGATTCCACTGGTGGGGGAAAAGGCGGCAAAGGTGCTAGCTGGTTTCTTTCCGGATATCGATAGTGTGCTGACAGCTCCTATAGAGCGGCTGACTGCCATCCATGAAATCGGTGAAAAAATGGCTAGGAGCATCTATCAATGGTATGAAAGGGATGAAAACCGCATACTCATAAACAAACTGAAAAATGTCGGCGTTAATATGGAACTAGCCGGAGAAACGCTCTTAGGTGATGATTTGCGTTTTAGTGGCATGACTTTTGTGGTGACGGGTACCATGGAGACCAAAACCCGTGAGGAGATGAAGAGTTTGATTGCTTATTATGGCGGCAAAGTCACTGAAAGCGTTAGCAAAAAAACTACCTATGTCGTGGTAGGAGAAAATGCTGGTTCTAAACGGGAAAAGGCCATTGCTTTGAATATTCCAATTCTTTCAGAGGCAGATTTTTTAGCAATGCTTGCGGAAGGATAACTGATATGGTGGGAGAGGAAGGCTTTGCTTTCTACTAAAAAGTATGATACAATACCTCGGTAACGAATTTTTGAGGTAAATTTGGTTTTGATATCACCTGCTTTCCATAAATGGTGATGGTTTATAAAAGGAGGAATTTGTGACGATGGATGCACATTTAGAAGAGAACCAGGTGGAGGAAACCCAGGTTCCCGTCCTGTCTTGTGCTGAAAAAAACAGAAACTTCTTTCAGGAAAAAAGAGTCTTTGTGATAAACCTATTAGGTGCGCCTGGTGCTGGGAAAACATCTATTTTAGAGGGGCTTTTTCCTTATCTTGCAGGTAAGGTTGGAAGTGCTGTGATTTTAGGAGATGTGGAAACGGCAAAGGATGCGCAACGTATTGCAGATTGCAATGTACCTGCTGTGCAAATCAATTCTCAGGATGGTTCTTCTTTAGATGGGGAAATGATTGCAAAAGTACTGGGAATGTTTGACTGGTCAGAAATTGATTTGTTATTCGTGGAAAATATCGGCTCTCTTGCCTTGCCGCAACAGTTGGATTTTGGTGAGGATATGAAAATGGTGGTAATTAGCATACCAGAAGGCGAAGACCGTCCGGCAAAATAT
>CAMNVD010000066.1 GCA_946562005.1 uncultured Clostridia bacterium | reverse complement strand
CCAGCTTGAAGTCCTGTTAATGAAATAGCATCTTTCCCCATAGCCTGGATTGCCATAGCCAAAAGCGCAATAGACTGCTGCTCCCCAGTAGCCATCAACATATCGATTTCTCTGGGCTGAGGATGTTCGTTTAACTGTCTAGCTAAATCCAATAAAATATCAGTCGTGTCTCCCATAGCAGAAACAACAACCACTACAGAATTTTCCGTTCCTGCCGCTTCCACCACTCTTTTTGCAACTCTTTTGATTCTTTCCGCATCGGCTACCGAGCTTCCGCCAAATTTCTGAACAATCAGCGCCATATGCACCCTCCTTATATATTAAACTTAGCACCTTGATTATCAACTGTTAAAATCATTGTCTTACAAGCAATACCTGCCGAAGCAAATCCTCTTTGCATGGCTTCTGCCACAGCAGCGTCGTTATTATGAACGACCCAAGATATCATCGTAGGCCCGGCACCGCTTAACACACAAGAAATTGCGCCAGCCTCTTTTGCACCAGAAATCACTGCACCTGCTCCAGGTATAAGAGGAAAGCGATAGGGTTGGTGCAGTTTATCCTCCATCATTTCTCCCCATAATGCAAAATCACCTTGTAAGGCAGCAGCCACTACCATAGCAGTACGACTCATATTAAACACAGCATCCCGCATGGATACAGATTGCGGCAATGCCGCCCGCGCCTTTGATGTGCTTAGCCTGAAATCCGGAATGGCCACAACGGCATGAATATCAGCAGGAATATTGCACTTCACATGACGGACGCCATCATCCCTCAAACAGGCCACAGTAAAACCGCCGCAAATAGCGGGCACCACGTTATCTGGATGTCCTTCTATTTCTGTAGCAATTTTGATTAAGTCATCATTTGTATAGCAATTCCCTAATAAAGCATTGGCACCAAATAACCCAGCAACAATCGCCGCTGAAGAACTTCCCAAGCCCCGAGCAAAAGGAACCACATTTTCACAGACTAAATGCAGTCCTTTTCTTTCTTTTCCTGCCAGTTGAAACAATTTATCCATCGTGTCAACGATTAAATGATGTTTTGGGTTTATCAGCTGTTGAGACTGGTCCCCTAACACATCTACCACGATATCCTTTTCTGTTTCTTCTATCGACATGGTATTATATAGCGATAAGGCAACCCCCATCGTATCAAATCCGGGACCCATATTAGCACTTGTAGCAGGGACTTGTACTTTTATCATACCCATGACCTCTTTTTTCTCAAATCAATCATTTATCTGATTATCTTTTTTCTACCCGGATTAAAGATTTGATTTCATACAAGCAATCCAGTTCTTGGGCTTCTTTTAGGGCTTTTTGCACATTTGCTTCTAACACAGTATGCGTAATCAACACGATTTGTGCAGCATCACCCTGCTTGTTGTTATGCCCCTTTTGCATAACAGAAGAAAGGCTAACGTTGTTATCCCCAAATGCTTTGGTAATACGGGACAAAACACCAGGGTCGTCCATAACAGCCAAACGAATGTAATACTTAGAAACTGTTTCATTCATATGTTTGATGCGTTTTTCTTCAAAACAGGTGCAAGCAATTCTGCCTGTTACTTCTTGGCAAATGTTACGAGCGCTTTCCATAATATCGCCTACCACAGCGCTTGCAGTCGGTAATTCCCCTGCACCACGACCATAAAACATGGTATCGCCCACAGCGTCACCGGTAACAAATACCGCATTAAAGGAATCATTTACAGAAGCAAGCGGGTGCTGCAACGGAATCAATGCCGGATGAACCCGAGCCTCAATTTCCCCATTGTCTTCCTTAGCAATGCCCAACATTTTGATGCCATAGCCTAACTCCCGGGCATATTTAATATCAATATCCTGAATATTGCTGATACCTTCTACATAAACATCGGTATCCACTACACGGCTGTTAAAAGCAATAGAAGCAAGGATAGCTACCTTTCTAGCAGCGTCAAAACCTTCAATATCATTGGTAGGGTCTGCTTCTGCATAGCCTAATTCTTGAGCTTCAGCAAGGCAGGAGGCAAAGTCAGCCCCTGTCTGGGACATCTGGGTTAAGATGAAGTTAGTCGTCCCATTAACGATGCCCATAATTTTTTGAATCTGATTGCCGGAGAGACATTCTTTCAAAGCGTGCAGAATAGGAATCCCCCCTGCAACACTTGCCTCAAACATCAAGTCTCTACCTTGTTCCGCCGCAATGTGAAGAAGCTCGCCACCCAAGGATGCCATTAAGTCTTTATTAGCGGTAACCACATTTTTCCCAGCCAATAATGCAGATTTGATAAATTCATAAGCAGGATGGATACCGCCAATGAGTTCTACAACAACGGTGATTTCTTCGTCGTTTAAAATATCATTAAAATCATCTGTCACCATTTCGACAGGATAACCAATCTCTACAGCCTTTTCCTTGGCCGCTGTTACATTTTTATCTACGATTCTTTTCAATGAAATGGGAGTTACCCTTTTAGCAATGACGTCGCTGTTGGATGACAGCACCTTTGCCACTCCTAAGCCAACAGTACCCAAGCCCACCAAACCAACTTTGATGTCTTTCTTTTCCATACAAATAACTCCTTTCATTTGACAATTTTATTATTTTTCCTATAAAACAGCTTTTCTGCTCTATATTAGGTTGATTATAGCAAAAACAAGATATAAATGCAAGAAAACAATTTGCAAAATTTCTATATTTATAACATCGTATCCGTCTTGACATTTTTTATAAAAAATGCTAATCTAAGCAAAAAATAGGTCATCAGAGGACAGTACACCGTAGTGTAGGGGTTTCGTACCGCCTGTCAGATAAGATGTCGAGTGAGCTCGGTTATTTCCCATTGGGGATAACCGAGCTATTTTTTATTTTTAGGAGGTCTGATTATGAATAACCAAACAAGGAGCGACATTCAGCTTATCCCCTTAAAGGAAAAGGAAACGGAAACGTTTATCACAAATATCCAAGTCGCCTTTCGAAAAGCGGTAATCGAAGAATTTGGCGATGATGGAACAGAGGTCATCCCACGGGAAGAGGTAATCGCCGCATTTCAAGAAAATGGCGCAGAAAGCTATAATATCGTATATCGCAGTCAAGTAGTAGGCGGAGCAATTCTCGTAATCAATCAAGAAACCAACTATAATGAACCATCCCTACTCTTCATCAACGTAGATTGCCACAGTATCGGTCTTGGCTACGCCGCCTGGCAAGCAATAGAAAAACTTCATCCTGAAACAAAAGTTTGGAAAACCTGTACGCCTTATTTCGAAAAACGCAATATTCATTTTTATGTAAATAAGTGCGGCTTTCATATTGTAGAATTTTTCAATCCTAGTCATCCAGAAGCAAACATTTCCGGTGAAGAAAAATCAGAAAATATACCTCCGGAAATTAACTATTTCTTCCGTTTTGAAAAGAATATGCAAAAAGATATCTAAAATAAAAGGAGAATGAAAAATTCATTCTCCTTTTATTTTTAAGCATATTTATAGATTAACCATTTGAACATCTTTACATGAGACTCTTCATCAGCAATAATCCGCTGTAAGCTGTCTATCATATAAGGGTCTGCTACCATATCTAACTGACTTTGATACTTTCTAATAGCGTTTTCCTCACTTGCCAAAGCATTACGGAGAATATCCTTTAGGTCATAGAAATAATTCAAATATCCCGGTGTCCAATAAAATCTGCCATTATTGGTTTGCGCCCAAAGACGGGGGCTCTCACCAGAAAGCTTAGCATATTCACCGAAAATGGCCAGATGGCGCATTTCCGTTATAGAAATTTGATGAAAGGTCTGCGCAACAATAGGTTCCTTTTCCGTCATCAATTGACTATAAAAGTATAACGCTACAGCAGACATTTCCGATACGCTGCCACCCATATTATCTAACATCATCTGTCCATAAATAGGATTTGGCTGGGTAATTCGTACTTCAGGATACGGACTTTTGATAGCAAATTCCTCGTATGGTGAAACAATATCTATCATAGACGCCTCCTATAACACGATGCAGATGAGACCGCCGCCACCTTCGTTAACAATACGCTGTAGCGTTTCCTGAAGTTTTGCCTGCGCATTTTCCGGCATACGGTAAAGCTTGCCCTGAATCCCTTCCTGCATCAATTCATGGAGAGATTTACCGAAAATATTGGTGCTCCAGATTTTTTGTGGGTCATCTTCAAATTCACTCAAGATGTATTTTACCAATTCTTCACATTGCTTTTCTGTACCGATTAACGGTGTGATTTCTGTAGAAATATTAGCGCGGATAATGTGGAAGCTGGAGGCATTGGCCCGAAGTTTCACCCCAAAACGACCTCCCTGCTTAATGAGTTCTGGTTCTTCCAGATACATTTCTTCCAGTCTTGGGGTTACCACCCCATAGCCGCTAGAGCGCACCTCTGCCATAGCCTCAGATAATTTATCCCATTCCTTATAGGCATAGCTGTATTCCCGTACCAGTTTGAGAATAGAGTGTTCCCCTTCGATTTTCCGATTGGTATATTCTTCCAGGATTTTTGTAAACAAATCTTTATCCGCAATCAAGGAAATAGACGCAACACCGGTGCCCAGTATCATTTCTTTTAGCTGAACTTCTCCTACAATGCCAGGAATTTCTAAGTTGTTCAGCAACTGGTCGATATCCCGGATACGGCGCACGCCGGAAACCCCTTCCCGCACACAGTCTTCAAACTGTTTCCGTAACCAGTGGTCGTTTTCCAATTCTTCTACCCAACGTGGAAGATTAACATTGACTTCAGTTACAGGAAATTCATACAGCGCTTCTTGCAGCACACCCATCACATCGTCATAACTCATTGTAGACGCATTGATCGCCATGACGCATACTCCATATTTTGCTGCCAACTCCTGAGATAACGCTACAGTATCAGGATGGGTCGGATGGATAGAATTCAGTAAAATCACAAAAGGTTTATTTAATTCTTTCAGCTCATTGACCACTCGTTCTTCTGCTTCCACATAGCTATCTCGAGCAATGTCGGTAATACTGCCGTCGGTAGTGATGATAAAGCCAATGGTGGAATGGTCAGTAATTACTTTACGTGTACCGATTTCAGCCGCTTCTTGAAATGGGATTGGGTCATCAAACCATGGCGTATGCACCATACGAGGACCGGCTTCTTCTTCAAAACCCAAAGCCCCCGGCACTGCATAGCCCACACAGTCCACCAGCCGCACTCGTACAGATAAACCTTCCCGCACTTCTACTTCTACGGCGTCAGACGGGATAAATTTGGGTTCTGTCGTCGTTACCGTTCGGCCTGCGCCGCTTTGAGGCAGCTCATCCTGAGCCCGTTCCCGTTCATGGAATTCGATAATATTGGGAAGGACCAATAATTCCATGAACCTTTTGATAAAGGTGGACTTCCCTGTTCTTACTGGACCTACCACTCCTAAATAAATATCTCCTCCGGTCCGTTCTGCAATGTCTTGCATGACATCAAACTTTTCCACAAAAGTTTCCCTCCCTCATTTGTTGTTGCCGATTTTTATACTTTATTACAGATTGTTATTCTGCGCATAGCAACGAATCTTAAAACAATTGTTAGCTAAAAGATTCTTCGTCACTCACGCTCCTCAGAATAACAATGAAGTATACTTTTCAGCAATGTTACAAAATAAATATTTCTTACTATTGTTTTTATGCGCAAGGAGATTTTTTATGATAATTATTTTTTATAATCTTTCAATGTGCTCTCCTCTTGTACCCCCATTCTATGCGCATGATTCTCAAAATATATCCGCAAAATAAAAAAGAGATGATAAAAATCATCTCTTTTTTCTAACTTATAATAGATTTTATTTTTATGACTCGCTTGCTTTGTCTCTCGTCATTAAGGTAAGAATGGCTTCCTTTGCATCCATACCCGCAAAAAGCACCCGATAAATCATCTCGCTGATAGGCATAGACACATCATACTTCTGCCGTAGCATATGGACGTTGGCTACAGCATTGACGCCTTCCACTACCATGCCCACTTCTTTTAACGTCTCATCTAAAGAATGACCTTGCCCCAGGAGAATCCCTGCCCGGCGGTTGCGGCTGTGCATACTGCCGCAGGTTACGATTAAATCGCCGATACCTGTAAGCCCAGCAAAGGTAAACACTTTAGCACCCATAGCTT